>JBAQNC010000124.1:0-34808 GCA_049303435.1 Parvibaculum sp. | reverse complement strand
GGCCTAAATATGCCCGAAACCTGTGAAAACACCCTTACGACCGCCCAAAGCGGCCTGAGGCATGAATTTCGACCTCAAACAGGTACCCCTGATCGGCAATCCCGAAGGACGGCGCCGCGACCAGCTTGTCCCCACGCCAGAGGCCGGGCAGCGCCGGAAATGAGGCTTTTGGCCCTTCGGGAAGGGTTTGGCCTGAAGCCACCAACTCGCGCACGGCCTGAAGCCCGAGAGCCCTGACCGCCAATGAACCGCTCCGTCCCGGCGACTTCAACAGTGTCACAATGAAGCGGCCATCCCAGACGCCGCGGCGCGCGCCGCCCTCCAGAATGAGATCTGGAGCCTTCAGGGCGGCTGACAGTTCGCGCAGGACGATAAGCCCCTGCCCCTGCGCTGCAAGCTTGCAGCCATTCAGCGTCCGCCCGCGCCCGAGCTTGCCTGCCTTCAACTCGTTATAAACGCCCATGAGCGCATCGAAGCGCGGAGGGTAATCGCTTGCGCCGACATGTCTGAGAGCCTCAGCGAGGACGCGGAGCGCGATCTCCTGTGGCAACGCGAGGAAAGCCCTTGCGTCAATTTCGATGCATCCGGTGTCACGCAGCTTTGAGTCGCTTTGAAAGAAGGTGTCCGTCTGCGCCTCAAGCGCTTCCCTCGCCCGCGCCATATTGGACGCGGTGTCGGCGAGGCGTTGAGCGCTCAAGCCCAGAGACGACAGCGCCTGCGCCATCTGCCTAACCTTCACGCGATCAAACTTCGGATTTTCATTGCTTGGGTCTTCGATGGCCTTGAGCCCCGACTTGACGACGACGGCGCGCAAGCTCGCGCGCGGCACGTCGAGAAGCGGACGCAGCAACCGAACGGAAGGCGCGCCCTGCGCATCATGGAGCTGGCGCGAGGCAGCCATGCCCGCCAGCCCGTCGACACCGCTGCCGCGCGCAAGCCGCAGCAGAAATGTCTCGGCCTGATCTTCCAGATGATGGGCGACGAGCAGACTGTCGAGCTTTTCGTGGACGCAAGCTTCTTCAAGCAGCGCGTATCGCGCCTGACGCGCTGCCGCCTGAATGCCGCTTTCAGGCTTGTCGCCATGCCAATGCAAAATGCGATGCGTGACGCCGAGCGACTTCGCGATACGGGCGCAATGTCTTGCTTCCGCTGCCGCTTCGGTGCGAAGCCCGTGGTCGACGGTGAAGGCGATGATGGTCCGGTTCTTCGATCTGGCCGCCCATTGCGCGGCGAGGATCAGGAGAGCGAGCGAATCCGGGCCGCCCGAAAAGGCGATACCGACGCGGGTTCCCGGCTCGAGACGCACCAGACGGTTGCCAAAATCCGCAACGCTCAAGGGCGTCGGCGTTTTTGGCAAAATACTCATGTCCTGGTTTTCCGGCGCATGGTCGAGACCCTAGCAGCCGAGCTTCTGGCGTTCCTGCTTGTTACGCGCGACAACGGCGGGAGAGGCTTGCGGAAATTGCTCCTTGAGCTGACCGAATGTGGCGCAGGCCGCATCCTTCTGCTTCAGCGCGCCAAGCGTCATGCCGAGTTTCAGCAGACTGTCGGGCGCCTTGCTGCTCCTGGAATAGGTCGTATAGCCCTTGAGGAAACTGTCGGCGGCATCCTTGTACTGGCCCTGAACGTAATAGGTCTCGCCAAGCCAGTATTGCGCATTGCCGGCAAGCGCATCCTTGGGGTGTTGCGCGAGGAATTGCTTGAAGGCGTCGCGCGCCTGCGGGAACTGGCCGCGCTTCAGGAGATCGATCGCGAAATCATATTGAACCTGTGGCGTGCCTGCGGGCAACGTCACCAGCGGCGCGGCATTTGCTGCGGTGGCGGGCTCGGCGCTCGCATTGCCGGCGTCAAAGCTGGCCGTTGGCCGCGAAGGAACTGCCGCACCGCCAGCGGGGCTCGCAGCCGCACCACCGGACTGAAGCTCCTGGAAGCGCAAATCGTTGGCTTCCTTGTAGGACTGAAAATCCTGTGCGTTCTGGTCGAGCCTGTGATTGATTTCCTCGATCCGCCCCGTCACATTGCGCAACTGCTCTTCGATATCGTTGAGGCGCAACTGAAGTTCGCCGACGGATGAACTGCCGCCGCCGACAGGCGCGGAGGCGACATCGCCGCCATTGCCGTAATTCTGCTGAATATCCTTGACCGCCCGCTCGATCCGGTCGAGGCGATTATTGACGGCTCGCAAATCGGTGTCATCCGCCCGAGCGCTGACGGGCCAGACCGCCATCAAGGCGACGAGAGACAACACGCTGCCTGCCACAAGAAATTTTGTTTTACTCACCTGTTCCGCCTCAAGACGATATTTCAGTTGCGACACAACCAATCCGGTCGCCAGACCTCTTTTATTTTATCCTAGCGATAACTACGACCAAATTTGGGCGCGGACCACAGGAAACCACCAGACAGGGCCGAAACGAAAAGAGCGCCCCTTCGCATTATGCGAAAGGGCGCTCCCGTAACCATAAGTCAAGCTAAACGGTGGCTTAGCTGCTTGCGCCGTCGGCAACAACCGTCACAGCGCGACGGTTCTGGGACCAGCAATCCTCATTGGATTCGAGGCAAACCGGACGTTCTTTGCCATAGGACACGGTGTTGAGGCGCGAGCCGTCAATACCGAGGCTGACAAGGAAATCCTTCACGGCGGCGGCGCGACGGCCACCAAGCGCGAGGTTGTATTCACGTGTGCCGCGTTCGTCGGCATGACCTTCAATCGAGAAGGTCAGGTTCGGGTAAAGCTTCATCCAGGCAGCCTGACGCTGCAGAGTGGCTTTGCCGTCATCTTTCAGATTGGACTTGTCGGTGTCGAAAAACACGCGGTCACCAACATTGGTGACAAGGTCCTGCTGAGTGCCGGGGGTCACGGTCGACGAGGAAGAAGACGGCGTCGCGCTTGAGGTCGCATCAGTTGAACTGCAAGCGGCAACCATCAAAAAAGCTGCGGCCACGGCGACGAACCGCAGGCCTGCATACGGGGACTTCATTCGGGTGCTCTCCATTTTAATCTCAACGGCCAAAGCGGCTCAGTATCCTTAGTGCTAGTGCTGTTGGCGGCAAACATCCCAAATATCGAAGGCAAAACCCTCTTCTGATTTGAAAATGATCGCTTGGCGCAGCTGACCAGAAGGAGCTGGGTTGCCTTACCGCAACAAAAATACTACCGAGGGACCTAAGCGTTTGCAAGAACATTGAAATGTTTGCGACATTTCAGCAATCACACAGTGACAATTTTACATCATTTTCCAAAAGCTCGGCGAACGAATACTTACCCACCGCTCTCTCATGACTTGCGAGCATAGGCCCTCATGATGAAACCTGTGTGTCACCGGGAAGAAACACCATAGGTAGTGAAATACTCGATCCGGCACTATCGGTAGGCGCCTTCTGCTGAGTGCCTCACTGGATTCTGGGCGACCAGGCAGGGTCGGAGGCGAAGGTCGGCGTGGGCACCGGGCGCTCGTTCTGACCGGTCAGATCGACCGACCAGAGATTCGGCCCGCCCTGTGCGCCGCGCACTTCGCGGAAGAACATCAGCACGCGGCCATTGGGCGCCCAGGTCGGACCCTCATTGTGATAGCCCTCGGTCAGCACACGGTCGCCCGTGCCGTCGGGTTTCATGACGCCGATGACGAACTGGCCGCTGACCATCTTGGTATAGGCGATGAAGTCGCCACGCGGCGACCAGACGGGCGTCGCATATCGGCCCGTGCCGAAGCTGATGCGGTGCTGGTTCGAGCCATCCGCATTCATGACGTAGACCTGCTGAGCGCCGCCACGATCCGATTCGAAGGTGATCTGCGTCCCGTCGGGCGAATAGCTCGGCGCGGTGTCAATCGCGGCCGTATTGGTCAGCCGCGTCACTTTGCGCGAGCGCAAATCCATCGTGTAGATATTGGCGTTGCCGCCGCGCTGTAGGCTCATGATGATCTTCTGACCATCCGGCGAGAAACGCGGCGCGAAGGTCATGCCCGGGAAATCGCCGACAACTTCCTGCTGCCCCGTCTCGATGTCGAGCAGATAAACGCGCGGGCGGTTGTTGTGATAGGAGAGATAAGTGATCTCCTGCGAATTCGGGCTGAAACGCGGTGTCAGCACAAGCTCGGCGCCATTGGTCAACATGCGCGGGTTGTAGCCGTCCTGATCCATAATGGTCAGACGCTTGACGCGACGGTTCTTCGGACCCGTTTCCGACGTATAGACGATACGCGTATCGAAATAGCCTTCTTCACCGGTCAGGCGCTTGTAGATCGCGTCCGAAATCAGATGCGCCACGCGACGCCAGTTGTCCGGCGTCGTAAAGAACTGCAAGCCGGTAAGCTGCTGCTCGCCATAGACGTCCCAGAGACGAAACTCGACACGCAGACGACCGTCGGCTTCGAGCCTGGTCTGACCGGTGACCAGAGACTGCGCCTTGATGATGCGCCAGTCGCCGAAGCGCGGCGGCACATTCATGTCACTGATTTTTTCGATGAAGGAATTTTGCGGCAGCGGCGCAAAAAGACCCGAGCGCTCGAGATCGTTGGTTACCACCTTGGCGATGTCGATACCGGCGGAAGCCTCCTGCCCCGCGCCACCGACGAAATCGGTAACCGCGATCGGCATGGGTTCGCTGTTGGCCGTGTTGATGTCGATATGAATGGCGGCGTGCGCAGGAAGAGAAGACGCGACCACGAGCCCCAGAGCCACAAACGGAAGGGCAAGAAACAGGGCGGTCGAAGCGCTGCGGGTCATGCCGAACCGGGTCCCGCGCCAGATCCTGCCAAATACGTCCAACATTCTCGTCACTCCTGCCCAAAGGCCCATCAATATTTCCAACATGGAACGCGGAGGATGAAGCCACATTTTGTCATTTCTGCGAAATCCCCCCATTTCGCCGAAATTAATCGCTATTTGCGACGCCTACATCATGCCCGAAACCGTGAAACGGGCCGTAACGTCCTTCCAGGTCCGATATTTGTCGCGCGGCAGCTTGTCATAAGGCGAACACTCCACCACGGCCTTGCGCGCAATGACAGCCAGCTGATCGGAAGCGCCAGGGCCGCGGCCATCGATCGACGGCACGCCAAGCACCGAGCCATCCTCGGCCAGTTCAAAGCTGATATCGGCATAAAGCTTGTCGGCATCCATCGCGGCGGCGAGGAAGCCCGCATTGAAGCACTGATTGATCTTCTGGCGCAGCGCATCAAGCTCGCTCACAGACATGGGCTCGTCCGGATTATCCGTCTCGGATGCATCGGCCTTTTCGTCTGTCGGCGTCGCCTCGTCGGGCTCGGATGCCGTATCCGGCATCTTGTTCAGAAGCGCCGCAATATTGGTCGGATCGAAGGCAGGCTTCTTCTTCACCGGCTTTTTGACCGGCTCGGGCTTCTTCTTTTCGGGCTTGGGCGGCTCGGGCTTTTTCTTTTCTTCAGGCTTTTTCTCCGCCGTCTTGTCCGGCAAAGGCTCGACCTTTTCCTCGGGCGCAGGCGGCGTGGGCTCGGCCTTTTCAGGCGTTGGCGGCACGGGCGTCGGCTTGGGCTTTTCGGGTGCGGGCTTTGGCTTCGGCGTCTCGACGGGCTTGGGCTTTTTCGCTTCCAGCTTTGCCTGCCGCTTGAGATTGGTCATCTCGGCCACGGTCAGCAATTCGACGGGCAGGATACGCGTCGGCACCGGGTCGAGCTTCGGCGTCGGCAGCGCGACGATGGTCGCGACCACAATGACTGCGTGAATCGCAGCGGAGTAGATGAGCGGCTTGCGCATACTCAAGATTTATTTTGACCCGGCCTTAGAGGGGGCCCCCGTCGCACTTTCAGTTACCAGCCCCACCTTGGCGAAACCGGCGGAACTGATCCGTCCCATGACATCCATCACGGTGCCGTAATCGATGTCGCTATCGGCACGCACAAAGATTCGCTGTTCATATCCGTTCTTCGAGATGGCGGTCAGACGCGGCACGAGTTCGTCGGCATTGACCGGCGTTTCCTGAAGGAAAATCTGTCCCTTGCCATCGATCGTGATCGTCAGCGGTTCATTGTCGCCGGAAAGGGCGGCGGCCTGCGTCTTGGGCAAATCGACCGGCACGCCAACCGTCAACAGGGGCGCAGCCACCATGAAAACGATGAGCAACACCAGCATGACGTCGACCATGGGCGTCACGTTGATCTCGGCCATCGGCGCGCGACGGAATTTACCCCGCCCGCGCCCCGACCCACCGCCTTGCGCGGAAAAAGCCATTGCTCAGCTCCGCTCGTCGAGTTGGCGCGACAGAATGGCGGAAAATTCGTCCGCAAAGCTTTCCATGCGCGAGCCGAAGCGACTGACCTGATTGGAGAAACGGTTGTAAGCCACAACCGCCGGAATGGCGGCGACAAGGCCAAGCGCGGTCGCAAACAGCGCTTCGGCAATGCCGGGCGCGACGACTGCAAGGTTCGTATCGCGGCTCACCGCAATCGCCTGGAAGCTGTTCATGATGCCCCAGACCGTGCCGAAAAGACCGACGAAGGGCGCAACCGAACCGACGGTGGCGAGAAACAGCAGGCGGGATTCGAGCGACAGCATTTCGCGGCTGATCGTGACCTGCATCACCTTGTCGACGCGTTCCTTGAGCCCAAGAAAGCTGTCGGTGGTGAATTCCTGCGAGCGACGCCATTCGCGCATCGCGGCGATGAAGAGAGCCGAAAGCGGATGACCGGGACGGTGACCGACTTCCTGATAGAGATCGTCAAGCGAACGGCCAGACCAGAAGGTGCGCTCGAACTGGTCCGCGCGACGCTCCACGCGGTTGAAACGCCACCACTTGTCGAAAATGATCGCCCAGGACCAGACCGAGGCAAACAGCAGACCCAGCATCACGATCTTCACGATCGTGTCGGCGTGCATGAAAAGGCCCAGAATGGAAAAATCGATCGGCGCCGCGTTCACGGTCTGATTGGCAATGACCTGCGCCGTGTTCACGCCGGTATCGATATGTTGAGTCGTCGTCGTCGGGTCCATTATGAATCCATTTCCGAGAGCGCCCCGAATATCGAGGCAAGTGGCGAGATATGCACAAGAACAGACCGGCGCAGGGCGCAGCCCTGCACATCAGCATGTCCATTCATGCCATATTCCCCCAAATTAAAGGTGAAGATAGTCCAGAGATTGTGTCTAAACCGTGGCGTTTGTTGACTTTATCACCAAGAGCATCAGCTTGGCGAGCCGATGTTGCAAGCGCACAACAACTCATGACGATACGGCCTCGTCAACATAGGGAGCCAGCGCGTCGCGAGCCGATTGCGGCAGGCGGCGCGGGCGTCCCTGCCCGTCGATGCAGGCGGCCAGCACCCGCGCGCGCCAGATCTCGACAGGCGCGCCCTCGTCCGGGGTGAGCCAGATCACCTGCTCTGCTTCGAGCCTCGCCCCGCCCGCTTTCACATAACGGGTATGGACCTCCAGCCGGTCGTCGATCCGGGCCGGACGGACGAAATCGATCTCCATGCGATGGATCGCGAAGGCGAGCGGCACTTCCGCTTCGAAGAGATCGGTGTGGTTGATTCCTGTGAGGCGCAAAAAATCAGAACGCCCGCGCTCGGCAAAGCGCAGATAATTGGCGTGATAGACGATGCCGGAAAAATCCGTGTCTTCGTAATAGACCCGCACCGGGAGAATATGCGTCCTGCCCTCAATGCGACCGGCAAGGTCTGGCCACTCATGCGAACTCATAAGTCCTCGTCATCATTGAAGAGCGCGGCCTGACCGGGAATGCCGCCCTTGGGCAAAGGCAGGCCCAGATGGGCAAAGGCGGCGGCTGTGAGGATGCGCCCGCGCGGCGTGCGGTTCACAAGTCCCTGCTGGATCAGATAGGGCTCGATGATTTCCTCGATGGCGTCACGCGGTTCCGACAATGACGCCGCCACCGTCTCGACGCCCACGGGCCCGCCGGAAAAACTCACCGCAATGGCGCGCAGATAGCGATGGTCAAGCGCGTCGAGGCCAAGCTCATCGACTTCGAGACGTTGCAGCGCCTTGTCGGCTGCCTTGGCATCGACGCGAGCGACGCCATCGACGGCGGCGAAATCGCGCACGCGCCGCAACAGGCGACCGGCGACGCGCGGCGTGCCGCGGGCGCGGCGCGCAATCTCATGCGCGCCTTCCGCCGTCACATCCATGCCGAACAATCCCGCACCACGCCGCACGATCAGTTCAAGCTCGGAAATTTCATAGAAGTTCAAACGCACCGGAATGCCGAAACGATCCCGCAAGGGCGTCGTCAGAAGTCCTGTCCGCGTCGTCGCGCCGACCAGCGTGAAGGGCGCGAGGTCGATCTTGACCGATCGCGCGCCGGGGCCTTCGCCGATAATGAGATCGAGCTGGAAATCCTCCATCGCGGGATAGAGCACTTCTTCCACCGCAGGCGTCAGGCGATGGATTTCATCGATGAAGAGAACATCGTTCGGTTCGAGATTGGTGAGGAGTGCCGCGAGATCACCCGCCTTTGAAATGACGGGACCTGACGTGGCGCGGAAATTGACACCCAACTCGCGCGCCACGATCTGGGCGAGCGTCGTCTTGCCGAGGCCGGGAGGACCGGCAAACAGCACATGATCGAGCGCATCGCCGCGCCTGCGCGCCGCCTCGATGAAGACGGCAAGATTTTCACGCGCGCGGGCCTGCCCGACGAAATCGGCAAGCACCTGCGGCCGCAGCGAACGTTCGGCGTCGTCTTCTTCGCGTTTGGCGGCGTTGATGAGACGATCAGACATAACCACACCCGCTACATAATCCCTCCCCCTTGAGGGGGGAGGATTGGGAGAGGGTGAAGCGGCAAAATGATGAGTCTTGCCAAGGAGTACCCCCCTCCCTAGCCCTCCCGCTCAAGGGGGGAGGGAATTGAAACAGCATACCCATCAGCCCACTCACCGCGCCAACTCCTTCAACCCTTGCCGGATCAGTTGTTCCGCACTCGCCTCGCCTTCAAGACGCTTCATCGCCGACGATATCGCGCCGGAAGCCTGCGCCTGAGGATAGCCGAGATTGGTGAGTGCGGAGACCGCGTCGCGCATAGCGCTCGACTGGCTGGCGGGCGCGAGCGCGCCATCGGTACCAAGCACTTCATGCAAGACCGCTCCTTGCGGAGCCTTGTCCTTCAATTCCGTCACAATGCGCGTCGCGACCTTGGGACCGACGCCGGGCGCAGAGGCGACCGCCTTCTTGTCTTCAAGCGCAATGGCGCGCCCGAGATCGGCGGGAGACAATGTGCCGAGAAGCGCGAGCGCCACGCGCGTGCCAACGCCCTGCACGCTCAGAAGCAGACGGAACCAGTCGCGCTCGAGATCGGAAACGAATCCGATCAGACGGATCGCGTCGTCGCTGACCTTGGTTTCGATGGAAAGCGTGGTCGCCTCGCCGATCGACGGCATGGCGGCAAGCGTGCGGCGCGAACAGGTGACGTGATAGCCGACGCCATTCACGTCAATGATCGCCCAGTCAGCGCCGACCTCATCCACCAGACCTTTGAGACGTCCGATCATGCGCGCTTCGCCTTCACGGGCTTTGCGTCGCGCAGAAGTGCGGCGGCGATGCGCTCATTCGCGCCGCCCGAATGCGCATGGCAGATGGCAATCGCCAGAGCGTCCGCCGCATGTTCGGTGGCGGCAGCGCAACCCGGCAACAGCATCTCCACCATCATGCGGATCTGCCCCTTACCAGCGTGGCCCGCGCCGACGACCGACTTCTTGATGTGATTGGGCGCATATTCGGCAACCGCAACGCCGCAGCGCGCAGGCACGAGCAACGCAATGCCCCGCGCCTGACCGAGCTTCAGGGCGGCAACGGGATCGCGCGCAACGAAAGCCTGTTCGACCGCCGCCCCATCGGGTTGAAAGGTGGAAAGCACATCGATGAGCCCTGCCTCGATCTCGACCAACCGTTCGGCAAGGCTCAGACGATCATTGGACGTGATGGTGCCATTGGCGACATGAGCGAGCCGCGAGCCGTTGACGTCGATGACGCCCCAGCCCGTTGCACGCAAACCCGGATCAATGCCGAGAAATCGAAGAGAGGCCGGCATGGCGTGGGCCTGTTTGTTCAGGTCCGAAATCCGGAAATGAGTGAAACGCAAGCCCTCAGGAGGCCGACATCTTCTCCATCATCGAATCGGACAGCTCGAAGTTCGAATAAACTTGCTGCACATCATCGTCGTCGTCCAGCGCTTCGAGCAATTTAACAAGCGTCTCGGCCTTTTCATCATCGACTTCGATGCTGTTCTGCGGCTTCCAGACGATCCGGGCGGATTTGGGTTCGCCGAATTTGGCCTCAAGCGCCTGCACAACTTCATGCAGGGACTCCGCTTCGCAGAAAAGTTCATGGCCCTCTTCGCTGGAGACGCAATCTTCCGCGCCCGCTTCGATGGCGGCTTCGAGCATGTCGTCCGCGGAAGCGACATTGGCGGCATAGTCGATCTGGCCCAGACGCGAGAACATGAAGGAGACGGAGCCCGTTTCGCCCAGATTGCCGCCATTCTTGGAGAAGAGCGAACGGACCGAACTTGCGGTGCGATTGCGATTGTCGGTCAGCGTTTCGACGATGACGCCAACGCCGCCGGGACCGAAGCCCTCATAACGCACTTCATCATAATTCTCTCCGCCCTGATCCGAACTCTTCTTGATGGCCCGTTCGATATTGTCGCGCGGCATGTTTTCCGCGCGCGCCGCCAGAATGGCCGAGCGCAGGCGTGGATTGAAGGCCGGGTCGGGCAGGCCCATCTTGGCTGCCACGGTGATTTCCTTGGCAAGCTTGGAAAATATCTTCGAGCGCTTCTTATCCTGAGCGCCCTTGCGATACATGATGTTCTTAAATTGGGAATGGCCGGCCATTCTGACTCCAGAGCTTTGTTCGTTGCGCCGTCATCGGGCGCGAATTAGGGGCTTTATAGTGGCCCGCCCCCACAAAATCCAGCGTGACCAGGATTGAAGACCCTTTGTCGCCCTATCGTCAAAATGCGCCAGGAGACCGCATGACTTTAAATTAAAACACACGCAAAAAGTGTTGTGTTAAAAATCCCTCCCTCTTAACGTGTGATTAACAAATCGTATCTATTCTGTGTTCATGCGAATCACTCGTTCGCATGCATCTGAGCGTTAAGTTTTCGTTAACAAGACATTAAGGATTGGAAACCTACTGTGAAGATGTTCCCGTTCACCTGAATGGGTGCCCACCGTTCGAACAGGAACATATCGCAGAAGCGTCGGTGTCGTGGTCCCGCCCAAACCCACGGCTCTGACTCCAGCCTCCGCAGAACGCGGCGGCCTTCGTGCCCCGTCCATGGCATTTCGCCCACCTCGGATGCCATGACGGGGCACACCTATTTTAATTTTGAAAATTGAATCTCGACGAAAACGTCAGCCGCCATAAATCGTGGTTGGCCAGGCGTAATCCTCGTCATCAAGAAAACCGAACGTCGCCTCAACCAAAAATTGCGCCACGAGACGATCATTGAAGATCGCGTGATATTTCGCGTGACCCTTGGCGGCCACGGCCTGACGCTCGGCATCATTCTTCCGGAAATGCCGCAAGCGGGCGGCGAGATCGTCGGGGCCGTCGTAAAAGGCAAGTTCGTCTTCGCCGAAAATCTCGCCATAGCCGCTGGAGCGCGCCACAAAGGTCAGGAGCCCGTTACCGACGAATTGCGCGATACGATCCGAGGAATAGAGGTAATCCTCATCCGAACGATTGAGATTGAGCCCCATCCGCGCGTCGGCAATGGCGTCGTAATAATCGGCGCCCGAAAGCGGCTCCTTGCCATCGATCCCATAGAACCCATAGCGCGCTTCCGGCACGGCGTCGCGCAGGGCGCGCATGGCGTCGGCCCGCCAGGGCGTGCCCTTCTCGCTGCCGATACCGCCAAAGAGATCGACCGACTGATCGTTGCGCTCAAAACATGTGAAGGTCTCAATCGAAGCATCCGTCGGATTCGGCATGAAGGCAAGCCGATGGGTTGCGCTCGCAAATTGGCCAAGCTTCTCGCCCGCCGTCGTGATGAAAGTCATATCCGCGACTTCACCGAAGCGACGAATGCGCGGCGGGTTCTCGGGCAGGAACAGGGGGTCGAGATTGACAACGGCGATGCGCGGCGCATCGGGCAGCGCCTTGATTTCGCGAAGCGTCTCATTGCTGATCTTGTCGGCATGGACAAGCAATACAAGCGCGGGCCGAAATTGCCGACATAGAAGGATCAGACGCCGATTGGCTTCCGCATCGCCCGCGCGGCCAATGCCGAAACGTCCCTGTTCGCGCGATACGTCGCGATCGCTGAAGGGAAGAACCATATGACCATTGCGCGTGAAGCCATTGGCGAGCTTACGTACCGTCGCATAGAAATTCGCGCCCGCTTTGCGTTCATTGAAATTTCCGGCGACGACAATCCGCATGGGGGTTCCTGCTACAGGCTCGGAAGAGTGGATTTGAGACGGCCGCCAATGCGCAAAGGTTCGACGCGCGTGGCAAGGCCCGTGCCCTTTTCCGTTTCGACAAAGACGCCACAAAGCGTGGCAGGTCCAAGCGCTGGCGTGAAGCGTCCGCTATTCAGCTTGGTCACGAAGCGGTTGATGGGCTCATCCTTCTCCATGCCGATGACAGAATTATAATCGCCGCACATGCCCGCATCCGTCTGATAGGCCGTGCCGCCGGAAAAGATTTGCGCGTCCGCAGTCGGCACATGGCTATGCGTGCCGACGACAAGGCTGGCGCGCCCGTCGCAGAAATGACCCATCGCCATTTTCTCCGACGTCGCTTCGCCATGAAAATCGACGATGATGGCATCCGCCACTTCGCCGAGCGGACAGGCGTCGAGCTGCGCATCGACGGCGGCGAAGGGATCGTCCAGCGCATCCATGAAGACGCGGCCCATCGCATTGATGACCAGCACGCGCTCGCCCCTAGCGTTTTCGAGCAGGCTCGCGCCGCGACCCGGCGTGCCTTTGGGGAAATTCACGGGGCGGACAAGGCGCGGCTCGCGCTCGATATGCACCAGCGCCTCGCGCTGGTCCCAAGCGTGATTGCCAAGCGTGATGGCGTCCACCCCGGCGTCGAAAAGCTCGTTGCAAATCTGGGCCGTGATGCCGAAACCGCCCGCCGCGTTCTCGCCATTGACGACGACGAAATCGAGATCGAGCTGCCGCTGCAATCCCGGCAATTCGGAAACAATGGCATCGCGCGCGGCGCGTCCGACAATATCGCCGAGAAAGAGAAACTTCATTCACTCAAGTCCTGAAAACATCTGGCCCCGCGTTCGGTCACGATCCAGTCGAGGGGTTGATCCTCGGGCTCCACAGGAAGGTTTGTCACTTCCTGCGCGGCAAAAGCAAGGCCAACGGCGATAATTCCGGGCTTTTGCGTCCTGAGCGCCTCAAGCGTGCGGTCATAATACCCCCCGCCATAGCCAAGACGATGGCCGTCGGCGGAAAAAGCGAGCATCGGCACCAGCACGAAATCAGGCAAAAGCGCGCTCTCGCCGGTCGGTTCCAGAATATCGTAAGGACCGGGAGCCAAAGGTTCGCCGGGCGCCCATTGGATAAACCGCAAGGGCTGATCCGGGGCGGAGACGCGCGCCAGAGCAATCTGGCACCCGTGATCGGCCAGAATCTGGATCAATGGCGCGGGGTCCGCCTCATCGCCTCGGGCGACATAACCGGCCACCACCGCGCCCGGCGCAGGTTGCAACGACTGGATGAAAGGCTGGATAAATATGCCGCCCCCAAGGCCCGCATATGTCTCATGCGCCTCGGCACGGCGCGCTTTCGCGAGCTTTCGCGCCTCTTTCTTGTCTTGGGAAGCGCTCATGCAACCCCGCAAGAAGATATAAAGTGGGCCCACCTTGGCCGTTGGAACTTTGATTCCCGGAGACCTACACAAGTAGGTGGGCGTCGTATGAAAGAGACCACGGCCTCAACCAGGGACAACTCCCTAAGAAATCGTAAGGTCCCAAGATATGCGTGTTCCTGACGAACCAGGCAGAACCCGAGCACATATCGGGCCTCGATGGGGGCAACGTCAAGGGGCACGCGCATTATAACCGCGTCAGACCGCATCAACCCGGCGCGCAATATCCTCAATTCGACGCGCCGCGCTGTCGAGCACGTCCGCCAGCAGGTCTTCGGCCTCGCGCGACCGCTCAAGCGCGGCAATCCGCGTCTGGGTCAATTGCTCGATATCGGTTTCGAGCATCTTCACCTTGGCAAGCGCCTCGGAAAGCTCGTCGGAGATGAGAAGCGAGGTCATCAACAAAAGCCGCGTTTCACCCACCTGCCCCACTTCATGGGCGAGATCCGTGACGTGACGGTTCACAGCAGCCGCCAGTTCCCGCAAGTGAGGCTCTTCGCCGTCGCCGCAGGAAATCGTATAGGCCTTGTCGTTCACATGGACAGTGACTTGTCCCATAGGTCTGATCTTCCCGTTTGGGCCTAATCGGCCAGAACTTCGCGAATGCCCTCGATCGTATTGGCAATCGTCTTGGAGGCGCGTTCGTTCAACTCGTTCATACGCCGCGCGTCGGACTTGAGCTGGTCGAGTTCCTCGGCGAGCAGCGCGCGGTCTTCCTTCAGCGTATTGACCTCTTCTTCAAGGCGGCCAGCGGCCTGCGCCCGCACGAGCTGGCGGTGCAGCCCGGCTTCGAGCTTGTCCAGCGCGGCCTTGAAGCGTTCCGTGGCGGAATCGAGTTTACTCATAAGGGTCCAATTGTCTGACGCATTTGCCGCCTGGCGAGCGGCTTCTGCGCCAAGATAGGCGTCCTGACGAAATGAGGTCAATGCGCCAGAGGCCATGAGCGACCTCAAACCGCAGAAAAGCGCGGCAATTTGCGCGAATCCAGCATTGACTCGACGTAAGCCACATGATCAATGTGACGCCGCTCGCAAGCCTCCTGTCCTGAAGCGATTCCGGCGCCCCTCCGCAAACGGATTTATGGCGCATTCAGTGAGGCGCGAACGCTCGAAACCCGCGGTTTTGCGGGCTATTGAACCGGCCCAAAAGGCCTGCCCTGACGCTCTTGAAGAGTTTAGAGACATGACGCCAGCAGATCAGTCGGTCGCCCCCGAACAAACGCGGAGCGCCGCGTCCGCATCGGCCAATCCCCTCCATAATGACATGGCGAATGCCATCCGCGCTCTGGCGATGGACGCCGTGCAGGCCGCCAATTCCGGCCACCCCGGCATGCCGATGGGCGCCGCCGACATGGCGACGGTGCTGTTCAGCCGGTTCCTGAACATCGACCCGGCCAATTCGCAATGGCCCGACCGCGACCGTTTCGTGCTGTCTGCCGGTCACGGTTCGATGCTCATCTATGCGCTGAACTACCTGCTCGGCTACAAGGACATGACGATCGACCAGATCAGGAATTTCCGCCAATGGGGCTCGATCACCGCTGGCCATCCCGAATATGGCCACGCCCAGGGCATCGAAATGACCACCGGCCCGCTCGGCCAGGGTATTTCCACCGCCGTCGGCATGGCCATCGCCGAACGCATGTCGGCTGCTCGCTATGGCGCTGAAATCACTGACCATTTCACTTATGTGATTGCGTCGGATGGCGACCTCATGGAAGGCATCAGCCACGAGGCGATCAGCCTTGCCGGCCACCTGAAGCTCAACAAGATGATCGTTCTCTATGACGATAACGGCATTACCATCGACGGATCGCTCGATCTCTCGGAATCGGGTGACGCGCTGTTACGCTTCGAAGCCGCAGGCTGGAACGCCACGCGCATCGACGGCCACAATCCGACACAGATCGCCGCCGCCATCGAAGCCGCGCAGAAATCCGACAAGCCGACGCTCATCGCCTGCAAGACGATCATCGGCTATGGCTCGCCCCACAAGCAGAACACATCCGGCTCGCATGGCTCGCCGCTCGGCGCCGACGAAATCAAGCTGACGCGTGAAGCGCTCGGCTGGAATTCAGAACCCTTCGTGATCCCGGAAAATATCCTCAAGGCCTGGCGCGACGTGGGCAAGGCGGGCGCAGCGAAATCGGCCGCCTGGAACGCCCGCTTCAAGGCGCTCCCGCCGGAGAAGCAGGCCGAATTCAAGCGCGAGCTTGACGGCGCGCTGCCCAAGGGCTTCGACGACGCCATCAAGGCCTACAAGAAGAGACTCTCGGAAGAAAAGCCGAGCTGGGCGACGCGCAAATCGTCAGAAGAAGCGCTCAACGTCATCAACGCCATTGTCCCTGAAACGGTCGGCGGCTCGGCGGACCTGACAGGCTCCAACAACACGCGCTCCAAGGGCCAGAAGGCCATCACGCCTGATGATTTCTCCGGCTCCTTCATCCATTACGGCATTCGCGAACACGGCATGGCCGCCGCGATGAACGGCATCGCGCTGCATAAGGGCTTCATCCCCTATTCCGGCACCTTCCTCGTCTTCACCGATTATTGCCGCCCCTCGATCCGGCTCGCGGCCCTGATGGAACTGCGCGTGATCCATGTGATGACACATGACTCGATCGGCCTCGGCGAAGACGGTCCGACGCATCAGCCCGTCGAGCATCTCGCAAGCCTGCGCGCCATGCCGAACCTCTATGTCTTCCGGCCCGCAGATGCGGTCGAAACAGCCGAATGCTGGCAGGCAGCGCTCGAAGCCGCCAAGACACCTTCGGTCATCGCCGCCTCGCGCCAGAACCTGCCGACCGTGCGCACGACGCACACGGACGAAAACCTCTCGGCCAGGGGTGGCTACGAACTCTCCCCCGCCAAGGGCGAAGCCAAAGTGACGCTGATCGCCACGGGCTCGGAAGTCGAAATCGCGCTTGCCGCGCAGAAGCTTCTCGAAGCCGAAGGCATCGGCGCGCGCGTTGTCTCCATGCCTTGCGTGGAACTCTTTGAAGCGCAGTCGAAAGACTACAAGGCCAAGACACTGGGCGCAGGCACCGTGCGGGTCGCCATCGAGGCTGCCGTACAATATGGCTGGGACCGCTATATCGGCGAGAACGGCGCCTTCATCGGCATGAAGGGCTTCGGCGCTTCGGCGCCGGCCAAAGACCTCTACAAGCATTTCAACATTACAGCAGAAGCCGCAGTCACCGCCGCCAAGGCGTGCCTCAAGGCTTGATCAGATAACCTCAGGAGACGATGAAATGGCAGTACGCGTTGCAATTAACGGTTTTGGCCGCATTGGACGTCTGGTGCTTCGCGCCATCGCGGAATCGGGCCGCAAGGACATTCAGGTCGTGGCGATCAACGACCTCGGCTCGGTCGAAGCCAACGCCCATCTGCTGAAGTGGGACTCGGTCCACGGCCCCTTCCCCGGCAAGATCAAGGTCACGAAGTCCTCGTTCGATCTCGGTCAGGGCCCGATCAAGGTACTCGCCGAACGCAACCCGGAAAACCTGCCCTGGAAAGAACTCGGCATCGATATCGCCTTTGAATGCACCGGCATCTTCACGTCGAAGGAAAAGGCCTCGATGCATCTGACGGCAGGCGCCAAGCGTGTGCTGATCTCGGCTCCCGCCGATGGCGCAGACATCACCGTCGTTTACGGCGTCAACCACCAGCAGTTGAAGAAGAGCCACAAGATCGTGTCGAACGCTTCGTGCACGACGAACTGCCTTGCGCCCGTCGCCTCCGTGCTCAACAAGGCCGTCGGCATCGAACGCGGTTACATGACCACGATCCACGCCTACACGGGCGACCAGAACACCGTCGACACGCTGCATTCGGACGCGCGTCGCGCCCGCGCCGCCGGTCTCTCCATGATCCCGACCTCGACCGGCGCCGCCAAGGCCGTGGGCCTCGTGCTGCCGGAACTGAAAGGCAAGCTCGACGGCACCTCGATCCGCGTGCCGACCGCCAATGTCTCGGTCATCGACCTCGTTTTCGACGCCAAGAAGAACACGACCGTCGAAGAAGTGAACGCCGCCATCATCGCCGCCGCCAAGGGCCCGCTGAAAGGCGTGCTGGCGACGACCGACGAAAAGCTCGTCTCTATCGACTTCAACCACAACCCGGCGTCGTCGACCTTCGACCTGACGCAGACCCAGGTGATCGACGGCAAGCTCGTTCGCGTGCTGAGCTGGTACGACAATGAATGGGGCTTTTCCAACCGCATGGGCGACACCGCCCGCGCCATGGCGAAACTCCTGAAGTAATGTGATGCTCCGGCCCTGCCCCGTTAATGCGGGCGGGGCCGGAAACATTTTCGGGACGCCCCAGAAGAGGCCAAAAAAACAATGTCCAATCACAAGACCCTTGATGATCTTTTCAAAGCCGTCGGCATGAAGGGCCTCAAGGTGCTCGTCCGCGCCGATCTGAACGTGCCGATGGCGGATGGCAAGATTACGGACGCGACGCGCATCGAACGGGTCGCTGGCACGCTGACCGAACTCAGCGACCGCGGCGCAAAAGTGATCGTGCTGTCGCATTTCGGCCGTCCCAAGGGAAAGCCGGAAGAAAAATATTCGCTCGCGCCGGTCGCCGCCGCGCTTGAACCTTTTCTTGGCCGCAAGGCGCTCTTTGCGAGCGACTGCATCGGCGACGTGGCCCGCGACGCGATCAACGTCATGCCGGACGGCGGCATCATCGTGCTGGAAAACACACGCTTCCATGCCGGTGAAGAAAACAACGATCCTGAATTTGCCGCAGCCCTTGCCGCCAATGGCAATGTCTATGTGAACGACGCCTTTTCCTGCGCGCATCGCGCCCATGCCTCGACCGAAGCCATCGCGCATGACCTGCCCTCTTACGCAGGCCGCGCCATGGAAGCCGAACTCAAGGCGCTCGACGCGGCCCTTGGTCATCCGACCCATCCCGTCATCGCCATTGTCGGCGGCGCGAAGGTCTCGACCAAGATCTCACTGCTCGGCAATCTCGTGAAAAAGGTTGATGCGCTCGTCATCGGTGGCGGCATGGCCAATACGTTTCTTGCAGCGCAAGGCCGCGATGTCGGCAATTCGCTCTGCGAAAAAGACCTCTTTGACACCGCGCGTCATATTCTCGCCAACGCGCGCTCGGCCAATTGCGAAATCATCCTGCCCAGCGACGTCGTCGTCGCCAAGGAATTCAAGGCAGGCGCGCCTTGCAAGACCGTGCCGGCGACCGAAGTGCCTGAAGACGGCATGATCCTCGATGTGGGCGCGGACACGCTTGCCTATATCGCCGGTCGCATCGAGACGGCCAAGACCGTCGTCTGGAACGGCCCGCTCGGCGCCTTTGAAATGTCACCTTTCGACATCGGCACGGTCACAGCCGCGCGCCACGTCGCCATGATGACGAAGATGGGCAACCTCGTTTCCGTCGCCGGTGGCGGCGACACGGTGGCAGCCCTGAACGAAGCAGGCGCGACCGAAGACTTCACCTATGTTTCCGCCGCTGGCGGGGCCTTCCTGGAGTGGATGGAAGGCGTTGAATTGCCCGGCGTGCAAGCGCTGGTTCGATAATCTCTCTGAGGGAACCTGAGACATGACTGAGACACTGGAACAGATCGCAAAAGCAATGGTCGCGCCGGGCAAGGGCATCCTCGCCGCCGACGAAAGCTCGGGCACGATCAAGAAGCGCTTTGACGCCATCAACGTGGAATCGACGGAAGAAAACCGCCGCGACTATCGCGAGATGATGTTCCGCACCGACGCCGCCATGAAGAACAATATCTCCGGCGTCATCCTTTATGACGAAACCATCCGCCAGAAGGCCGCCGATGGCACGCCGCTCGTGGACATCATCAAGGCCGCCGGCTCCATCCCCGGCATCAAGGTCGATGCGGGCGCAAAGCCGATGGCGGGCTTTCCTGGCGAAACCATCACCGAGGGCCTCGACGGTCTCGATGAACGTCTGGCTGAATATTACAAGCTCGGCGCGCGCTTCGCAAAATGGCGTGCGGTGATCGACATCTCGCCGGTCATCCCGACCAACGCCTGCATCGAAGCCAATGCCGAAGCGCTGGCGCGCTACGCCGCCCTCTGCCAGAAGAACGGCATCGTGCCGATCGTGGAGCCCGAAGTGCTGATGGATGGCGACCACACCGCCGACCGCTGCTTTGAAGTGACCGAAGCGACGCTGCGCGCGCTCTTCAATGCGCTCGCCCGCCACAATGTGCTGCTCGAAGGCACGATCCTGAAACCCAACATGGTCGTTTCCGGCAAGAAGTGCCCGACGCAGGCCAGCATTCAGGAAGTCGCCGAAAAGACCATCAAGGTCTTCAAGCGCACCGTGCCCGCCGCCGTTCCCGGCATCGTCTTCCTGTCCGGCGGTCAGTCCGACGAACTGGCGACAGCCCATCTCGACGCCATGAACAAGCTGGGCAACCTGCCCTGGGCGTTGTCCTTCTCCTATGGCCGCGCCCTTCAGGCCGCGCCGCAGAAGGCCTGGGCTGGCAAGAAAGAGAATGTGCCTGCTGCGCAAGCCGCTTTCGCCCACCGCGCGAAAATGAACGGCCTTGCCGCTCAGGGCAAATGGGACACGAGCATGGAAAAGGCCTGAGGCTTTTTCCGCTTTAAATTGATAAACGCCTCGCTGGAAACAGCGGGGCGTTTTCATTTTGAAAGAAAGACGTGGATACGCGGGTCAAGCCCGCGCATGACGATAGAAGCGATGAGACTGAGACTGTAAAACTGAACGCTTCCGATTCTCTTGAGAGTGAGCCCCCGTGAAATCCATTGCCGCCCGTATTGCCGAAGAACTTCAAGTCCGCGAAGAACAGGTGGCCGCAGCCATCGGGCTGTTGGATGAGGGGGCGACCGTGCCTTTCATCGCGCGTTACCGCAAGGAAGTGACGGGAACGCTGGACGACGCGCAGCTGCGCACGCTGGAAGAACGGCTCTCCTATCTCCGGGAACTCGAAACCCGCCGCGCCGCCGTGCTCGCCTCCATCGAGGAACAGGGAAAGCTCACCGATGCTCTGAAGATCGCCATTGCGGGGGCTGAAACAAAAGCGCGATTGGAGGACATCTACCTGCCCTTCAAGCCCAAGCGCCGCACCAAGGCGCAGATCGCCAAGGAGGCGGGGCTGGAACCGCTGGCCGATGCGATCCTCGCCGACCCGACGCTCGACCCCACCATAACGGCAGAGGCCTATGTCGATGCCAACAAGGAAGTGAAGGACGCCGCCGCCGCGCTCGACGGCGCACGCGCCATCCTCATCGAACGCTTTTCCGAAGACGCCGATCTCGTCGGCTCCCTGCGAGAAGAGGTCTGGACGCGCGGCAAACTCGCCTCAAAGGTGCAGACGGGCAAGGAACAGGCGGGCGAGAAATTCGCCGACTATTTCGACTTCTCCGAACCGCTGACGAAACTCCCCTCGCACCGCATCCTCGCGATGTTCCGCGGCGAGAAGGAGGAAATGCTCTCGCTGCAACTGGTGCCCGAAGAAGTCGCACCGGGACAGGAAACGCAGCCCTCAAGCTATGAGCGCCGCATCGCGCATCATTTCAACATTACCGACAAGGGGCGCGCGGCGGACAAATGGCTTGCCGACACCGTGCGCTGGACATGGCGCACGAAAATCCTGCTGCATATCAATCTCGATCTGCGCATGAGACTCCGCCAGTTCGCCGAAGACGAAGCAACCAAGGTATTCGCAGGAAACCTGCGTGACCTGCTGCTCGCCGCGCCCGCAGGCACACGCGCGACGCTGGGCCTCGATCCGGGGTTCCGCACGGGCGTCAAGGTCGCGGTGGTGGACGCGACCGGCAAGGTCGTGGCGCATGAAACGATCTATCCCCATCAGCCGCAAAACCGCTGGGACGAAGCCATTTCGATCCTCGCGCGCCTGTGCAAGACATATAAGGTCGATCTCGTCGCCATCGGCAACGGCACGGCAAGCCGCGAGACCGACAAGCTGGCCGCCGAACTGATGAGCCGCCATCCCGATCTGAAGCTGACGAAGGCGATGGTTTCTGAAGCCGGCGCTTCCGTCTATTCGGCATCGGCCTATGCGAGCGCCGAACTGCCCGACCTCGACGTCTCGATCCGTGGCGCTGTGTCGATTGCGCGGCGCTTGCAGGACCCGCTGGCGGAACTCGTGAAGATCGACCCGAAGTCCATCGGCGTCGGGCAATATCAACATGACATCGGCGAATATAAATTGTCGAAGTCGCTTGATGCCGTTGTCGAAGACTGCGTGAACGGCGTAGGCGTGGACGCCAACACGGCCTCCGTGCCGCTGCTGGCGCGCGTCTCGGGCATTGGTGAAAGCCTTGCTCAGAGCATCGTCGCGCACCGCGATGCGACAGGCCCCTTCCGCAGCCGCAAGGGACTGAAAGACGTGCCACGCCTTGGCGCAAAGGCTTTCGAGCTTTGCGCGGGCTTCCTGCGCATCCCCGACGGCGACGATCCGTTGGATGCTTCGAGCGTCCACCCCGAAGCCTATCCGGTGGTGCGACGCATCATCGAAAAGACCGGAAACGATCTGAAGAGCCTCGTCGGTAATGTAGGCGAATTGCGCAAGCTCAACCCGAAGGATTTCACCGACGAGACTTTCGGCCTGCCGACCGTCACAGACATCCTGAAAGAACTGGAAAAGCCGGGGCGCGACCCGCGTCCGGCCTTCAAGACGGCGACTTTCATGGAAGGCGTCGAAAAGCTCTCCGACCTTCGCCCCGGCATGATGCTGGAAGGCGTTGTGACGAACGTCGCCGCCTTTGGCGCTTTCGTGGATATCGGCGTCCATCAGGACGGGCTGGTGCATATCTCGGCCATGTCCGACACATTCGTCAAGGACCCCCGCGACGTAGCCAAACCGGGCGATGTGGTGAAGGTCAAGGTGCTGGAGGTCGATGCGCAGCGAAAGCGCGTGAGCCTGACCATGCGCATGAGCGACGAAGTGCCTGCGCCGGGCGAGAAGCGCGAGCGCACGCCCAATCGCGCCCACCAGCAGCGGCAGGTGAACCGGGCCCAGCCGCAGCCCTCCGCACCCGAGGCAGGCGGGGCACTGGCCGATGCGCTTCGCAAGGCGGGTCTCGCCCGGAAATAGGAAGCGACTAGCCGGACCCATGAGGTTCGCGCTACAAACGACAATAAATCCCAGACTATGTTTCATTGGACACAGCGGCTATAATTAAGCTGAAAGGCGAAAATTCATGCTTACATCCAGCGAACTAGAAAAAGGCATTCTTGACATTGCCAAAAGAAATTTGGGGCCAAGTACTGTTTCACGTGTTCGGGTGAAAAATGACGCCGACCTGGATGGAAAAGACAGCCTAAGAATTACTATTGTGCTCAAAGCAAAGAATGTAAAATTGCTTGGAGACAGACTCAGTAAGATAAAAATTTCAATAATCGACTTTTTACAGGCCAACGGAGACTTTCGTTTTCCTTATACGCATTATGCGACAGAAGCCGAGTTAAAAGCATTGGCGCGGCATGCCTCATGATTGATCCGCAAAATTTACTATCAATCTCCAATGAGCTCACGACTACAAATGGCAGAGGCGCTCCTCAGCAAGCCAAATTGAGGCGAGCAATTTCCACTTCTTACTACGCTCTATTCCATTTTCTTATCAGAAATGCCACCGACCTTTTGGTCGGCCCCACGCAACGCAACACGCCAAGATACGGAATCATTTACCGATCATTTGAGCATGCTCAAATGCGCACCGTTAGCGAAAATGTTTCAAAATCAAATATGCCCGCCGCCTACACAAGGGCACTAGGCACAGTCTCTTTTGGAAACAAAATTCGATCATGCGCGGCAACTTTTGTCGAATTGCAAGCTCTTCGACACGAGGCTGACTATGACCCGGCAAAACGCGTCGCACTTACCGATGCGAAAGCGACAATAGCGAACGCGAAACAAGCAATGTCAAACTTCGACGCCGCCTCCACAGATGAGAAAAATCTATTTCTCACTATGCTCGGCTTCAAGCTTCGAGCCTAACGACTCGTCGAATGTTTGTGCCTCAGGTATCCAAAAGCAGCCCATGAGCAAGAAGACCAAAAGCAAGGCCAAAGCGCCCAAGGAAGTGATTGTCGAGACGCGGGAGCCCTGCCGTCTCTACCTCATCACACCGCCACGGATCGAGCCTGTCGCCTTTTCCGAGACGCTGAAACGCGCGCTGGATGCGGGCGATGTCGCCTCGCTGCAATTGCGCCTCAAGACAGAAAGCGGCGAAAGCGCCAACGCGGACACCGTGCGCCGCGCCGCAGAGACGCTGATGCCCATTGCGCTGGAAAACAACGTCGCCTTCATCATCAACGACAATCCGGCGCTCGCGGTCGAACTGGAGGCCGATGGCGTGCATGTGGGTCAGGACGACACGCCCCATGAAGAAGCTCGGCAAATCGTAGGGCCGGACCGTATCGTCGGCGTTTCCTGCTACGCAAGCCGACATCTGGCAATGGAAGCGGGCGAGGCAGGCGCGGATTATGTGGCCTTTGGGGCTTTTTTCGAGACAAGCACCAAAGAGGCAAAAAGCCGCGCCGGGCTCGATCTCCTGACCTGGTGGTCGGAAATGTTCGTCGTGCCCTGCGTGGCGATCGGCGGCATTACGGTGGAGAACGCGGGACCGTTAGTCAGCGCAGGCGCGGACTTCCTCGCCGTATCGAATGGCGTCTGGGGGCATCCAGACGGCCCTGCGGCAGCCGTCAGAGGCTTTAACCGTCTCTTCGACGAACTCTTCCAGAAGCCATAAAGGCTTGGCCTTTAGGCCCGCTAGATGCTATCAGAACGCGGCCTGCGCCCCTTAAAATAGGCAGCGCGCGGGCAAAACACGCCAAATCCCTGGAAAGCCAGTTATGCCAAAGATCAACGGTAACGAAATTCGCCCCGGCTACGTCATTGAACATCAAGGTGGCCTCTGGGCCGCCGTCAAGGTGCAGCACGTGAAGCCCGGCAAGGGTGGCGCCTTCGCGCAGGTCGAACTGAAGAACCTCGTGGACAATCGCAAGCTCAATGAACGCTTCCGCTCGGCCGAAGCGGTGGAACGCATCCGCCTTGAACAGAAGGACTTCCAGTACCTCTATGAGGTCGATGGCATGCTGACCTTCATGGACGAGGAAACCTACGAACAGATCGAACTGTCGCGCGAATGGGTTGGCGACCGCGCCGCCTTCCTGCAGGACGGCATGAAGGTCACGGTCGAAATGCACGAAGGAAAAGCGCTCGGCATCTCGCTGCCCGATCAGGTGACGCTCGAAATCACCGAAACCGAACCTTCCGTGAAGGGTCAGACGGCCACAAGCTCCTACAAGCCCGCCATTCTCGAAAATGGCGTGCGCGTCATGGTGCCGCCTTTCATCACCACGGGCGAACGCATCGTCGTCGATACCAACGAACTCACCTACCTGCGTCGTGCCGACTGATGGCGCGCCATACCCCCGTCATGACCGTCATGGTTGCCGCCGTCCGCAAGGCCGCGCGGGGGCTGCAGCGCGACTTCGGCGAAGTCGAGAACCTTCAGGTTTCGATGAAAGGTCCCGGCGACTTCGTATCGGCGGCTGACAAGAAGGCAGAGAAAGTCCTCTTTGAAGAACTGAGCAAGGCGCGCCCCGGCTATGGCTTCCTGATGGAAGAAGGCGGCGTGGTCGAAGGGGCTGACAAGTCTCATCGCTGGATCATCGATCCGCTGGACGGGACCACGAACTTCCTGCACGGCATTCCGCAATTTGCCATCTCCGTCGGCCTCGAGCGCGAAGGCCAGATGGTAGCGGGCGTTATCTACAATCCGGTCACCGACGAACTCTTCCTGGCCGAAAAGGGCCAGGGCGCGTTCCTGAACGATCGCCGCCTGCGCGTCTCCGCGCGTCGCGACATCACGCAATGCGTCATCGGCTGCGGCATTCCCCATATCGGTCGCCCCGGTCACGACACCTTCCTCAAGGAAGAACGCGCCGTGATGCAGAATGCATCCGGCCTGCGCCGCATGGGCGCGGCTTCGCTCGACCTCGCCTATGTCGCCGCCGGTCGCTTCGACGGCTACTGGGAAGCGGGGCTTTCGCCCTGGGACATGGCCGCAGGCATCGTGCTGGTACGCGAAGCGGGCGGCACGGTGAGCGACATCAATGGCCGCGAGGACATGCTGAACTCAGGCGGCGTCATCGTCGGCAACGAGATGATCTTTGGCCAGCTTTCAAAGATATTGAAAGCCACACGCAGCGCGTAAATCCCCCTGCCCCGGCAAAATTGCACGACGCACCCTGTTCCCTCGGCGCGAAGCAGCCTAGACTGATCGCCTGTTTCACGAAAAAGCGCCGCAAGGGTGCGACAGCCAATCAGGGTCTGGGTCAGCGGAGACATGATTTCAAACGTCAAGAAACTGTTCGGCGCCCCGACGCGCAAGCGCGGGCTGATGGCGATCGCGGCAATCGCCATGTCCATCATGACAGGCTTTGGCAGCTTCCATACGGTTCAGGCAGACGAGAACAACCTGCCCGTGGATGCGCAGCCGCTGAACATACCAATAAGCCCGACCCGCGCCATGGAACCGGATTTGGGCGATACCGCCCCGACGGCAGCCCCTGCCGACGAAACAGGCATAGAGGCGACTGCCGCGCTTGCCCCTGTCCCAAAACCAATCGTGCGCATTCTCTTTGAAAGCGGCGCGGCGACGCTCAGCGATGACGCCCGCGCCGATATCTCGGCCTTTGTCGAAAAGTTCAAAGCCAGAGGCGGACGCGTCACACTCAAGGCCTATGCTGGCGAGCCTGGATCGTCGAGTTCCAACGATCGCCGCTTGTCGCTGCGCCGCGTGCTGGCCGTGCGCGATGCTATTTTGGCGGAAGGCATTAACGCTGAACAGCTTGAAGTGCGCGCGCTGGGTGGCGTGAAAGATGCAGGACCTCAGGAGCGAGTAGATATTTTGAAACCGGGTCGTTAACCACCCGGCACTCAGGAGACCGGATATGGCGAAGGACTTCAGCGACGGCATCGCGCTTTCCAATGCGCGGCCCTATCTCATGCGAATGTTCATCTTTCTGGTGATGGTGGGCCTGCTGCTGACTGTCCTGTCGCCCAAGCTGAAGACGGCCTTCTATACCAATCCGGGCCTCAACGGCCTCATCATCTTCGTGCTGGTTCTCGGCATTCTTTATGGTTTCCGCCAGGTCTTTGCATTGGGGCCGGAAGTCAAATGGGTCAATCAGTTCCGCCGCGCCGATCCGGGCCTTGCCCAAACAAAGGCGCCGCTTTTGCTTGCGCCTATGGCGACAATGCTGGGCGATCGTCGCGGCAAGATGCAACTCAATGCGCTCTCCATGCGCTCTATTCTCGACAGCCTCGGCTCGCGGCTTGACGAACAGCGCGAAACGTCGCGCTACATGATCGGGCTTCTGATTTTTCTGGGCCTGCTGGGCACCTTCTGGGGCCTGCTGACCACGGTGACATCGGTAAGCCAGACGATCCACGGACTGAGCGTCGAATCGACCGACCCGACGGTGGTCTTCCAGAACCTCAAGGCGGGGCTCGAAGGGCCGCTCGGTGGCATGGGCACCTCTTTCTCGTCCTCGCTCTTTGGTCTGTCGGGATCGCTGATCCTCGGCTTCCTCGACCTGCAGGCGGGACAGGCCCAAAACCGCTTCTACAACGAGCTGGAAGAATGGCTCTCGACCGTCACCGATATTTCCAACGACTTCGAACGCAGCCCCGGCATGCTAGGCGACACGATGAAGAAACTCGAACGTATCGAACAGGCGCTCAACGCCAATGCAGGCAATGGCGGCAATAGCGCACCGATGATGGCGCTGGCGGGCCAGATCACTGCCCTCACTGAACAACTGCGCAACGAACAACAACTGATCCAGCGCATGGCGCAAAATCAGGAAGCGCTGGTGCCATTACTTCAACGCCTCGCCGAACGTGACGGCAAGTAAGGCGCACCCCTCATGGCCAATTCAAGACGCATAAGAGGACGCGCGCCGAGCGGCGATTACTGGCCGGGCTTTGTCGACGCCATGTCGAGCCTCTTGCTCGTGCTGATCTTCCTGCTCACGATTTTCATGCTGACGCAATTCGTGCTGTCGCAGCTCGTCTCCAACAAGGACAGCGCGCTGCAAAGTCTCCGCAACCAGATCGCTGAACTGGTCAGCCAGCTTGCCCTGTCGAAGCAGGAAAACGCCGACATGAAGACGAGCATCGCCAGCCTGCAACTGGAACTGGCCGATGTGAGCGCCGAAAAGGACAAGCTGGCGGCAAGCGCAGGCACAGGCGACAAGGTGGCGCTCCTCAACGACGAACTCGCCAAACAGAAGGACATTTCCAGTCAGGCGCTGGCGCAGGTCGAATTGCTGAACCAGCAAATCTCGGCGCTGCGGCGACAACTCGCCACGCTTGAAGCCGCCCTTGACGCATCTGAACAACGCGACAAGGAAAGCCAGGCGCAGATCGCCGATCTCGGCAAAAGGCTCAATGCAGCGCTCGCTCAGAAGGTTCAGGAGCTGGCGAAATATCGTTCCGAGTTCTTCGGACGCTTGCGCGAAATTCTCGGCAACCGGCCCGACATTGAAATCGTCGGCGACCGCTTCGTGATCCAGTCGGAAATTCTCTTCGGCTCGGGCTCGGCCGATATCAACCCGTCGGGCGAAGCGCAATTGCACAAGGTCTCGGATGCCGTGCGCGAGATTTCACAGGAAATCCCGAGCGACATCCCCTGGGTGCTGCGTATCGACGGGCATACGGATATTCAGCCCATCCATTCCACGCAGTTTCCCTCCAACTGGTATCTCTCCAGCGCACGCGCCATTGCTGTAGTCAACTTCATGATCGCCCAGGGCGTCGCCCCCAATCATCTGGTGGCGGCGGGCTTTGGCGAATACCAGCCTCTCGGCCCCGGCAAGGACACCTCCTCGCTGAAACGCAACAGGCGCATCGAGTTCAAGCTGACGGAGAGATAACAAAATTTCTCAATAGGCCCTGATTTTCTTCGACTGCTGGCAGACCAGGATATTCGGGTCGAAGGCATTGCCGATCAGCATCAGGCCGCCATAGCCCGCCGCAACCGTGGCGCCGGAAATCTGCTTGCCCAGATTGAGATAGATCGTGCCGGCGCGGCCACCATTGCCATCAACGGCAAGTTCGACCCGGATGATCTGGCTGGGCGATAGCTCGGCGGCATCGCGTGCGTGAGCTATGAAGGCCGTCATCTTGGGGTGGGCAGCGATAAGCAGGCTGCCATCTTCCTCGACATCAATATTATCGAGACCCGTACCCATCGGCGTGTAGTCGCGCGGCGTCAGCACGCCGGTCTCGATATTACGATCATAGACATGGAGAGACAGGCCTAGGGATTCGGCGACATAAATGGTCTGGCCATCGGCGCTGACATTGATGCCATTGGGAAAGAGCAGACGATCGCCCGCAACGCTCATCTTGGCTCCGTCGAAGTAAACGAAATCGGCGCTGCGCGAGAGCATGAAATCCTCGATCATGCCTTCGGTCTTGTTGGCCGTGCCATGATCATTGGTGGCATAGAAACTTTCAGGCCCCACCGCCACGACGTCATTGGGTGAAACAAGCAACGGATCGGAGACGCTGCGCACAAGGGTGAGCATGCCATCGGCGGCGACATCGAAAATATCGACCGACTCGACGCCATCGCTGTGATGATTGACGACAAAGAGACGGCGCGAACCATCGGCGCCCTTGTAGAGGCTGAGCCCATGCGGATGAAAGTCGGCGGGTTCCGCCGCCGTCACCGGATGAAGCTGCCACTCGGCAACTGGGGCGGTAAGATCGATCATATAGACACCCCCCCGCGCGGCCTTGCTGCCCGCCAGCAGAGCGCGACGATCGGAAGCCACGACAAAGGCCTGACGCGCATCGCGGTCGATCTGGATGTCTTCAGGTCCGGGCGGCGAGGGAATGGTGGTGCATTGAGCCGCCACTTCCTGCTTGATGCCGGTGAAATAGCCAGCCGCAGCGAGAAACCGCCAGGTGAAGATGCTGACAACGGCGAGGACCAGCCCGAAACCGATCAATAGACGTCGCAGAAGAGGGCTCATGGAAATATTCCTTGGGCGAAGAGAAAAAATCGAAAACATGCAAATATCAGTGTAACGCAACGCTGGTCGGTCCGGACCCGAGAATATCGCCCGTAAACTGAAGCCGCGCCAGTCGCGAATAGAGCCCGCCCTGACGCATCAGCTCATCATGTGTGCCGCTGGCGATGATCGCGCCATCGTCCATCACAATAATACGGTCGGCCTTGAGCACGGTCGCCAGACGATGGGCGATGACAAGCGTGGTGCGGCCTTCCATCAGCCCTTCGAGAGCAAGCTGAACCATCTTTTCGCTTTCGGCGTCGAGCGCGCTGGTGGCTTCGTCGAGCAACAGCACGGGCGCGTCGCGCAGGATAGCGCGGGCGATGGCGATACGCTGGCGCTGACCGCCTGAAAGCGTCACGCCGCGCTCGCCGACCTGCGTGTCATAACCTTCGGGCAACGTGGCGATGAAATCGTCAATGCGGGCGGCCTTGGCCGCGGCGCGAACATCGTCCTTGCTCGCATCTGGGCGACCGTAGCGAATATTCTCGCCAACACTCATGCCGAAGACGACCGTTTCCTGCGGCACCACGGCAAGCCGCGCGCGCACATCAACCGGGTCAGCCTGTTTGACATCGACGCCATCAAGCATCACGCGACCCGACTGCGGATCGTAGAAGCGCAGAAGAAGCTGGAAGACGGTGCTCTTGCCCGCACCCGAAGGGCCGACAATGGCGACCGTTTCGCCAGGCGCCACACGCAACGAAAAACCATGAAGCGCAGAGGCGTCCGGTCGTGTCGGATAGGAAAAAGCGACATCCTCGAAGGCAATGGCGCCGCGCGCGGGCGTCGGCAAGGCGACGGGACGCGCAGGCGCGGCAATCGCGGGCACAGTGGAGATGAGCTCGATCAAACGCTCGGTCGCGCCTGCCGCCATTTGCACATCGCCCCAGACTTCCGACAGCGAGGCAAAGGAACTGGCCGAGAAAAGCGCATAAAGAATGAACTGGGCGAGCGAACCGCCCGTCATTTCACCGGCAATCACATCCTTCATGCCGAACCAGAGAACGCCGACGACACTGGTCATGCCGAGAAAGAAGATGAGTGCGGTAAGAATGGCGCGCGCCGTGATGCGCGAGCGCGATGTTTCAAAGGAACGCTCGACCGTTTCATGGAAGCGCTCGCGATCGAGCGCCTCGTGCGTGAAAGCCTGAACGGTCTGAATGGCGTTGAGGCTTTCGCTGCCAAAGGCCGACGTATCGGCCAGACGGTCCTGCGAAGCACGCGATAGACGACGCACCCAGCGTCCAAAAAGAATGAGCGGCAGCACGATCATCGGGATCGCCAGAAGGACAAGCCCGGAGAGATGCACGCTCGTATAAACCATCATCGAGGTCGCGCCGATGAAGAGAAAGACATTGCGCAACGCGATGGAAGCCGACGAACCGACGACGGTCTTGATGAGTGTCGTGTCGGCAGTGAGGCGCGACAGGACTTCGCCGGTGCGGGTGATTTCGAAGAAGGCGGGCGAAAGCTTCAGCACATGGGCGTAAACCGCCTGACGCAAATCTGCGACAACGCGCTCGCCGATCCAGCTGACGAAATAGAAACGTGAAGCCGAAGCAATCCCCAGCATCGCCGCCACCGCAATCAGTGCGACGAAATATTGATCCACGAAATGGCCGGTCTGATTGACGTTCTCCTCGCGCAACATATCGACGAGACGACCGCCGGCCATCGGAAAGGCCAGCGTGGAGAGCGTCGCCGCGACGAGCGATACCAGAGCGGCTGCAACCATCGCCTTGTAGCGCCCCACATAGGGCGCGAGCTTGAGGATTGGTCCGACCGCTTTGGCAGGCTTTCGACGCTGGGCCTCTGCTTCGATGGCTTCAACGACGGTATTCGATGCTTCGCTCATAAGAACCGGCTCGTTTGTGGCGGACGGGGGCAACCCCAAGGAGGGGGACGAGGTGCGTTCACCGCACCCTCTATAGCTACATATCTACGCCCCCTCTATATCAATGGGCGGCGCAAACTACCAATATGCTATCCTGATGACCCTGCGGCATGGCCGCGCAAAGCACGGCGTCCACATTACGTTTTGTTCACAAGGGGTTAGACAGGTCCGACTTCATGGTTTACCCCCGGAGGGCATCGCGGCTTGCAAAGCCCTATATGACTCGCTATAAGCCCCCATTCGGCGGCGCGCCCTGTTGGCTGCGCTCCTTTTATCGCGCGCATCTGAGAAGTTAGAGCCATGAAGAAAGACACGCATCCCGACTACCACATGATCACCGTGACCATGACGGACGGGACCACCTTCCAGACACGTTCGACCTATGGCGCCGACGGCGACACGCTGGTCCTGGACATCGATCCGAACACGCACCCGGCCTGGACCGGCGGCGGCACGCAGATCCTCGACCGCGGCGGCCGCGTCAGCCGCTTCAACAAGAAATTCGGCAATGTGGGCAAGGTCGGCTAATCGCCACTTTGCGCTCTGGCTTGCCGCAAGCCTGCCTTCAAATAAAGAAAAGCCCCGGTTTTAAGCCGGGGCTTTTTGTATCTGCGCCTGATGGGGTACTTGGCAACAGAGGTGCATGGCGAGTAAGGCGCATGGCAATGCCACTATGGAACAGACCCGTCTCAGAAAGATAACGCCTCAGTGACGCGTCTGTGTCTCCTGAAAGAAGGCTTCCACGCGGTTGAACTGGTCGGCCAGGGGATGGGCCTTGTTGAGGCGGGGGGTCTGGCCGCGCATTTCCCCGTCGAGGCGAGCGACGCGCTCATAAAGCCGCTCCGACTGGCCAATCAGTTCCAGCATGCGTGTCGGCAGGGCTGCCGAGCCGACCATCCGCCCCGAACGGGCAATTTCCTTGGCCGACAAGCGATATTTCTCAGACCGCGCTTCGTCCTCGCTCATTTCGCCCTCTGCCACCGCCTTGCGCACCAGCAACCAGGCAGCAACCTGCATCAATCTCGTCGTGAGCCGCATGCTTTCGCCTGCATAGGCAAGCGAGGCGTCACGCGACAGGTTGCGAGCCGCTTCGCGTCCCGGCCCATCAAGATAGGCAGACGTCTCCTCTACAAGCTGCATGCCTTCGGTATAAGTGCGCTGAAAAACGCCCGACGACATGAACTCGGCAAGGCCAAGCTTCCGGTCGTCATCGGCAAACATCACATCATTGTCAAAATTATCGGCACTCATCAAAATCCCCTGCCCGTTCAGGCGTGCCAGCGCGGCACAACATGACGTATGAGGATCAACATTCGTGCCAGAGACGGGACCCTAGAATTAACGGGCCGAAAAACCGCGCATACGGAGACAAAAAAAGAGCCGCGGGACAACCGCGGCTCAGTTATAACAGGGAGGCGTCAAACAGAGTGGACCGGACCACTCAAATCCAGGAACACTGGATTACGCAAGGTAACCTTAGCAACCACAAGATTACCAAAGCGTTAATGCCCCTACAAACTGATAGTTACTCATTTTTGATTTGAGTTTGGAGTTTCACAAACTCAGTCGTAAAAACGACATGAATTGAAGGGTTTAGCTTGGAGCACCCTATTTTTTAAAAAGGGCCTCGGCGGCCGATTTACTGCCCTCCTTCCGTCCCAGTCGGTCCCGAATACGCACAATTTCAGCTTCGAGCGCAGTGATTCGGTCTTTCAACTCCTCAATACCCAACAGATCGAGATCCTCGCGCGCCAGCGCCGCAAGCGCCTCACCCCGCCGCTTGCGCGGCTCCAGATCGTCTGTATCCATATTCTCTCTCCCTCCGGCACGGCTCCATTCCAGCCTATTGTTGCGGGGAACCGATGGCGGCGCTAGACCTGCCAGAAGCGGAAATCCAAACAAAGGTGATGAGACATGACTTTACCCCCCACGATGAAAGCCGTCGCCATCACCAGACCGGGCGGACCGGAAGTGCTGGAGCTGCACGAAATCGCCACGCCGACACCCGGCCCCAACGAAATCCTGATCAAGGTCGAGGCCGCCGGCGTCAACCGCCCTGACACGATCCAGCGCATGGGCTTTTACGCGCCCCCGCCGGGCAGCCCCGATACGCCCGGCCTTGAAGTCGCCGGAACCGTGATCGCGCTGGGCGCCAATACGAGCCAGTGGAAAATCGGTGACCATGTCTGCGCACTGGTGGGCGGCGGCGGCTATGCCGAATATTGCGTGGCGCATGAAAGCCACTCCCTTCCAGTCCCGCAAGGCTTCAGCGTTATCGAGGCAGCAGGCCTGCCGGAAACCTTTTTTACCGTCTGGACCAATGTGTTTGAACGAGGCGCGCTGAAAGGCGGCGAAAGCCTGCTCATACATGGCGGCTCCAGCGGCATTGGCACGACCGCGATCCAGCTCGCCCATATCTTCGGCTCGCGCGTCTTCGTGACCGCCGGATCGCCCGAGAAATGTGCCGCCTGCCTCGAACTCGGCGCTGAAGCCGCCATCAACTATAAAACGCAGGATTTTGTCGCCGAGGTGAAGACACTGACAGAAAAGCGCGGCGTCGACGTCATCCTCGACATGGTGGGTGGCGACTATATCCCGCGCAACATCGAGGCGGCGGCCCGCGACGGACGCATCGTCTCCATCGCTTTCCTCAATGGCTCGACGGCGGAAGTGAACTTCATGCCCATGATGCTGAAACGACTGACGCTGACAGGCTCGACGCTGCGGCCCCGCTCCATCGCCGAAAAGGCCGGGATTGCCGCCGCGCTGAAGGAAAAGGTCTGGCCCTTGCTGGATGCGGGCCGGGTCAAGCCGCTGATCGACGCTACTTTCCCACTGGCCGAGGCCGCCAAAGCCCATGCGCTTATGGAAAAAAGCACCCATATCGGCAAGATCATCCTGACGCTGTGACCGTCAAACAGGCAATCCGCGAGGAGGAAAGGCAGTTTTGAGGGATTCTCCTTCCCTCAAACGGCCTTTCGCCTTATATATCGCCCATACCC
>JBAQNC010000123.1:0-5929 GCA_049303435.1 Parvibaculum sp. | reverse complement strand
CCCCAATACTCGCCAGACCTCAACCCGATCGAACAAGCCTTCTCAAAACTCAAGGCGCATCTGCCCGCAGCAGCCGCACGCACCTTCGAGGATCTCGAAGACGCTATCGGAAGCATCTGCAGACTCTACGAGCCAAACGAATGCTGGAACTATTTCAAAGCGGCGGACTACACGTCAGATTAACAGCACGATGCTCTAGGCCGCTCCGGGAGTCGGACGATTGTTTGCCGTGCCCTGAAATTATGGCTCGATCTCTGGATCGGCATGGGCTTTGAGGAATTTCGGGCCGAAGGCATAAATGTCGGGTGCCTGATGCAGGATTCTCCGCCGCTCGATTGTCCCGTGCGGGGTGGTCTTGACGCCCATGGACCGCATGGCCTCGAGCACCTGTTTTTCGTGTGAACCGTGGAACGCGGCCGGCTCCGACAAGACCCCGATAACCATCGTATCGGAGGCGGAGATTCTGTCTTCCGACTTGCCGAAGGCGCCGCCGACAAGCGGAACCCGGTTCAGCCCGGTTTGACCTGTTGCATCGTATTTCTGCGTCCCGCTGGCAATCGTTCCAAGGACGATGGGTTTGCCATAAGGGAAATAGCCGGTGATCGTATAGGTGTTCGTCGAGACGTCCAGAACCTGGGCCGATGCGGACGGCTCCAGCGTCCCGAGCGAACTGAACTCGAAACTCAATTTGAGATTCACATAGTCGGGTGTCGCAAGCTCCGGTTTAAGGTTGAGCGTCAGCCCCGTTTCGGCCGTATACTGATCGGCATCCCCCGTGGAATTGTAGAGGATGGTCTTGTTCGACCCCTCGTGAATTTCGGATTCCTCGCCGATCGAGGTAACGACCGAAGGCGCTGCATTCACATATACGCTGCTATTCACATTTTGCGGCGTAAGGCGCACGGCATATTCGATCTCGGGACTCGACAAGGACAGTTCGCTCAGTATGCTGACGGTAGACTCTCCGGCTTCCTTCTGCCAGTCCTGAGTGCGCGTCGCTCCGAGTTGAACCGTCAAATCATTGAAGAAGTCGGTTCCTCTCGATTTGGAATCCGTGGAATAGCGGCGCACGAAATAGATATTCGCAACTATATTGAGGTTGCGGCAGATGTCGTCCCCGGCGTTCTTGTCGCATGTCAGGCTCTTCTCCGCCTGCGTGTTGTCGGGCTCATAGGGAATGGTGGCGATCGGGCTGGAATAGGTCGTATCGCTCGGCAGATAGACGGCGCGGATGAAACGGCTGGCGGGGTCGTCGTCCTGTGTATGCGAGGCCTGCGCGGCATCGAAAAGGGAACGGGCAACGAGCTCATCGCTGTTCTTCAGCGCGGCAATGGCCGACAATGCCCAGTATGTGCTGCGGTCGTCGATCAGCGCGGCATTCAGAAAGGCGATTTGCGCTGCGGCGAAATTTCCCAGGGACATCTCGGAAACGCCAAGTCCGACATAGGCCGGAGCATAATCCTGCGAGAAGCGTGCCGCGCTTGAAAAGGCTGCGCGGGCAAAGACATTCTTGTTGACAGCAAGGCTGTTTTCTTCCAGCAGCTGAAGGCCGTACTCGAAATGCCTGTGCCAGTCATGTCCCAGATTCTGAAACGGGATGGGACGGTTCTCGACACGCGGCAACCCGCCGAAACACCCGGAAAGCATGACGCACATGCCGACGGTCAGCAGCGTGCGGCCCGGTTTGACAAAGGCAGAAAAACGTCCGGAACAATATTGCTCCGGACGTTCATCCATGGCCGTCATGGCAGGCGCCAATTCGGTCAACTGCACGATTTTTTCCACTGATCGGCCTTGTCCTTGAGATCTTCAAAGCCGCCGAACAGCGAGGCGATACGGCCTGCGACCTTGGACTGCAGATCCTGCATCTTCTTCTCCTTCATGTCGGAGACATCTGCGAGATATCCGAAGGGCGCGGGAACTGTGACCGAGCCGAGGCTGACGCCATGCGTGTCACCCTTGTACTTGAACTTGGCACGACTCTTCACCTTGATCTGATCGTCGCTTATCGATTCGACCCTGGAGCAGAGTTCCACTTTTACGCTGCTTGTGATCGGGATTCTTCCCCAGCAAAACTCGTCCTGGTCATGGCCGTCGACGAGATTCTGGAACAGGTTGAGCTCGGTCCAGTTGTTATCACTCCATTTGAAATAGGAGTTGTAGGAGAGGTTGATCTTCTCCAGTTGGCCGAGCAGGATGGGCTGCTTGGTGGGGTTGTCGTTTCCGCCCGCATCATCGGGATATTCGGGATAGAGCCGAAGGTCAACCTTGAACTGAATGGTCCGGCTGTGCCCGTCAAAGCTCTTCTTTTCCTTGGCATGCAGATAGAAGAGCGGGTAGCCGTTTTCGCGGATTTCGTTGAGCTTCTCCCGCTTGTCCTGAAGGTCGGCGAGTACGTGAACGATCTGGCAGGCGGTTTTCTTGGCCGACTTGTATTTCGAAACCGTGGTGCTGTCCGCCTGGTCCAGAAACGCGCCGAGAGCGGCATCTTCCGTATCTTGACTGCACCGCAGATCTGCGATGTCGAGCTTGGTGTTGTCTTCATCCAGCGCCGCCTGGGCAAGCTCATTGGCATTGCTCATCGTGATAGTGACCTGCGGCGGGATATGTTTCTGGACGCTCCCCTCGCTCAGCGGCTTGGTATAGCCGGCAAGGTTATAGGTCTTGTTGATGAGGTCGGCTGCGTCCTGAGCCTTGCTGTTGAAGCTGTCGAGCTTTTCGAAGAAAGCCTTCGCATAGCTGCTGGAAGTGGCGCTCGCATAGTCGTTCTCGACCTGGTCGGTGGTCTTGTCCGCATTGCTCTGGAAATCGGAGATTCCCGCAGCGACGTCTCCAGATTGCGCCGAACAGCTTTCGGCGGCGAGGACCGGATTGGATATGAGCCCCAGAATCGCGGCCACCGATGTTGTGCAACGGGCCCATTTCAGCACCCGACCGCACATTCTTGTCTTTGCAGTAGAAGTCACCCTGTTTCCCCTTCACGCTGGTGTGTGAATAAGGGATAGAATGCCCGAGAACACTTCCGGAGCTGAATACCAAGAACTGGGTATGGGCAAAGACGCGCTGCCATTTGAAGTACTTACCGTCATCGCGGGTGCGGAGAAGGCGAAATCCGTCCTTTCCAGGGCCTGCGTAGGGGAGTGTCAGGACATGGCTATTGCCGCATACTCGCAGGGAAACAGTGGTGTTGGGAGAGGGGGCAGCTTCAGATGAGTCCTTCAGATAGTGACAGGCAATCCATAGACCCCGCCGCCCCCATATGCCGGATTATCGTGACGGAGGATGACGACGCCGTAAGGGAGCGGTTTGTCCGTCTGATCGCGGATTGGGATGGCGGAGAACTGGCGGCCGAGTGTGCAACCCTGTCCGATACGCTCGCCGCAATCCGGGAGAATGAGATTGATCTGCTGATCACCGACCTGAACCTGCCCGACGGTAACGGAATAGAGGCAATCAGAGCTCTTGGCGTGATACAGCCGCGCGCCGAGGCGATGGTCATCTCGGTTCTGGCGGACGACCGGACAGTGCTCGACTCGATCGAGGCAGGTGCATCGGGTTACCTCCTGAAAGATGCCGACCCGGTCGATCTTGTCGAAGCGATCAACGATCTGATGGCCGGACGTTCTCCCATTTCCTCGCGCATCGCGCGTGTTCTCGTCAAACGCCTGGCGGAGCGGACGGAGCGAACGCCGGAGGGAAACGACGCGCCCAAAATGACCCCGAGAGAGATGGATATCCTTTGGGGAATAGCGAAAGGTCTCACCAGTGACGAGCTAGCCGCCAGCCTTGGCATATCCAGGCAGACGGTCCCCGTTCACATTCGCAACATATACAGGAAGCTGCAGGTTTCGAACCGCTCGGAAGCGGTGTTTGAAGCGACGCGGCAGGGAATTATTCGGCTATGACTGCGGTCCATATGGCGGCTTCTGTCCCGAGAAGACGGCATATGGCCTTGCTGGCGCTGCTCGCCGTCATCGCACTCATCGCAGCACTTCCGCAAGTCGTACAGATTCCGGAACCGCGTCATTACTACCGTTTCGATACGGTCGAGTTCCATGAAATGGGGAAGTCGCGCCGGACTGTCGGCCTGCCCGCGCGCTGGGTTCACGAGACGGCATCCGGCCCCGGAATGGCGACCTATCGCGTATCGTTCGTTCCGAAGGATTGGCCTGATACCGGACTTGCTCTCTTTATTCCGGTGGTGAGGCAGACGATAGAGGTTCGCGTGAACGGGTATCTCCTGCCCCCGATGCCGCGCTCCTCATGGTCGAGCCCCAGAAGCGGATATGCCTATGCCGCGATATTGCCGCGGCAGTTGATCGACGCCAGCGTCAGCAACGATCTCGAAATACGTTTGATCCGGACCGATGGATGGCTCTCCGGCTATCTGTCGCATGTCTATATTTCAGCGGCAAAGGACGTCGAAGGGTATCGCCGGATTGCCGACATATTGGTCGAGCAGTGGCGCGCGATGACCTTTGCCCTCCACGTCGTCACCATCATGGGGTTCGTGACGATCCTGCTGTTCCGGTATCACGACCCTGTATTTCAGTGGCTGACGCTCATCACCGGCTGGAGCCTGGTTCTCGTCCTCTCCCAGTCGCCGGTTGTAGGACAATTTCTCGATAGCGGCAGGCTCTACCTCCTCCCTGGTGTCGCCGGGGTGGGGTTGATGGCGATCGGCGTGTCCCTGGCACTGACAGGTCGGGAACGCCCCCAGTGGCTGCGCCTTTCCATCTGGCTTGTGCCGCTGGCCTTGTTCTTGTTCGGGGCGAGCGGTGTTGTCGGCCTGCCCGCCGCCATTGTGGCCGGCATCGCCGCCATGATCGTTTCCTATGCCGTCGCGGCATTGATCCTGATCCGGGGCTTCGCGGTACAGGGCGGGTGGCAAGGCGCAATGCTGGCGATTTCTTTCGCCTTGAGCGCCTGGTTCGGAGCGCATGATGTCCTGATGGGGCTCGGTCTGAATGACGGCGTGTTTCTGCTGACGCCATATATACGGACGATGACCCTCGTCGTCATCATGATCGTTCTGATGGGGCGCCTGGCACAGAGCCTCAATCTGGTCGATCAGGCCAATGATGTCCTGCTCCTGCGTCTCGCAGAACAGGAAGAGAAACTGAATGAACTCCATGCGAGGGATCGCTGTCTGAGAGAGAAAAACGTTCTGGAGCGAGAACGGCAGAGGCTGATGTCCGATCTCCATGATGGCCTCAGCGGCCACCTGGTGTCGATCATTGCGCTGGCCGAGCGCAGCGATGTGAACGGCGCCTTTATCAGCTCTTCGGCCCGTGAAGCCCTGGACGATCTTCGCCTCGTGATCCAGTCGCTGGATATCGGCGACAGCGATCTGCTCGTCGCACTTGCAGGTTGGCGCGAGCGTCTTGAGCCTCGGTTGCGCCGAATAGGCGTCAAACTGGAATGGTCCATGGAAGCCATGCCGCAGATCACCGGCATGACCCCCGCAAACGCGCTGGCAGTATTGAGGATTATGCAGGAAGCTGTCACCAACGCTCTGAAGCATGGACCTGCAACGCGAATCTCAATTCGAGGAGAGCCGCGTGATGAAGGCGCTGCGATCATTGTCGAAAACGATCTGCAGGGACCAATCAAAGCAGGCAAGGGGCATGGAGTGTTCAATATGCAAAGACGGGCCGAATGTTTTGGAGCGTCAATCCGGCTGGATATTGAAAGAGGCCTTGCTCGTTTCGAGTTGGCGCTCCCCATCAGACTCGTGAACGAGCATACGTAGTGGGTGTTTTTGGGTCTATGCGCCTCATACTTTATTCAGCACCTGCGCAGCTAGAGCAGATTCGACTTACTCCGGGTCATATCCGGCCGCCTCGAAATAGTGTCTGCACTCTGCGGGCGTGAACGCTGCAAGGGAGTCGGCTACGACGGTCCAGAGGTCGTCGACGGTTCTGGCCGC
>JBAQNC010000122.1:0-3559 GCA_049303435.1 Parvibaculum sp. | reverse complement strand
CGAGACCAGGTTCTGGCCCAGCCGAGGGTGGGGGCAATGGCCCAGAGTTCCGTCGTCTGGATGCTGGTGGTTCCAAGTCTGGGGTGATTGTAAGCCTGACCGATGAGTGCAGGGCGCGAAATAATATTGACCTGGTATTCGTCAATGAGTGGAGCTGCTTCAAGTTCACCGGAAGTAGGAAACTGCCTGTTTGCAAATCGCTTCAGGTCAGTGAGCAGGGCCTCGGCCTTTTCAATTTCTCGTTCAATATCGCTTCGAGGTCCGTCGCGGTCGATCCAGATTGTCATTGTTGCCCCTCATTTTTTGATATGTTGGCGGTGTCGGGCGTTTGTCCCCCTCAATTGAGGACGGGTTGCCAATCGCTGTGCTCGATCGCGGCAGCAAGTGCTCGTTTGATGCGACGGATCGAAAGCCCGTTTGCGAATGCTTCTTCAAGACGGGCGCGAACCGCCTTATCTGTCTGGGGTAATTCGGATTTCTGGATGCCCAGTTCCGCCGCATAGTCGGCCTGCAGCGCCTCAAAGATTGTGTCGAAATCCTCAAGGCGCGGTCCTTCGACCTCATAAACACTGAGGCGGCTTAATAGTGGTTCAGGAATGCCATCGAGGCTGTTGGCCGTCGCAAACCATGAGACCTCTCCTAGATTTGCCTTGCCGAGTAGGCATTCATCGAAATAGGTGCGTGAAGATTCAGATTCCAGAAACGAAAGCAGGGTCGAGTGAATGCCGCCGTTGTGCGTTGTCTGTGCTTTTTCAATTTCATCGACAACAATGATTGGGTTAGCGGTTTGATGAACATGCATGGTGACGAGCGGGAGACACGGTTGAGCTGAGTGCCAACCTCGAGCCGTTCCCTCAAGCATGCGATTGTCGCTTGAGCCGCCTGCGCTCACAATTTGGAAGCCGCATCCCGACAGTTCAGCCAGACGTCTCAAATAGCGGGTTTTGCCGCAGCCCGGAGGTCCTACAAGAAGGGTCGGCGGGAGCTTCAACCAGGATAATCCGGCGTTCCGCCGAAGAGTTAGTTTGCGAAAAAACGCATCCGTCAGGTCCTCTAACCAAGGAAACTCATGATTGAGTTGGGCGCGAAGGATGTCATATCCAAATTGCGGCGCAGCAAGAGCCAAGGGCTCGAGAAGGTCCGCATAGGTAGTCGCGAGCCTTTTGCCTTCCTGTTGCTCGCTGTCGCCGATTTTCGCGAGAACATTAAGGCGTGGTGCTGCAAAGAAATTCGTAAGCGACAAAGGAACGTCACTTGGGAACCTGAATTTGGAAATCTCTTCGACATCGAAAAATGCCCGCTTGTACATTTCGATATTGAAGAAGAGATATGCTCGATGCTTATTCCAGAAACGCATGCTGCGGTTCAGGCTCCGCCGCTCGCTTTTTGACAAATTTTCCAGTGTCCGAGATTCCAGATTGTCGCATTGAAGAGCAACACCGACAGGGTTTTGCAGCATAGCGGCCACGAAAATCAGCGCATTGCAGAGGCCATTGTTTCTCAGGTCTTTTTCCAGGCAAATGGCAAGCGCCGCGGCAGAGCGAACGCTGTCGTCAAATTCGGTCTTCCGCACAATTGCGAATAGCTTTTTTGTGCGATCCGATTTCGAGGAAATAATCGGCTTGATGCTTGTCAGCGTGTCGCCGACAGCAAACTTGATCTGCTCGGGAATATCAGGACGGCGGATATTGGGGGCCCATCGCCACCAAATATCGTTCAATGGAAGTTTCATGTCTCATGCTCCAGGCAATAAAAAACCCACCTGACGGCGGGCTGCTGGAGCACGACGGTCAGATAAAACTAGCTTGCAAACGCATATATCGATGCGGCGTATATGCCGGATATGAGTTGTTCGTTTTTATGAGTCATCAGAATCGTCCTTTCGCAGACAAAGACCATTGTACGCGGTCAAATCATCATTTCATCTAGCATAATAGAAAAAGAATGAAAAAAGCAATGCCAATTTGGCATGAGGGAAGCATTACGGAAATGATGCTTCGCTAAAAGGTCGCGCTCGTTGATTTGTGAGAGGATGAATAGCACTACTTTCGCAGATTTTGTGTAGGAATGCGGTCCAGGGGATTGAACGAAGCCGTTGACGCGGCATTTGAGGCGCAGGATTTGCCTGGTGCGCTTCTGATTTGAAGGATGGGCTGTTTGACCCGACCTTTGAACAGGAGAGTACGATGACGGAGATGAGCCCTCTACGCCGGCGGATGATCGAAGACATGACGATCCGCAATCTGTCGCCGGCGACGCAGCGATCGTATCTGCATGCGGTGACGAAGTTCTCGCGCTATTTCGGACGATCGCCCGACCGGCTTGGGCTGGAGGATGTGCGTGCATTTCAGGTGCATCTGGTGTCGACAGGCCTATCGTGGCCGGCCTTGAACCAGACGATTTGCGCGCTGCGGTTTTTCTTTGGCGTGACGCTTGGTCATGCCGAGATACCGGAACGCATTGCCTATGCCCGAACGCCGGCGAAGCTGCCGACGATATTGAACGGCGACGAGATCGTCCGGTTTCTGGAAGCGGTTCCGAGCCTGAAGAGCCGAACGGCGCTGACCACGGCGTATGCGGCGGGGCTGCGCGCCTCGGAAGCCGTGCATCTCAAGGTCGCCGATATCGACGGCGAGCGTGGCGTCATCCGCATCGAGCATGGCAAGGGCGGCAAAGACCGCACTGTGATGCTGTCAGCGCAGTTGCTTCATATCCTGCGGGTCTATTGGAAGCTGGCGAGACCCGAGGTTTGGCTGTTTCCGGGTCGCGACGAGAGCAAGCCCATCGACGTCCAGGTTCTGCATTCTGCCTGCCGTTCGGCGCGGATTGCCGCCGGCATCGACAAACGGGTGACGGTGCATACGCTTCGCCACTATCTACCCTGCCGGACTATGTCGGGTAGCTTTGTTCTCGGCGTTAAATGTGCGGGAAATATATCTGTTTCCTACAAAGGCGCCGCGGCCACCCGACATAGTCAGCCGGGATTTAGAGGCTGTTCAAGAACCCTAGCAAATTGTCATCTGGTCGAAAGCGAGATGATTTGCCGGAATATGGCGTGGTCTTGGCCAAGGCTTCCTCCTTCATCGCCAATGTTGCCTCGAGATAGATTTGTGTGGTCTCGACCGATTCATGGCCGAGCCACAAGGCAATCACGGCGCGGTCGACGCCCGCTTGCAGCAGGTCCATCGCCATTGTGTGCCTCAGGCGATGAACAGTTACGCGCTTTCCCTTAAGCGATGAGCATGTGCCAGAAGCCGTCTGACGGTGCTTGTTCAAGATATACTGGACACCATGAACGCTGAGCCGCTCGCCTCTGGCACTGGGAAACAGGATGCCCTCTTCTCCGCGCTGAGGTTCCCTGAGCCAGCTTCTCAGCACGTCGGTTGTCGGCTTGGCGAACGGGGTGCATCTTTCCTTGCGCCCTTTGCCGATGACGCGCAGATGAGCGCCTGCGCCGAAAAATAGATCATCCCGCTTGAGACCGGTGATCTCCGACAGACGCAAGCCGGTCTGCACGGCGACCAGGAGAAACGCGTGATCTCGCCGCCCGGCCCATGTC
>JBAQNC010000121.1:0-4573 GCA_049303435.1 Parvibaculum sp. | reverse complement strand
AAAAGAACCAGAGATGCCGATCCGGCAAATCTATACCTGAACAACCCAGGCCGAGAGATTTTCAGCCGCTATCCCCGTCAGAAAACGCCCCAATTCATCCGGCGGCACAAGCGCGACGATGCAACCCCCAAAACCTGCCCCCGTGAGGCGAGCACCCAGAGCACCGTTACCGAGTGCGCTTTCCACCAGATGATTGAGCGCCGGGGTGGAAACTTCGAAATCCACCGCCAGCGACCTGTGACTTTCGCTCATCAACATCCCAAAGGCCCGAGTGTCGGCCTTCCGAAGCGCGTCAACTGCGGCAAGTACACGTAGATTCTCGCTCACCACATGGCGCGCGCGCTTGCGCAATTCGGTATCGTCTAATCCGGTATCAACCATCTCCAGTGTGGCATCACGCAAGGCGGAAACTCCAAGCTTGCCGGCGGCCTTCTCGACGGCGGCCCGGCGCGCGTTATAGGCACCTTCGACCAGTTTCCGTTCCTGCCCGCAATGCAACACCACGAAATGAAATCCTCGCGGCACATCTACAAGATGCCCTTCGTTGGTACGACAATCGAGAAGTAGCGCGTGACCAGGACGTCCGGCAGCACAGGCCATCTGATCGAGAATGCCACACTGAAGACCGCAGTAGATATTTTCCGCTCGCTGCGCCAATCGGGCGATTTCATCGTCCGGCAATTCAACATCAAGCAACGCGAGACATGCACGAATAACAGCAACTTCCAAAGCTGCCGACGAAGATACGCCTGCGCCTTGCGGCACAGAGGACCGCACGAGCACGTTCAACGGGGGAAGATCGACACTCGTCTCGAGCAGAAACTTGATCGAGCCCGCAACATAATCGGTCCAGTCTCCTCGCGCTGTCGCCGCCGGATCGAAATACCCCATTTCCCGGTTCAACATACTGAACGCTGCGAATCTGTCAGAGGGCGCGACGGCGACTTCCATCGCCAGATTGAGCGGCATGGGCAAACAGAACCCATCGGCATAATCAGTATGGTCTCCGATCAGATTGACGCGGCCCGGAGCGACGCCTATCGCCGGATTATCATTTCCAAAGAGACGCGCAAATTCAGCCTTCATGGCAACACATCACGCAGCCTTTGCGCGGCCTCCTCCGGCGAGACATCAACCAGAAATACGCCTGATCCCTGCTCCACCCCTGCCAGATATTTGAGCTTGCCCTTGTCGCGTTTGAACGACCGGATCTCAATGGTCATATGAAACGTATTCTCAAACCCTTCAGGGGCGGCCTGAACAACCATGATGTAAGGCATGGGGCTTTCGAACAGGGCGTCGAGACGCCGGACGGCATCGCCAAGCACTCGCGCCAACGCCGCCCGCTCATTCGTATCAAGCAACTCAGGCGAAGCGACACGACGCCTCGGTGCCAGCCAGATTTCGAAAGGATACATGGCAAAGGGCGGCACGAAAGACATCACCACATCGTCTTCATGAAGCTTCAATGCCGGATCAAGCATCCCCATCACTGTTGCAACGACGGGTTCAGCAGCTTGCGCCTCCGCCGAGCGAAACAATTGGGCAGGCACAAATGGAAAGGCATAAATTTGTCCATGAGGATGATGCAGCGTGACACCTATCGCCTCCCCCCTATTTTCAAACGGCATAATGCTGGGATATCCCATGCCACGCAGCGCCTTGATGCGCTCACCCCAGACCTCGACCAGCAAACCAAGCCGTTCATCGGAAAGTGTGCCAAGACTTGCCGTATGGTCGGGTGAATAGATCACAACTTCGCAACGCCCATTCGCCTCTATCTCCTCGCCAATGGGCACAGGCCCCACGGGCGAAGCACCTCCTGCAAGGGCCGGAAAACGATTTTCAAAAACGGCTATCTCGAAATCGGAGAAAGGCACTTCACCGCTCACATCGCCATGCGTCGGACATAAAGGACATTCATCCGCCAGAGGCAGGAATGTACGCCCCTGCCGGGCAGCCGCATAGACGACCCATTCTCGTCGCAGAGGATGCCACCGCAGATGCGGAGATTTTTCCCGCTCCAAATCCTTTTCCGGCGCTGGCGAACCCGCGAAAGGCGAGCGCCCGTAAAGCAGCAATTCGCGCCCATCGGATTTGACATGACGATGAACGTGAAGGGTCATGAGTATTCAGCTATTCATTTTTTCAACGGTTTGGGTCGTACTGAAGCCCGGCACCAGATCAATGATTTCAACACTGCCGCCATATGATTTTACGAAATCAGCACCAACGATTGTCTCGACCGTATAGTCCCCGCCCTTGATCAAGGCATCCGGGCGCAGCATCTCGATCAGCATGGCGGGCGTATCTTCCTCAAACAGGACCACGAGATCGACATTGGTGAGTGACGCAAGAACGGTCGCGCGCGCAATTTCGGGCTGGATGGGGCGCGTAGGACCTTTGAGGCGCGAGACCGAAGTGTCGCTATTAAGGCCAACCACAAGCCGATCACAAAGCGCACGAGCCTGCCCCAGAAGCGTCACATGCCCCGGATGCAACAGATCGAAACAACCATTGGTGAAACCAACACGCAGCCCCTTGTGTCGCCAGCCGACGACAATATCCTGAGCGGCATGCTGCGTTGCGACCTTGTTCTCCAGCGACGCAAGCGCGCGATCGCGCAGTTTCGCGCTGAGCTCGTCGCGATAAACTACTGCCGTGCCGACCTTGCCAACCACGAGCCCGGCGGCAACATTGGCGAGAGCCGCCGCATCGACCAGCGAAAGTCCCGCCGCCATAGCCGCCGCCAATGTCGAGATGACCGTGTCGCCAGCACCCGACACATCGAAAACTTCGCGCGCCTCGGCAGGAAGATGCGTCACTGACCGGTCGCCATCCACGACGCTCATTCCGTGCTGGCTCCGCGTGACAAGCACAGCGCCAATCCCGAACTGCGAAATCAAACCACGCGCGCTTTCAACAATCGACGCATCATCGTCAAGAACAACGCCTGTCGCCTCAGCCAGTTCCCGACGATTAGGCGTAATGACGCTCGCACCGCCATATTGATAATAATTGCGGCCCTTGGGGTCGACGATGACCGGAATATTGAGATCCCGCGCTTCCTCGATCGCGGCACGGCACACTTCCGACGTCAGAACCCCCTTGCCATAGTCAGACAAGATCAGCACCTGCACACCACCCAACAGACTTCGGATATCTCGAATGACCGCTTCCTGACAGGCGAGATTCAATGCCTGATCAGATTCCCGGTCGGCCCTGAGCATTTGCTGGTTCATGCCGACATAGCGTGTCTTAACGGTCGAGCAGCGACTCCTGTCACGCACGAGGCGTGCTTCGACATCGCCAAGCGCATCAAGCATGTCGGCAATTTCCACCCCCGCATCATCCTCGCCGATGATACTGACGAATGACACATGGGCGCCGAGCGCCGAGAGGTTGCGTACGACATTGCCGACACCCCCAAGCATGGCGCGCTCGTCACAAACCTTGAGGACTGGGATAGGCGCTTCGGGAGAAACACGCTCGACATCGCCGTATATATAGCGATCAAGCATGACGTCGCCAACGCAGAGGACGCGCGTATCGCGTAGCCGCTCGACTTCACCTGCAAGACGTTGCTTGTAGCTCATATCCGTCACTCGGCCGCAGAAGCATCGGATTTACGCCCATAGACGTCATCGAAACGCACGATATCGTCTTCGCCCAGATAGGAACCCGATTGCACCTCAATGATGCTCAAGGGTTCGTCACCTGGATTTTCGAGACGATGTTTTGTTTCGACGGGAATATAGGTCGATTGATTTTCATGCAGCGTCTTGACCTCGTCACCAACGGTGACCCGCGCGACCCCTTTGACCACAACCCAATGTTCGGCGCGTTTGTGATGCATCTGCAAGGAAAGCGATGCGCCGGGGTGAACCATCAGATGCTTGACCTGATGGCGGGCACCCGCATCAAGACTTTCATAAAATCCCCAGGGACGATGCACACGGTTGTGCAATTGATGCTCGCTGCGCCCGTCGGCGGCGATACGCTCGACGATCTTCTTGACATCCTGGACTCTGTTGCGATCAGCAACCAGCAATACATCGCCGGTTTCGACGATGATCAGATCATCGACGCCAAGCGTGGCTACAAGGCCGGTCTCGGCGCGAATATAGCAATTTGAAGTGTCGACCGAGATGACATCTCCCAACGCAACATTGCCTGAAGCATCCTGAGCCCCGGTCTCCCAAAGCGCCGACCAGCTGCCGATATCGCTCCATCCCATCTCCACAGGCACAACTGCCGCCAGTGACGTCTTCTCCATCACGGCATAGTCGATAGAATCGGACGGGCAGGCCTCGAAGGCCTCCGGTTGAAGCCGCAGAAAATCAAGGTCCCGGTTGCTCTTGACGACGGCCTCGGTCGCCTTCGCCACAATCTCGGGACAGAAAGCGCGCATTTCGTTCAAAATGACATCAGCCCTGAACATAAAGATACCCGCATTCCAGTCATATCCGCCTTTCGACAGATAGCCCTCTGCTGTCGGAAGGTCAGGTTTTTCCACAAAGCATTCGACCTTGTAGGCACCCTCGCCATGCGCCTCCCCGCGCTTGATATAGCC
>JBAQNC010000120.1:0-18866 GCA_049303435.1 Parvibaculum sp. | reverse complement strand
ATGCGGGCGCGGATGACTATCTCGTCAAACCTTTTGCTTTTGCCGAGCTTGTGGCGCGCGTCAACGCGCTTGGCCGTCGCCCGCAGGAAATGTCGCTCGGGACGGTACTCAGCGTCGGCGATCTTGAACTTGATCTGATGAGCCGGTCGGTTCGTCGCGCCGCTGTTTCGATCGATCTGCAGCCGCGAGAGTTTCGTCTTCTTGCCTATCTCATGCGGCATGCGGGTGAGATTGTGACGCGCACCATGTTGCTCGAAAACGTGTGGGATTTTCATTTTGATCCACGTACAAACATTGTCGAGACACATATCAGCCGTCTTCGTTCCAAGTTGAATCAGGGCAATGCGTGCGATCTCATTCATACCGTTCGCGGGGCAGGGTACCTGATTCATGAGTCTGCCTAGAATTTTCAGAACATCTATTTTCAGGCTGACCCTTCTCTATGCGGGACTTTTCAGTCTGTCTGTTCTGATCCTGTTTGTCGCCATTTTCTGGTTTGGGTCTGGCTATGTGGAAAGCCAGATAGATCAGACGGTTACGAACGAGTTGGGGAGAATACAAAGTCGGGCGGCATTCGGCGATCTGGATCATTATCGCGAGGTTGTTGAATCATATGTCCAGCGTGCGCCCAGCGGCGTCTTTTACCTTCTCGAAAATAATGCAGGCGAAGTCTTGGTCGGCAATATGCATGCGATCAAGCCCATTGTCGGCATTCGGAGTTTTTTTCTGGAGGTTCCCAGTGAGCGACATCCCGGCGAAGTTCTGGGCATTCGCGGACGCGGCATCCGGGTAGCCGACGGCGGTTATCTCTATGTCGGTCTGGACAATTTCGAACTCATCAAGATGCGGGAGATGATCGCCAGCTTCTTTCTGTGGGGGGTGGCGGCCACCATTTCGCTGGCGATCATGGGCGGGTTTCTCATGAGTCAGAGCTTGTTGCATAGTGTCGAGGGTATCAGTCAGGCAAGCCGTGAAATTGTTGCTGGCGATCTCAACCGGCGGATCCCTGTTCGTGGTGTCGATGACGAGTTCGATCATCTGGCGTCAAGCCTGAATACCATGCTCGACCGCATCACTGAGTTGATGCAGGGCCTACAGCAGGTCTCCAGCGATATTGCTCATGATTTGCGCACGCCGTTGACGCGGCTTCGCCAAAGGCTGGAGCTTGCGCGGCACCGAGAAAATTCCGTCGAGAAGCTACATGAAGCGCTTGATCGGTCCATCGACGATGTTGACGCCATCCTTGACACATTTACTGCCTTGCTCCGTATCGCACAGATTGAGGCTCATACGAAAGCCGTCGGCTTTTCCAATGTCGATTTGAGTGATTTGCTGCGCGAAATGGGTGACATCTATCAGTCCGTCGCCGAAGAGCGCGGGCAGCAACTGGGAGTTTTCATTCCTGACGGTCTTAGGGTTCTTGGCGATCGCGAATTGCTGCCTCAGCTCTTCTCCAATCTGACGGAGAACGCAATCCGTCATTGCCCGGCAGGCGCGAAGATCAGGATTGAGGCCCGTCAGGTTGTTGACGGCATTGTGGTGTCTGTGTCTGACAACGGGCCCGGCATTCCGCCAGAATTTCGTAACAAGGTATTTCGGCGTTTTTTCCAGCTAGACGGCAGTCGCAACAACGACGGCACCGGCCTGGGCTTAAGTCTGGTTGCCGCCATTGCGGGGTTACACAATGCGAGCATTGAGCTTCTGGACAATCACCCCGGTCTTCGGGTCAAGCTGAAGTTTCCCCAGTTGGAGCAATCTGACACCGCTGATCGCGTCATTTGACCTCGACAACGGCCCCCAGCAGCATGCTGATATGTCCATCTCCCCAAAGCGGCAGCAAAAGGCGCGCCGAGGTTCCATCCTGATAGTAGCTTGGTGCCTGACCTTCGATTGTTGCGCTTGTCTGTGAGAGCAGAAATTTGAGAGGCGCTTTGGGATCGATCTCGTCGACAAATGATCCTGTGAGTTCATGACCGTACTGAGAGGAAATTTCCTTGCCGACAATGTCGAATCTGATGCGCTCCGGCTTTGCAAAGGCGGTCATCAACATCAGATGGCCAGCTGCCGATGGCATGTCCGAAAGGTTCACATCGTCCCAATAAGGCATGTTGCTTGCCTTCCCACGGATCAGGCCATGCCAATAGTCGTAAATGTCCGAGAGGACTGCTGGAAGGGTCTTGGGAAGCTGGAAGGGTGTAGCGGGGTTGGTCATTTCATATCTCGCATTCTGGTCATATCTCGCATTCTGGGGCGCGGGCTTTGATGTTGAAATCAGCTTACATGTTTTTTCGATTCCTGGGCGAAGCCTCCGCCTTTGAAAGTATATCCATCGTATGAATGACGCTTTGCGGATTGACGCTGATGGAGTCGATCCCGAGCTTCGCCAGAAAACGGGCGATTTCCGGGTCGTTGGCCGGAGCTTCTCCGCAAATGCCGATATAGCGTTTGTTTCGCTTGGCGCCTTTTATGGCGAGGCGGAACATTTCCATCATGCCCGGATCGCGCTCGCTGAAGTCGAAGGCGACAATTTCGGAGTCGCGATCCACACCCAACGTGAGTTGCGTCAGGTCGTTGGAGCCGATGGAAAAACCGTCGAATATTTCTGAAAATGCGTCGATGCGGATCACGTTGTTGGGGATTTCGCACATGACGTAGATTTCGAGACCGTTGTCTCCGCGTTTGAGCCCATGTTTTGCCATCGCATCGATGACCTTGCGGGCTTCTTCCTCGCGGCGACAGAAGGGGACCATGATCTTGAGGTTGGTTAGGCCCATCTTTTTTCGGACATGTGCAAGCGCTTTGCATTCCAGTGCAAAACCGGCCGCATAGGCCGGATGCGTATAACGCGACGCGCCACGAAATCCGATCATCGGATTGGCTTCCTTGGGTTCAAGTCCAGCGCCTGCGATCAGGTTGGCATATTCATTTGTCTTGAAGTCTGAAAGGCGAATGACGACAGGTTTTGGGTAGAAGGCGGCGGCAATCGTGCCGACACCTTCGGCCAGTTTCTCGACAAAGAAGTCTGCCGGCTTCTTGTAGGCCTTGGTGATCTTTTCGACCATCTGGCGGTCGGCGCGCGACTTGATCTTGTCGGGCTCTGCCAGAGCCATCGGGTGGATGCCGATGGACTCATTGATGATGAATTCCATACGCGCAAGGCCGACGCCGTCATTGGGGAGCATGGCGGTGCGAAAGGCGAGGTCGGGATTGCCGAGATTGACCATGACCCTGGTTTTCGGTCGCTTCACCTTATCGGTCGTCATCTGGGTGATCTTGAACGGCACGCTACCCTTGTAGATATGGCCGCTTTCGCCCTCGGCACAGGACAATGTGATTGTTGTACCGGTCTTTATTTTAGTAGTCGCGTCGGTGGCGCCCACGATGGCGGGCAGGCCGAGTTCGCGAGCAACGATGGCGGCGTGGCAGGTTCGCCCGCCCTGATCGGTGACAATGCCAGCCGCGATTTTCATGACAGGCTGCCAGTCCGGGCTGGTCGTCGTCGCGACAAGTATTTCGCCGGGCTTGAAAGTGGAGAGATCTTTTGCGCTCCTGATGATGCGGGCCTTGCCGCTGGCGATCTTCTCCCCGACGGCGCGTCCCGTTGCAATGATCGGCGCAGAGCCCTTTAGTTGATAGGTTTCGAATATATTGGTGTTGCGTTGGGAGGCGACCGTCTCCGGTCTTGCCTGAATGATGTAGAGGCGGCCATCATCGCCGTCTTTCGCCCATTCGATATCCATCGGCATCGGACGTTTGGCGCGCTCTGAATAATGCTCTTCGATGGCCATGGCGTAGCCGGCAAGTTCCAGCGCTTCCTTGTCGGAGATGGAGAAATTCCCTTGCTCGCTGCGTGTGGTTGCCTTGAGTTTTGTGCTCACTTCGCCTTTTGCCCGGGTGTAGGTGAGTTTGACTTCCTTCGTGCCAAGCGAACGGCGCAGGATGGCTCGATAACCGGCCTGATAGGTCGGTTTGTGGATATAGAATTCGTCCGGATTGACTTGCCCCTGTACGATGGTTTCGCCCAGACCATAGACACTGGTGACGAAGACCACCTCACGGAATCCGGATTCTGTGTCCAGCGTGAACATGACGCCGCTGGCGGCAATGTCGGAGCGCACCATTTTCATGACGGCGACGGAGAGAAAAACCTTTTCGTGATCGAAACCGTTGTTGTTGCGATAGACGATGGCGCGGTCGGTGAAGATCGAAGCGAAGCAGCGTCTGCATTCCTCGATGACATGAGCAAGGCCGCTGACGTTGAGGAAGCTTTCGTGCTGTCCGGCAAAGCTCGCGGTTGGCAGGTCTTCAGCCGTGGCGGAACTGCGCACTGCAACGGGCACATTACGTCCATACTGATTTTCGAGCGCCATGTAGGCTTGCGCGATCTGATCCTTGATCTCGTCGGTGCCTGTTGCCTCATAGACGATCTGACGGGCTTTGGCGGCGTTGCGGGCAAGCGTTCGGGTATCCACCTTGGCCAGACCCGCGAGCAAGGGTTTCAGTTTTTTCCAGGCTTCCGCCTTGTCGAGCGCGTCGCGATAGGCGGCGGCAGTCAGTGCGAATCCATTGGGCACGCGAACGCGAGCTTTGGATAGATTGTTATAGAGTTCGCCAAGCGATGAGGTCTTGCCACCTACCAGGTCCACGTCGTCCACGCCTATGTCCTTGAACCATCGGATGTAGTTTTGTTTTGTCATCGCGTGCGGCTTTCTGGTGTTGGACTGAAATTTGAGCGTATCCTTAAAATGACTGTATTGGTCAGGACCAATACTGCAACATTTGGCGATGTTTGCATAAGGTATCATTTTGTCGCTTTGTGTTTCATTGTGGTCGGGAGGCTTTATGCGCGCGATGGTGCTTGAGAAACCGGGGATGCCGCTTGTTGAGCGTGAATTACCTGATCCGTATCCGGGTGAAAGTGAAATACGTCTCCGTGTTCTCGCCTGCGGTGTATGCCGTACCGATCTTCATGTGGTCGATGGAGAACTCACGCATCCGAAGCTGCCGCTCATACCCGGTCATGAAATTGTCGGACTGGTCGATGAACTCGGGCCGGGGGTGGAGGGTATCGAGATCGGCGCGCGGGTGGGTGTTCCCTGGCTTGGACATACTTGCGGGGTTTGTGCTTATTGCCGGTCCGGTCGCGAAAATCTTTGTGATTCGCCTCTGTTCACGGGATATACGCGCGACGGGGGTTATGCGACCCATGCGATTGTCGATGCGCGTTATGCCTTTTCTCTGCCCAGGATTGGCAGCGATGCAGAACTCGCGCCGCTTCTTTGCGCCGGGTTGATCGGCTGGCGTTCGCTGGTGAAGGCGGGCGAGGGCGAAACACTCGGGATTTACGGCTTCGGGGCTGCGGCGCATATTATCCTTCAGGTTGCGCTCTGGCAGGGTCGCGAGGTCTATGCCTTTACGCGACCTGGCGACGTCGATGCGCAGAAATTCGCGCTGTCTCTTGGCGCAAGTTGGGCTGGGGCATCCGACGAGATGTCGCCGACGCCACTTGATGCAGCCATCATCTACGCGCCGGTCGGCGCACTTGTGCCGCTCGCGCTGAAGGCCGTGCGCAAGGGCGGGCGCGTCGTTTGTGCGGGCATTCATATGAGCGATATCCCGAGCTTTCCCTACAGCATTCTCTGGGAAGAACGGGAGGTCCTGTCTGTCGCCAATCTGACGCGACGTGATGCGCAGGATTTTCTGGAAGTGGCGCCCAAGGCCGGCGTCGAAACGAAGGTCAAACTTTACCCTCTGGCGCGCGCCAATGAGGCGCTTGACGATTTGCGCGCTGGGCGCTTGCAAGGCGCCGCAGTGCTGGTTCCCTGATTGTTTTCTGGTCAGGTGAAACGACGCAAGACCAAAACAGAACAACTCGCATTCTGGGCGACATGGGCCGCGTTTGGACCGATCAGGTAGTCGCGCATTTCAGGTCGGTGCGACGCCATGACGATCACATCCGTATTTCGATTTTTTGCGCAGTCCAGAATTTCCCGCCCAATGCTGCCGAAGCGAACTTCCTGCTCGATGGAAATGTCGGGCGACTGAAAATCAATAGCGAGTTGGGTGAGCTTCTGACGGGCATCGGCCATCATTTTTTCCAATTGGAAGGGGAAGTAGACGCCTTCGAACAAGGCCGTCATTTCCCGCACGACCGTCATGATCACGACTTTCTTCCCGCCTGCCTTGGCCAGTTCAAGCGCTTCGGGCAACGCAAAAAGCCAACTGCTCTCATGAGCGACATCTACAGGCACGAGAACCGATTTGAACATGATCTGATTTCCTAAGAGTGCGCACCGAGCGTGTTGGTTGCGGATACGATCTGAATACTATCATTTCGGCGCATGGTTGCGGCAAAAATCATCGTGAGGCCCGTTGCCAGAATGCCGATTCCTGTGACCAGCGCCCAATCGAAAAGGTGGAGGGGTTTTAGTTGAACGAGTTCCGAAAGGAACGGTACTTGAACAAATAAAACGAGCGTCACGAGTTCTCCAGCGACGATGGCTCTGGAGGTTCGGGTGGCGAGCTTGCTGAGAACAATAGTTGCTGCAGCGCTTATGCTGACAAGCGAACTCATGGCCATAGATCGGGCGTGGGTGACGTCGCCCGCCGTTCCGATGGCGATTTCAAATCCGATTGAAATCAGTGCGGCCAAAATCAAGCCGGAGAGAATGATGGTTCCCCATGAGGAGACGGAAAAGAAGCGGATCGTCGTTCCTCGTTCGACCGGCGAAAGGCGATGTGATGATGGCAAGTCCTGGAAGACGAGTAGCGCTGTCGGATGAATGATGAGTTCCAGCCAGACGATGTGAATGGGCAGATAGGCGAGAGGATTGTTGGCAAGTGGCACCACCGCCGCACTTAGCACAAGAGGAATGTGGATCAACAGCAAATAGGCGAAAGACAATTGCAGATTCCGGAAGAGCTGGCGACCTTCGGCGATGGCCTGAACGATGGTTTTGAAATTATCATCCAGCAGAACGATGGCAGCCACTTCGCGCGCGCTTTGCGTTCCGCGTTCTCCCATCGCGATACCGATATCGGCCATCTGGAGCGCGGGCACGTCATTCACGCCGTCGCCGGTCACGGCCACGATCTCGCCTTCCTCTCTCAATGCTTGAACGAGACGCAATTTCTGTGATGGCTTTGCCCGCGCAATGGCGTCGACCATTTTCAGACGGTCTGGTTGCGGGCCAGTCTGCTGCGGGTCAAGGATATCGGCGAGTTCGACGACTGGATGTCCGTCATTCAGTCCGATTTCACGGGCGATAGCGGTTGCGGTTGCGGGGTGATCGCCGGTGACCATGATGACGCGAATGCCCGCCGATCTACAGGCGGCAACAGCTTCCCGGACCCCCTCGCGGATCGGGTCCTCCAGAGCCAGGAATCCTGCGAAAGTGTATCCGTCTGTCGGCTCGATATCCTTGCTGTCATGAGTGGCAAGAGGCTTGCGGGCGACGGCAATGACCTTGTGGCCACTGGCGGCGTAGGACGAAATTCGTTCGCGCCATGTTGCTGCTGTTTCGGTGTCTTGCGAGCACATCGCGAGTATGTTTTCGGGGGCTCCTTTTGCAGCTGCCAATTCCTTTCCGTCGGGCAGCCGGACGATCGCCGTCTCTCGGCTGCGATCTTCAGTGAAAGGGAATGACGCCACTAACGTGAAGTCAGCCCGGTTCCGGACTGCCGATATGATAGCCATGTCCAGCGGATCGCCGCTTTCAAGTCGGGAGGCCATGGAGGCCCATTCGATCAACTGTTCAGAGGAAATTCCCGTTTCGACGATGCTATGGGACAGGATCAACTTTCCCTCGGTGAGGGTGCCGGTTTTGTCGGAGCAGATGCAGGTGACGCGTCCGATATTTTCGACAGCAACAGCGCGGCGAACGAGTGCTTGTCGTTGGGCCAGCCGGTAGACACCGACACCCAGAAAGAATGTGAGAACAACTGGAAATTCTTCCGGCAGGGCGGCGACGGCGAGTGTGACAGCGCTGAGAAAAGCGTCGATCAGACCATGGCCCTGAACGATGCGAATGGCGGCCAATGCCATGCAGAGTAATAAGGCGCCAATGAGCATCGCGGATACAAGTCTTCCGACAGCCCGTTGAAGCGGCGTAAGCTCATGATTGCTCAATGTCGCAGACCGAACGATTTCGCCATATAGCGTCTCGCCACCGATCATGACGACTTGCATGTGAGCGGTGCCGGTCAGCAGTCTCGTTCCTGCAAAGGCCCAGTGTTCGGTATTGGTTGAGTGCAAGGTGGTGGCCGAGATATTCGTCTGGGGCATTTTCCGGACGGGGTAGGCTTCGCCCGTTAAAGATGACTCGTCGACTTGAAGTTCATGGCCTTTCACGATGATGCCATCGGCAGGAATGGCCTCGCCCGCCGCCACTTCGACGAGATCGCCGGGGACGATTTGTCGGGCCGGAATCGTTGTGAGATTTCCATTTCGGAGGACTTTTGCGATGGTCGCAAGTCGGTTTGCCAAACCTTGTGTGGATGCCTGGGTGCGGCGGTGCAGATAAGCGTCCATGCCTACCAATGGCACAAGCGCCGCCATCAGGACGAGCGCCTCCTTGATTTCACCAAGCATGAAGAACAAGGTGCTCACGACGATCAAGAACCAGATCATTGGATCGCGCAGTGTGTCCTTGAGGAGATCAATCCAGGTCGAAGGCGGGGCGACGAGAATATCGTTGAAGCCAAATTGCGTGCGTCGCCTGATTACATCAGCGTCACTCAAGCCATTGTTAAGCGCGTCGCCATCAGCCAGGCGATCGGGGGGAATGGGACGCGCTGGCATAAATGACCCTTCGTATCTTTTGAAACAGATGACTGTCTGACTTATATCACGAGAAACCCTCGGTGAAGTCGGGCGAAAAGCTTATAAGATTGGGCTCATCCTGCATAGAATGAACAGTATTGGGCCTTGAATGTCGCCCCCTCCTAAGTTCAGACTGGCAGGAAGATTCGGAAAGAAAAATGTCAATGAAGCTACGGATCAGGCGAATTCCTCTCGACACATTTCGTGAAAATGTTGCTGTTCTCTCGGTCAATTGTGCAGCCTTGCGACCCGAGGCCTTTCAGGCGTTCAAACGGCTTGAAATTGTTCAGGACGGTCGCGTTCTGATTGCCAGTCTGGACATCACCCATGACACGGCGCTGGTGGGACCTAATGAAATCGGTCTCGCCGATCCGGCCTTTCGCCGTATGGGGCTGCCGGAAGGGACCGAAGTATCGATCTCTCCGGCACGGCGACCTGAAAGTCTTTCCTCTGTTGGCCTGAAGATTACCGGCGGGACGCTTTCCACGCATCAGATAGATGAGATTGTCGGGGATATTGCGGCCTACCGTTATTCCAGTATGGAAATCGCCGCGTTCCTTGTCGGGTGCGCCGGTTTCATGACCAGCAAGGAAGTGCTCGATCTGACCCGCGCCATGGCCGCCGCCGGTACGAAGCTGCAATGGTCATCGCCCATGATCGTGGACAAGCATTGCATTGGCGGCATTCCCGGCAATCGCACCTCGATGATTGTGGTGCCGATTGTCTCCGCTCATGGATTATATATTCCCAAGACATCTTCGCGCGCGATCACTTCGCCAGCGGGCACGGCGGACACGATGGAGGTGCTCGCCAATGTCGACATGTCAGTCGACGAAATGCGCCGGGTCGTGGACGATTGCAAGGGCTGTCTGGTCTGGGGCGGGCATGTCAATCTCTCGCCGGTCGACGACATCTTCATCCGCGTCGAGCGTCCGCTCAATCTCGACACGCGCGAGCAGATGGTGGCTTCCATCATGTCGAAGAAAATGGCCGCAGGCTCGACGCATCTCCTGATCGATGTGCCTGTCGGTCCAACAGCCAAGGTCCACAGTTCGCTCGACGCGATGCGGCTTCGCAAGATATTCGAATATATCGGCGATCAGGTGGGGCTCTATCTCGACGTTGTCGTGTCTGACGGCAGCGGGCCGATCGGGCGTGGTGTCGGGCCGGTGCTTGAAGCGCGCGACGTCATGGCCGTGTTGCGCAACGAGCCCGGCGCGCCGCGCGATCTGCGGGACAAGGCTCTTTGGTTGGCCGGATTGCTGATCGAGCAGGATCCCGAGGTCCGCGGCGGCGGTGGTCGGGCAAGAGCGGAAGAGCTTTTGCGAAGCGGTGCAGCTTTGGCGTCTATGGAGCGCATTGTCGATGCGCAGGGGCGGGCGAAGTCGCACCCTGACCTTGGGGCGCACCAGATGGATGTGCTGGCGGAGCATGACGGTGTCGTGCAGTCACTGGATTGCTTGCGCATCTCCCAATTGGCGCGTCTGGCGGGCGCACCCCTCAGTCGTGGGGCGGGGCTCGACCTCTTCAAGAAAGCCGGTGACCGGGTTGAGAAGGGTGAGCCGCTTTTCCGCATCTATTCCTCGGAGGCGTCGGATTTCGATATGACGGTTGAGGAAGCCGAAGGGGATACCGGCTATGTGATCGGGGCGATATCGCTTCCGAAGGTGGAGGCGGGCTGGTGAGCGGGCTGTCGCTTCACGCTTTCAAGGGGGGGATGGAAGAGGCCGCAAGAATAGCGCGTCGCTTGGGCGTCGTTCTTCACCCGATCGACGTTCATTGTTTTCCAGATGGCGAGTCACTTGTCACGGTGTCGCCGCCCCAATCCAGCGCAATCGTTTATGCCTCGCTTGATCATCCCAATGAACGTCTGATGGATCTCCTGCTTGCAGCGGAAGCCTTGCGGCGCAATGGCGTGAACCGGTTGGTTCTTGTTGCGCCCTATCTTTGCTACATGCGACAGGACAAGGCGTTTCACGACGGCGAGGCGATCAGCCAGCATGTGATGGGCAGGTTGCTTGGCGGCACTTTTGATCGGATCGTGACGATTGATCCCCATCTCCATCGGGTCAAGACGATCGGCGAAGTCTTTCCGGGTATCGAATCTGAAAGTCTGACTGCCGCCCCGGCCATCGCGACATTCGTCCGCGCTCATTTGCCGGTCTCGCCTGCCTATATTGTCGGCCCTGATGCGGAATCGAAACAATGGGTCGATCAGATAGCGGCACAACTGGGGGGCGAGACTATTGTTGGCTTCAAGCGTCGAATGGGAGATCGCCATGTGGAAATCGAATTTTCATGCGGCCCGCTTGAGGGACGTTCCGTCTTGCTCGTCGATGATATCGTTTCGAGCGGTGCGACGCTCATCAAGGCCATTGGAAAGCTGAAGGCGCGTGGGGCGGGGGAAATCAATGTTGCCGTCACGCATGCTTTGTTCGGTTCCGAACAGGAAGAGGCGATGAGGCGGGAAGGTGCGGCGCATATCTGGTCCACCTTCAGCGCGCCTCACCCGACCAACAGGATTCATCTGGACGATTTGCTCGTACCTGTCCTCGCAAGAGAAGTGGAAGTTGTAAAATGAAAGTGACACTCGCCGTTCATGGCGCCGCTCATACAGTGACGGGGTCGTGCTATCTGTTGCAGGCGGGCAAGATACGGTTTCTCGTCGATTGCGGCATGTTTCAAGGCACCAAGACGCTGAAGGAACTCAACTATGGCGCCTTTCCTTTCGATCCCAAATCTGTCGATTTCATGCTTCTGACTCATGCTCATATCGATCACTCCGGCTTGATCCCGAAGCTGGTGAAACATGGGTTTAAGGGGCCGATTTACGCCACGGGTGGAACGATCGATCTGTTGAGTTGCATGTTGCCGGACTCCGGACATATCCAGGAATTCGAGGTCAGGGACCTCAACCGGCGCAACAAGCATCGCGGGCGGCCACAGGTAACGCCGATCTATACCGTCGAAGATGCGCACAAGAGTCTGGAGTCGTTTGATGAGGTCGAATACGACCAATGGATCACGCCCGCGCCCGGCCTACGTGCGCGTTTCTGGAATGCCGGTCATATTCTGGGGTCAGCATCCATAGAGATTGAAATCGAGAAAGCGGGAGGCAGAAAACATCCCCTGCGGCTGCTCTTTTCAGGCGACGTTGGCGGCGGCACGCAGATGTTTCATCCGCTTCCAGATGGACCGGGCGATCTCGACTATCTGATTTGCGAGTCTACTTACGGCGGGCGTGAGCGTCAGGATCTCACGATGCAGCAGCGACGTGATAAATTGGCGATTGAAATTCGCAACGCGTTCAAGGATGGAGGCACTCTTATTATTCCCTCCTTCGCGGTTGAACGCACGCAGGAATTGCTTGCCGATATTGTGGCGCTGACGAGTACCCACAAGATTCCGGATGTGCCGATCTTTCTGGATTCTCCCTTGGCGATCCGGGCGACAGAAGTGTTCATCGAGAATGCGGACGAGCTTGAAAATGGTGACGAATTCCGCCGCGCCATGCGGACGCCTCGTCTGAAGATGACGGTTACGCCTGAAGAAAGCATGGCCATTGAGCGGATGTCCGGCAACCATATCGTAATAGCAGCAAGCGGCATGTGCGATGCGGGCCGCATCCGACATCATCTGAAGAATCATTTGTGGCGTGGGAATTCGACGGTCCTTCTTACCGGGTATCAGGCGCATGGCACGCTGGGGCGCATTCTGGCCGAGGGCGCCAAGGCGGTGCGTATTCAGGGTGAGGAAATTAAAGTCCGGGCCCGTATTCGTGAAACGGATATGTATTCCGGTCATGCTGACGGACAGGAATTGGTGGAGTGGATCAGCGAAAGAGGGCTGCCACGCCGCGCAACCCTGCTTGTCCATGGCGAAGAGGAGGCCATGGGCGCGTTGCATTCCGAACTGGCCGAAAGGCGGGGTAGTGATGAGCATATTCTGGAGCCTGAACTCGACGACGTGTTTGATCTTGTTTCCGACAGTCTGGCGCCGCTCGACCATAAATTTGTGAGGCGTCTGCAATCTGAAAAAGTGGGGCATTTCGATTGGCACAATGATTTGTCAAAGTTGTGGCTGGATATCTCGGACGAGCTCGACAAGGCGGCTGATGACAAATCGCGCGATGTCATTATCCGCCGTCTGCGGCGTGCGCTGGAAAAAACCTGAAGCCGCATTTCTCGACGGGCGAAATTTCGACCGGTTCAAGGTCAGATGTCAAAATGAACATCGGAGAGAAGACGGGTTGGAACCAGTTGTTGGTGGAGGGACGATTGGCGCGGTTCGCGCTGATCTGTCTGGGCATCTGGCTCAACGCGGCCGACAGTTTGATGACCGCCACTATCATGCCGAGCGTTGCGGCGGATATTGGTGGCTATGCCTATTTCTCCTGGACGATTGTCGGCTTCATTCTGGGGGCCATCGTTGCCGGTGCGAGTGCGGGGCAGATTTCGCTGCGGTTCGGGTTGCGTCTCAGCATGGGCTTTGCAGGACTTGTTTATACCGTCGGCTGTCTTGTCAGTGCGGTTGCCCCTGACATATTCGCTTTTCTTCTGGGCAGGCTTTTGCAGGGCGTCGGGGCCGGATGGATCGTCGGCCTTTGCTATGTCGTGATCAGCGCCGTCTTTCCGGAGAATATGTGGGCGCGGATATTGGCGTCGGTTTCGGCGGTCTGGGGCGGGGCCACATTATTGAGCCCGCTCATCGGCGGGCTCTTTGCGGAAACGGGGCATTGGCGTTGGGCCTTCTGGGTTTTTGCCGTGCAAGGCGTTGCTTTCGTCATTGCCGCCGTCTTTCTTCTCAAGCCTTTGCGCCCCAAAGAGGTGGAGGGGCGCTTGCCTGTCCGTCAGCTTCTGGTTCTGACGACGAGCATTGCATCGATCGCCATTGCGGGTTTGCTGCCGGGACTTGCTGAGGCGCTGTTGCTCGGTGCCGCCGGCCTTGTGCTGCTCTGGCTTTTCCTTCGGATCGATAGCGACGCACTGGCGCCTTTGTTGCCGCGATCAAGTCGCGACCTCATGAGCGCAGCGGGTTCGGGATATCTCATGATCTTCGCCATGTCGGCCGCCGCCATCGGTTTTTCGGTTTATGGCGCGGCAATCATGCAGGCGCTTTTCGGGACCTCGCCGCTTGTCGCGGGCTACGTTCTGGCGATTGAATCGGCTTCATGGACCATTGCGGCACTCTGCGTTGCCGGATTGGGTGTGCGGTGGGAAGGTTTTTTTCTCAAGCTTGGCGCGCTCAGCGTTTTCGTCGCGAGTATTCTTCTGGCGCTTTTCATGCCGTCGGGGCCTTTGATGGCGATCGGCATCGCCGCGATTTTTCTGGGAGGCGGCTTCGGTCTCAGCTGGGCTTTCGTGACCCGGCGGATTATTCTTTCCGTGGTAAAGGGCGAACGCGCGCTGGCGTCATCCGCCGTGCCCACCATGCAACTGGTCGGTTATGCGGCAGGTTCGGCAGGGGCGGGCGTTATCGCCAATTTTCTCGGCTTTGCAGATGGTATTGACGCGGAGACGGCCGGGCAGGCCAGTTTCTGGCTTTTTGCCGCTTTTGCGCCGGTAGCACTTGTGGGGGTTGCTGCGGCGTGGCGACTTTCATCGCGGCAATTCGACTAGTTCAAGGCGCTCGCCAAAAGCTGGTTTGGAGCTCCCCTTGTGTCAGAGATTGCTGACAGAAGCGTGATCCGCTAGAAGGTCTCTATCATCAATTCACCGATATTCGAGAGTGAGCGGCGCATGGCCTCCTATCAGTATGTTTATGTCATGGATCGGCTGTCCAAGACCTATCCGGGCGGCAAGCAGGTCTTGAAGGACATTCGCCTGTCCTTCCTGCCGGGCGTCAAGATCGGTGTTGTCGGTCTCAATGGCGCGGGCAAATCGACGCTTCTGCGCATCATGGCCGGAGTCGACTCGGAATTCACGGGCGAGGCATGGGCCGCCGAAGGGGCGAAGATCGGCTATCTCCAGCAGGAGCCGGAACTTGATCCGGACCTGAATGTCTTTGGCAATGTGATGGAGGGCGCCAAGGAAAAGAAGGATCTGGTCGACCGCTATAACGAGCTTGCCATGAACTATTCGGACGAGACGGCCGAGGAAATGGCGAAGCTTCAGGACATTATCGATGCGCAGAACCTCTGGGATCTCGATGGTCAGGTCGAGATGGCGATGGATGCGTTGCGTTGTCCCGACGGCGAAGCGGATGTGAACAGTCTTTCGGGTGGTGAACGCCGCCGCGTGGCGTTGTGCCGTCTTTTGCTTGCCTCGCCCGATCTGCTGCTTCTCGACGAACCGACCAACCATCTTGATGCGGAGTCGATCGCCTGGTTGCAGAATTATCTCAAGGAATATTCCGGCACGGTCGTGATGGTGACGCATGATCGCTACTTTCTCGACAATGTTACGGGCTGGATTCTGGAACTTGACCGCGGCTCAGGCATTCCCTATGAGGGCAATTATTCCTCATGGCTCGAGAAGAAGGAGAAGCGTCTCGAGCAGGAAGGCCGTCAGGAAGAAGCAAAGCAGCGCACGCTTTCTCGCGAATTGGAGTGGATCAGGCAGAGCCCAAAGGCGCGTCAGGCAAAATCCAAGGCGCGTATCAGCGCCTATGACGAGTTGCTTGCCGAGGCGGGCAAGCAGCAGGAAGGCAAGGCCCAGATCGTCATTCCGGCGGGGCCGCGTCTTGGCGGCAATGTTTATGAGGCGGAACATATTTCCAAGGGCTTCGGCGATCGTCTTCTGATTGACGATCTTTCCTTCAGTCTGCCTCCGGGCGGCATTGTCGGCGTTATCGGTCCGAACGGTGCGGGCAAGACGACGCTTTTCCGCATGCTTTCGGGACAGGAAAAGCCGGATAGCGGAACGCTCAAGATCGGCGATACCGTCGTCATGGGTTATGTCGATCAGAGCCGCGACTCGCTCGATTCCAACAAGAATGTCTGGGAGGAGATTTCGGGCGGCACTGACATTATCGAGCTTGGCAAGACGACCATGCCGAGTCGCGCTTATGTCGGGTCGTTCAACTTCAAGGGCAGCGATCAGCAGAAGAAGGTGGGTCTCCTGTCAGGTGGTGAACGCAACCGCGTCCATCTCGCCAAGATGCTGAAATCCGGTGCGAATTTGCTGTTGCTCGACGAACCGACCAATGATCTCGACGTTGAAACGCTGCGCGCACTTGAAGATGCGCTTGTCGACTTTGCCGGTTGCGCTGTGGTCATCAGCCATGATCGCTGGTTTCTCGATCGTATTGCCACTCACATGCTTGCCTTTGAAGGTGACAGTCATGTCGAATGGTTCGAGGGTAACTATCAGGAATATGAAGAAGACAAGAAGCGGCGGCTTGGCGCCGCAGCGGAAATTCCGCATCGGATCAAATACAAGCGCTTCAGCCGCTAGGGTGTCACAAACAGAAACGGCGCGGGAATAATCTCCGCGCCGTTTTCGTTTGAATGGCGAGACGCCTAGTTGCTCTTGGCGGCGGCGGTCGTCGTGATTTGCGATTTGAGATGATCAAGCAGCGCATTGAAGTTGTCATTGTGGTTGGAGATCACCGAGGTGAACGCCGAGCGTTGTTCTTGCGCCAGCCAGATGCCGACAACATTGACGTCAAAGATCTTGTAGTCGCCGCTCTTGTCCTTGATGAGCCACCAGGTAATCGTCACAGGGTCACGGCCATTGGTGAAATTGATCTGGCTGTCCACGAGAGCCTGATTTTTTCCCTTGGTCTGCGAGCCGGTAATCACCAGCTTTTCGTTGTGATAATCCGACAGGCGGGTGACATAGACTTTCACGATGAAATTGCGGACGAGATCGAGATATTCGGATTTTTGTTCGTCCGTCGGAAGGCGGACATATTGACCGAGCGCGAAGGCGGCGATCTTTCTCATGTCGGCCTTTTCATCCAATAATTTGCCGAATTCCTTTTCACGATCGCTGGTGGTCGCGCTCTTGTCGCTGATGATGGCGATGGCTCGCTGAGAGATATCATTGACGAAAGCTTCGGCGGCTTCATCCTTGGCAAAGGCCGGCGCATTGAACGAAAGGCCCGCGATCAGGATTGTCGACAGGAAGATCGCCGGAGCAAGGATTGTTCGCAAAGAACGGAGGGGTATCATTGCAGGTCTCCTGGGGGGGGTGAAAACCCGGGCCTGTGTCCAGGCCTGGGTTTCTGTTCTGTCTCCTGCACATATGTGAGGAGGGTATCTGTCGAGCGACTGACTTGTCCCTATTTTGGAGAGACAGCCTGAGGTTCGTTTGTGTCGAAATTCAGGTTGTCGATATCCGGGAGATCGTTCGCATTCGTCTTGCCGTTTGCGATTTCATTGGCGCGGCTTTGGCGGTAGAGGCTCCGCACAGTCGCATAGTAGTCAACCGAGGTCCGCTCGATCTGGTCGAGCGTCTTCAGGTTACGCGCACGCACATCAATGCCGTTGATAACGAATCGTGTCACGGGCACTGTGTAGGGGCCGTTCCAATAAATATAGGTCAGCGGATCGAAGAAGCTATCAACCACGAAGCCCGTCAGGTCGCGGGGCGGTGAGGGACCGAGGATCGGCAGAAAGATGTAAGGCCCTTCCGGCACGTCATAGGTACCGAGTGTCTGTCCGAAATCTTCACTGTGCTGCGGATAGCCCCAGCCGGTGGCAGGGTCGAACAGACCAAGCACGCCAACAGTCGTGTTGATACCGAAGCGTGTGGCGGTCGTATCCGCGCGGTCCCATTCGCCCTGCAGACCATCATTGGCCAGCACGACAGGGCTTTTCAGATTGTCGAGGAAATGGCGAACGCTCTGGCGCACGGGGCGAGGCACGACACCATCATACCAGGTGGCGACGGGTTTAATGAGAATCGCGTCGAAAAACCGGTTCAGTTCGAAGAAATAGCGGTTTAGCGGCTCAATGGGGTCGTTCGTGTCATTATAGGTTTGCACCGCAACCGCATTATTCGGGTCCGGTCTTGTGGCGCAAGCTGCCAGCGATAGCATTGCTATGCCGATACAAGCCGTTTTGATGCTCAGATTCAGCGTCCTCACAACCAACTTCATTCTTCTGTTCCGTCTCATGGCCTCGGGAAGTGGCTGGGATGCCTACTGGTCCGCAAGCGTTTGTCGTCTGTGGAAGTGCTATCCTGGGGGACAAACACCCTAGATTTTCTTAAGAACTGCGAATTTTTTGGCTCTTTTTTGGGAAAGAACCAAACCACTTTGCTAGCACAAGGGCTGGATATTAACCAGCAACAGAGCAGAGAGTGCGTATCCCTGATGAGCCAGTGTTGCCGAAATGTCCCGCATTTGCTTCTAAATTTGCCCCTTGAATGCCCGCATAAAGATATGTTTATATCTCATGTCTTGAATGCGAGGTGGAGATGGATGAGCTTTTGACAGGATTGCGCGCTGCGGGTGAACCCACCCGCTTGCGGCTGCTTGCGATTCTGGTCAAAAGCGAGCTTACGGTGACGGAACTCACGCAAATTCTGCGACAGAGCCAGCCGCGCGTCAGCCGCCATTTGAAGCTTCTTTGCGAGGCCGGATTGCTTGACCGATTTCGTGAGGGCAGTTGGGTTTTTTATCGCCGTTCGCAAAGCGGCGCGGGCCACAAATTGGCGAATGTGCTGACAGCGCTTATTCCGAGCGACGACCCGGTCATTGCCCGCGATCTTGAGCGGCTTGACGCCGTGCGGGCGGCAAGGGCGGAGCGGGCCGCCGAGTTTTTCCGTGTGAATGTGGATGAGTGGAACCGTATCCGTTCTCTTCATGTGCCCGAGGCCAAGGTCGAGCAGGCCATGATGGAGCTTGGGTCGGCGAGCGAGATAATTGAGAGCTTCGTCGATCTTGGAACCGGCACGGGGCGCATGATCGAGTTGATCGGACCGCGCGCTCGTAACAGTCTCGGCATCGACCTGTCGCCGGAAATGCTGGCCTTTGCGCGTGCCCGGCTTGACCAGATCGGCATTGAGCATTGTTCTCTGCGTCAGGGGGATCTCTATGACCTCCCGATTGCTGATGAAACGGCTGATCTGGTGACGGTGCATCAGGTCCTCCACTACAC
>JBAQNC010000119.1:0-1651 GCA_049303435.1 Parvibaculum sp. | reverse complement strand
CTTTGGGCTGTTTTAGCCCCGCTTCAGGGCGTCCAGCAGGTCTTGCATGTCGGTGGGCAGGGGGGCGTCGAAGTTCATCTGTTCGCCGGTCACCGGGTGTTCAAAGCCCAGATGATGGGCGTGAAGCGCCTGCCGCCCCAGCCGTTCAAGGGCGGCTTGCGCCTTGTCCGGGATTTTCGCCTTGCGGGTGCGCTGGCCCGTGCCATAGGTCGCGTCGCCCAGCAGCGGGTGGCCCATCGCCGTCATATGGACGCGGATCTGATGCGTTCGGCCCGTCTCCAGCCGACACTCGATGAGCGTGACTTCGATGGGGGTTCCGAAACTTTCCAGCACCTTGTAATGCGTGATCGCCGTGCGACCGGCGGTCTTGGCGGTCGCCATCTTGGTGCGGTTGTGCGACGAGCGCACGATATTGGCGTCGATGGTGCCGACATGAGGGCGGGGCGCGCCCCAGACGAGCGCCGTGTAGGCGCGCGTCAGCTTGCCGTCGCGGCCATGCGCGGCGAATTGTTCGCTCAAGGCGCGGTGGGCGCGGTCGGTCTTGGCGACGACCATCAGCCCGCTCGTGTCCTTGTCGAGGCGATGGACGATGCCGGGGCGCTTTTCGCCGCCAATGCCGGAAAGTGTGTCGCCACAATGCGCGATGAGCGCGTTGACCAGCGTATTGTCGTGATTGCCTGCGGCTGGATGGACGACGAGGCCCGCCGGTTTCATGATGACGATGAGTTCGGCGTCCTCATAGACGACGTCGAGCGGAATGGATTGGGCCGCCGGTCGCGCGGGTCTCGCGGCGGGCACGTCGAGCGTGAAACTTTCGCCTTCCTTGACGCGGTAGGAGGCGTCGATGGTGAGCGCGGGCGCGTTTTTGACGAGGCGCGTGACGTGACCCTGATCGATCAGCGACTTGATGCGGGCGCGCGACAGAAGCTCGCCGTCGAAGTTCTCGTCATCTGCGGCCTTGCTCCCGAGGGCTTCCGTGAGATACTTGTCCAGTCGCGTTCCGGCATCTGCCGGTTCCACGACCAATATATGGCGTTCGCCTGCTTGCACATTGGCCATTTGAGTTTCTGGAGAAGATTTCATGCCCGAGGATACCGTCGAGACGTCCGAGATGGAAACCCCGCCGGCACCCAGATTGCTTGTAATGAAGGTGGCTGTCGCTGTCATGGGTGTTCTGCTCGTTGTCGGATTTGGGCTTGTGGCGGTGACGATCGTCAAGCGGGCCTCCAGCCCGCAGGCCGCATCGCGTCTCGTGGGGCCGGGTGGCCAATTCGGGGTCAGCGATATCCAGATCGATAAAGACGATGTCGTCCGTTCGGTCAATCTCAATGAAGACCGGATGGCCATTCATGTCGTGGGCGCGCGGGGCGAGGATATCATTATCGTCAATGTGAAGACCGGCCAGGAATTGGGCCGCTTCCAGTTGCGCGCGCTGACCGGACTTGCAGCCGTTTCCAAACCCTGAGGACAAGTTTTTTCGATCGCGTTTTTCGTGCCGCTTCGCCTTCACGTGGCGGGATGGCATGAAAAGTCACGATCTCTTGCAGGAAACACTCACATTTCGAGACCTGGCTCGAGTGCGTGTTGTGCTGGCGTTTGTCTTGATTTCGGGAGGGGGAGGGTGCCGCCAGCGCCTTGGGGAGGAGGGAGG
>JBAQNC010000118.1:0-12624 GCA_049303435.1 Parvibaculum sp. | reverse complement strand
CTCTGGCGACGACGGCTCTGTCGCTGTCCAACCAGGCCCAGTCCTCGATCCTCTCGATCATCCGTTAATCGAGACAGAGCGATCCAGAATGACGGCGGGAACGGAAGTTCCCGCCGTTTGTTTTTGGGGATTTGATGCGATCTTTCGCCATTAGACGACCACCGCTTCGGTTTGGGCCCACGTTCATCTATTATCGACGCACGAGAATCAAACAGACTGGGGATCAAGGCCATGGCGCTCAAAGTTGAACTCAAACCCGGCGAACGATTTATCCTCGGCGATAGCGTGATCACCAATGACGACCAGCGAACCCGCCTCTTCATCGAAGGCGATGCACCGATCTTGCGTGAAAAAGATATCCTCCGTCTCGACGACGCCGACACGCCCTGCAAGAAGATCTATCTCATGGTCCAGATGATGTATCTCTCTCCGGACCCGACCCCACATCACGATCTCTATTTTTCGCTGGTGAAAGATGTGCTCGAGGCAGCGCCAAGCACAGCGGAGATGATCGATGACATTAACAATAAAATTTTAACCGGCGACATGTATAAAGCTCTTAAGCAGACTCGAAAGTTGATCGAGTACGAACGGGAGCTGATGGGGAATGTCAAAAGCGCATGAGGCCTATGCACAAACGGCTCGCACGGGCACTGACCCTCGCGAAACCGAAGCAACAGTCCTCCTGAAGGCCGCCAGCCGGTTCAATCAGATCAAGACGAGCTGGGGCGATGCGCCGCCCGCCGACCTTGAACCCGCCCTGCTCTACAATCGCACCATCTGGACGATCTTTGCCACTTCGGTTACGAGCCCGGAGAGCGAACTCCCCAAGGAGATCCGGCAGAATATTGCCAATCTTTCGATCTTTGTCTTCAAACGCACCCTGGAAATCCAGACCCTTCCCGCGCCCGAACTCCTTGATGTCCTGATCAACATCAATCGCCAGATCTCGGCAGGCCTGATGCAACGTCCTGCCTGATCGATCTCGAAAATACGACACACACGAAAAAGGGGCCAATCGATTGGCCCCTTTTTGTTTGATCGGATTGGCGCGTCTAGAGGAACGAAACCAGCGTCAGCTTGGAAAGACTCGACGTCACCTGATAGCTCGCCTGGAGCTGTGTCATCAACGAGTTGAGCTTGGTCGCCACATCGTATTCGTCGGCATTCTGCGTATCGGAAAGCACGCTTTTGCTTGTCGAAATCTGCGTCTGCAGATTGCTCTGCGCCGTATCAAGAGTTGAAGACTTCAGACCAAGATCAGTGATCACGCCCTGCAACGTCTGCCCGCCATTGTCATAGTTCAGCGACGAGCCGGTACGCTTGATGAGCTGCGAATAGGCGCCTGCTTCCGTGCTATCTGTCCCCGTATAGGAAACAGCTGCCAGAATTGCCGCATTTTTGACAATAGTGCTAAGTGCACTCTGGTCTGCGCGGGCGCCATAAGCAACCTGCGCCCCATCGCCAATCGTGGCGATGAAGTTGTTCCCCGCCGTGCCGCTCGTATCCCCCTGGTACCAGAAGACCGTGTCATTGGCCGTCCCGGCCACCGTCGCGATAGCAGTGTCATAAGGCGGGCCATCGACACGCGTAGGTGGATTACCGAAGAAGTCATTGCCAGCCTGCACCGTCGAAGCCGAAACGAGCGAGGTTTTGGCCTCCGTCTGCAGCGAGGCGTCCAGCGCCGTCTGAAAATTGGTGGCCGTAGTCGCCGCATCCGCTCCGATCGTGAACTGACCGGCGGCTGCGGGGGACGCGGTCGTCGCCGTCAGAGTCACCGTCGTCGTGGTGCCATCCGGCAGATTGAGATCGAGCGATAGGCTCTGACCTTCGCTCGGCAGGGTCGCGCCAAAGGCGACGTCGACCGTCGCGGGTGAGCCTGTCGGCCCAGTCACCGTGGCGCCGCCCAGCGTCGAGCTGACGTTGGAAAGCTTGAAGCCGAAAGGACTCCCCGCCACATCTTCGCCGAGAGAAACGGTATTGGCCACAGGCGTCGAAAGCGTCAGACGCCCCTTGCCATCGCCCAGATCGGCAGCGTTGCGCTGCGCGATCACCGTCTTAAGGCCGGCGCGCGTCGTATCCCCGTTGAGCATAAGGTCGGAACTGACGACCGGTGTGGTCTGGGTATCTTTCCCGGCAAAGAGCTGACGGTCGCCCACATTCAGATTGAGGAGATCGACCACTTCGCTCAGGCGCATGCCAGCCGTGATCTGAAGGTCAGTCTGACCGCCACTCGTCAGATTGAACTTGCTCGTCAGGCTGCCGCTCTTCAACTCCGACGCAACGTTGTTCATGCTGGTCAGCGCATCCATGCTCGACTTCAACCGCAACTGTGTCGTCTGGATCGTGCTGAGATAGGAGTTGGACGCGCTCACCTGATTGTTGAGCGCCAGCACAAGCGAACGCGAATCCCCCAGACCCGCATAGCTATCAGTCTTGAGACCAGTCGTGAGCTGCCTTTGCAGATCCTGAAGCTGTGTCTGAATCGTGTTGATGCTATTCCGCATCGACAGGGACTGGGCGTATGAGGAAATCTGCATGACTTACCTTCCGATGCTCAGAAGAACATCAAAGAGTTGTTTTACCGTCGTAATGACCCGCGCATTCGCGGCATAGGCATTCTGGAACGTGATCAGGTTCGACATCTCATTGTCGATATTGACGCCCGTCTCACTGTCAAATTTCTGCTTCAGCGCATCCGACACCGTGGACTGCGCCGTCGAATTATCCGACGCGCTCTGCGCCGCCGCAGCCTGCACCGCCACGATCCGGCGAGCGAAACTATCCACCGATCCGCTGAATGGCGTCGTTACGCTGCCAATCCCCGTCTGCGACGAATATTGACGGCTCGTGTCGCCGAGACGGGCCAGCAAATCATTGGGGCGCATATCATCGCCAATCGATGTCTGCGGGCTGGTGCTGTAAACGACAAGTGAAGTGTCATCGGCAAGCACGGCGGAATTGACCATGATGCGACCGGCAAAGCCCGTCACCTGAGGCGGATTGTCGAGACTGCCCGAATAGGACTTCTGGCCGTTGCCATCGACGAACAGCGATAGGCCTGTACCTGAATCCGCAAGGGCGGTGGACGTGACCGTAGCGCTGACGGCATTGACGTCACTTGTCCCCGCCACACCATCATCGACAAAGTCGACGACATTGCCGCTCGGGTTCGACACCACGACCGAAGCCGGAAGCGCCGCCTGCATGTCGGCTACGATACCCGCAATCGGCTGATTGAAATTGATGCCGACGACTGTGTCATTGGGGTTGGCCGTCGCCGTATTGGCAAGCGGCAACGTCGAGGGATCCATCACCTTGACGAAAGTGATCTTGTGCTCTGTCCCGCCAGGCGTATCGGTATAGGTCAGATTGACGGAATTACCCGACAGAAGCGCACTGGTATCGACACCAAAGCCCGTCGCCGCGCCGCTTGTCACCGCTGCGCCAGGCACGGTTTCCTGAGACATGGAGCTCGCCAACTGACCCGCCAGTTCGTCAAGCTGCGCCTGTGCCTGAGGCAGAACCTTGTCGCGCATGTCGAGATAGCCGGAAATCGCACCGAACCGGAAAGCACCAGACGCGATCAGATCGACGGAGGTCGTACCATTCTGCAATGTGATCGTGCCGACGGTGCGATTCGACGGATCAAGGCTATAGCTCGACGTCGCATCGATACTGGTGTGTTCGTCGAAGGACAATGTCACCGGCTGCTTGTCGAGGAGAAGTTGTCCCCCGCCGGTGAACACGGCAATCGTACCATCGTCGCGAGCGACCGACTTGATATCCATCAGCGTGGATAACTTGTCGACCGCGGCGTCGCGCTGATCCTGAAGATCGGCAACGGACACATTGGTCGCCTGACGCTGTGCGATCTGATTGTTCAGCGCGGCAATTGTCTTGAGCTGGGTGTTGGCAGTGCCGACCGCCGTCGAAATGCTCTGCTCCGCTTCCAGACGCATGCCCTGCAACTGCTGGGTCATGGAGTTGAGTTGCGAGGCAAGATTTGTCGCCGAATTGAGAAACGTCTGGCGGGCCGCCGGATCGTCTGGCGATGTCGCAACGGCCTGAAGCTTGGAGATCATCGCCGTGACCGACGCCGCCATCGACGTCTGGCTGTCCGGCGCGCCGAACATACCGTTCACGCGCGACAGGAACTTGTCATAGACATCGAGCTTTGAGGACTTCCCCGTTTCGGTACGAATCTGGGCCTGCAGAAAGCTGTCGACATTGCGGGTGGCGGCAAGGATCCGCACCCCGATGCCTTCACCACCGGCAATGTTATCCGCAACGACTGACGTCTTGGCCGTATAGCCCGCCGTATTTGCATTCGCGATATTGCGCGAAACAAGATCGAGCGCGGCCTGACTCGCGTTGAGTCCGCTGATAGCGCTGCCGATGGCGGAATAAAGGCTCATTCTGGTTCAGACCCTGATTTCAGTGCGACTGGCCTTAACGCTTCATATTCAGCGTTTCCTGGATCAGCGTATCGGAGGTCGTGATGATACGCGTACCAGCGGTATAGGCCTGCTGGGCAACGATGAGCTTTGAGAACTCATCGGCCAGATCGACATTCGAGGCTTCGAGAGACGACGCAATAATGTCGCCCGTACCGCCCGAAATGGCTGCACCCGATTCCTGCGTCTCGGCGAAAGCCGTGCCGTTCATCTTCTGCAAGCCATTGGGATTGTTGAACTTGGCAAGCGACACCTGGAAGATGTCGATCGTCTTGCCGTTCGTGTAAGTGCCCGTCACACGACCATTGGCGCCCACGGCCACATTCACAAGCTCGCCGGAGGCATAGCCGTCCTGCTCGATCTTGTTGACCGTCACCGTGCCATTGTTGTCAGCGAACTGGGTCATGTTGCCCGGACCATGCGTCAGGGTCACATTACCAAGATTGTCGCCGTTGACAGTCAGATTGGATATCGTCATTGAGTCGACGGCGGGCGTAAGCTGGCCGGTCGAATTGAACTGATAGGCCTGCCCCATGCCCGTCCATTTGGCAGTCGTGCCCGTGGCGCTGTCATTGGACTTGTAGAAAGCCATCCATGTATCGCCACCACCCGTGCCGGCGTCATCGGCGGCATTGTTGGTCTTGACCCAGCGGATCTGGACGTTGACCGGATTGCCCTGCCCGTCATAAGCGGTGATAGCGCCGCCGGAGACGGAACGATCGAGGAAATTCTGTTCGTCATTGGCCTGAATGACGCCATCACCGGGGCCCGCGCCTGTCGGATCATTGGCGAACGTCGTGCCGCCCGCGATTTCCGCCGCCGTCATCAGCAACTCGCTGCCCGGCGTATTGCCGACAGCGGACGCATGCGCCGTCTGGGGCACATTGGGCAGATTGGCCGTATATTTGATGCCCGTTGTTTGCTGTGCCGCGAGGAAGCTGTTGTTGACCTGCATCACGCTCGGCGTATCGCCAACCGGGTTGTTCGTCGCCGGATCGATGGCGACGCCCTGAAGATAATAGCCGCCGCCATTGACGAGATAGCCATTCTTGTCCATCGAGAAGTCGCCGCGACGGGTGTAGTAGTTCACGCTCTGGAAAACCGGGTTATTATCCACCGTCGCCACGCGCTGCGCCACAACGAAGAAGCCTTCGCCATTGATCGCCATATTGGTGGCGACCTGCGAGGCATCCACCGATCCTTGCACCGTATTGGTATAGCCGGGTTTGGCCACAACCGCGCCGGGTTGATGAAAATTGGCGTTCGACGCCGTGACGATGTCATAGAAATTAGCGTCTGTACGCTTGAAGCCGGTCGTCTGGCTGTTCGCGATGTTGTCGGAAATATACCCAAGCGCGCTGGACTGCGCGCGGATGCCGGTGATCGCGGTGGTCATTGACCCAAAGAAACTCATGGCTTGTCTCCATGCCGATGTACAGATGCACGAATGCTTGAACCAGAAGGAGCAAGGAGCGGGCCAGACAGAAAATATAATAAAATCAGATAGTTATCTTAATATACATGGATCTTTAAGGGTGTTTTTCGCCGCCTCTCGGCAAGTTTTGCCCGGCACCTGCACGCAAACGCACAGCTGTCCCTCAACGGGGAAGTGGCGTTTGTCTTGAACGCTTGCCATCCACACCGTAGTTTCTGTTCCGTCCAGATATTGCCATGCGGGCGTCATTCGATGCCCCGAGAGAAAGCCGATACAAATGAAATTCGAAGGTACAGAGAATTACGTTGCTACCGAAGACCTGCGCATCGCCGTTAACGCCTCGATAACGCTTCAGCGTCCCCTGCTCATCAAGGGCGAGCCCGGCACCGGCAAGACGGTGCTGGCCGAAGAAGTCTCCAAGGCGCTGAACGCCGAACTCATCACCTGGAACATCAAATCGACCACCAAGGCCCAGCAGGGCCTCTATGAATATGACGCCATCACGCGCCTGCGCGACAGCCAGCTCGGCGACGAGCGCGTCAAGGACATCGGCAACTACATTGCCAAGGGCAAGCTCTGGGAGGCCTTCGAGCGCCCGAACCGCCCGATCCTGCTGATCGACGAAATCGACAAGGCCGACATCGAATTCCCGAACGACCTGCTTCAGGAACTCGATCGCATGGAATTCTACGTTTACGAAACCGACCAGGTGATCAAGGCCGCCCAGCGCCCCATCGTCATCATCACCTCGAACAACGAGAAAGAACTGCCGGACGCCTTCCTGCGCCGCTGCTTCTTTCACTACATCAAGTTCCCCGATGAAGACACGATGCGCGCCATCATCGACGTCCACTTCCCCGGTCTCAAGGGCAAGCTGGTTCAGGAAGCGCTGAACATCTTCTACGAAATCCGCGAAGTGCCGGGCCTCAAGAAGAAGCCCTCGACATCGGAACTGATCGACTGGCTGAAACTTCTCCTCTCCGAGGATATCTCGCCCGAAACCCTGCGCGAAAAAGATCCTTCGAAGCTCATCCCGCCGCTCCACGGCGCGCTGCTGAAGAACGAACAGGACGTTCACCTCTTCGAACGCCTCGCCTTTCTTGCCCGCCGCGAACGGAACTGATCGACCGAAGAAAAGGAGACGCCCATGTTCGTCCATTTCTTCCACGAACTGAAGAACGCCAATATTCCCGTATCCTTGCGGGAATATCTGATGCTGCTCGAAGCGCTCGACAAGAATGTCATCGAGAACAAGGTGGAGGATTTCTATTTCCTCTCCCGCGCCTCGCTGGTCAAGGACGAGCGCAATCTAGACAAGTTCGACCAGGTCTTCGGCCATGTCTTCAAGGGCCTCGATCTGACGATCGACGACCGCACGACGGAAATTCCCGAAGATTGGCTGAGAGCGCTCACCGAGAAATTCCTGACCGAAGAGGAAAAAGCCGAAATCGAAGCCCTCGGCGGCTGGGAAAAGATCATGGAGACGCTACAAAAGCGCCTCGAAGAACAGAAAGAACGCCACGAAGGCGGGAACAAGTGGATTGGTACGGGCGGCACCTCGCCCTTCGGCGCCAATGGCTATAACCCCGAAGGCGTGCGCATCGGTCAAAAGGAAGGCCGCCACGGCAAGGCGGTCAAGGTCTGGGATAAGCGTGAATACAAGAACCTCGACGACTCGGTCGAGCTTGGCACGCGCAACATCAAGGTGGCGCTACGCCGCTTGCGCAAATTCGCCCGCGAAGGCGCACAGACCGAACTCGACCTCGATGATACGGTCAAATCAACGGCCAGCCACGGTTATCTCGATATCAAGATGGTCGCCGAACGCCGCAACAAGGTGAAGCTGCTGGTCCTCTTCGACATCGGCGGTTCGATGGACAGCCATATCAAGCTCTGCGAGGAACTTTTCTCCGCGGCGCGCACCGAATTCAAGAACATGGAATATTTCTACTTCCACAACTGCCTTTACGAAGGCGTGTGGAAGGACAACAAGCGCCGTCACAACGAAAAGATGAACACCTGGGACGTGCTCCACAAGTTTCCCGCTGATTACAAGATCATCTTCGTCGGCGACGCCACCATGTCGCCTTACGAAATTACCTATGCGGGCGGCTCGGTGGAACACTGGAACGAGGAGCCCGGCGGCATCTGGCTGGAACGCGTGACGCAGATCTATGAAAGCGCAGTCTGGCTCAACCCGGTCGCCGAGCGCCATTGGGAATACACGCCCTCGCTCCAGATCATCAAGCAGATCATGGGCGAACGCATGTATCCGCTAACGCTCGAAGGCCTCGACAAGGCCATGCGGGAACTTTCGCGCTGACCCGACAAACGCTGATACGGGCCATCGCCTGGTTCGATCTGGGCGTCACCCTGCCCTTTGCGCTTCCCACCGTTTCCTATTGGGTGATCGGCCTGATCTATCGGGCCGATCAACTGATGGGGGTGGATAGCCGCATCCCGACATTCGACGCCGTCTCACTGATGTTCGTGAACATCATGGGCATCCTCGGCGTCATCTGGGCGCTGGCGCGCATCGGCTCGCCCAATGAAGACCTTTCCCGCCTCGACGCGCTGGGACGCCTGATCGTGGCGGCCCTCATCATCCACGCCATCACATGGGGCGCGACGCCCCTTCTCTGGGCCTTTGTCGGTACGGAACTGATCGGCAGCGCGCTGCAATACCGACGGCGCACCGACAATCCGGAATGATCGCATCGGAATGACGTGATTGCCCCGCTTTTGCCTTTTTCACGGGCGAGATTAAGGTGAATGAAAATGGAGGCACCGAAACGATGAATATGACACGCATATCCACGACAGGCATTCTTCTGGCTCTCGGACTGTCTCTCAGCGCCTGCGCCGGCGACCCTGCGGTCGAACAGGCCCGGATCGACGCCATCGACAATCAGAACTGCATTGATCTCGGCTTCAAGCCCGGCACCGAGGCCTATGGCAACTGTCGTCTGAAACTGAAGGAAATCCGCGCGCAGCAAGACGCTAAAAACGCCGATTCCCCCTTCCATTTCGGTGTCGGCGTGGGCGTCTCCAAAGGATTTTGACAGGAGTTCCAAATGTGGAAATGGATGAGCCTCGCCTGTCTTCTAGCGCTCGCTGGCTGCGCCAGCCCGCAGGAACGCGCCGCCGAGATTGCCGCCCAGCAACAGGCCGATCATGCCGAATGCACGCGCCTCGGCTTCAAGCCGAACACGGATGCCTTTTCCAACTGCCTGCTGAAATTGCAGGAAATCCGGGCGCAGGAAGAAAACACCCAAGCGCTCGAACGCGCTAACGCGCCCCGCCCCTGGGGACCGTGGGGTCCCTATAGCCCCTATGGTCCCTACTATTGAGGATCAGGCCTACTTAATTCAGTGAGGATCAGGCCGACTTAATTCAGGCAGACTGGGCGACGCCCCAGTAATTGTACCCCGCAAAGCGCGGCGTGGACGGCAGATACATGGTCTGCAGATCGTCGATCCTGAATCCCGATCCCTCGATGATCGTGGATATCTTGCGGTTGAGATTGCAACCGCCGAAAAGAACCTTCCACACCGGATTGATACGGTTCTGCCAGCGCGCGACATCCGCGTCGGGCGCCGCGCCATGCTCGCAAAAGATGAGCTTGCCGCCCGGCTTCAGCACACGCCGCATGCCTTCCAGCGCCTTCTGAGGATCAGGGATCGTGCAAAGCGCGAAGGTCACCAACACCGTATCGACGCTCTTGTCTTCCAGCGGAATCTGCTCGCCCGGCAGGCCGATGAACTCAACCGGAAACGGCAAATGCGCGGCGCGTTCGCCCGCAAGTTTCCAGGATTCCTCTGACGGATCGAGACCGATCAGCTTCGTGACCTTGGCGCCATCGTAGTAAGGCAGATTGAAGCCTGTGCCGATGCCGATTTCGAGAACCGTACCCTCGCAAAGCGGCACAACCTTCTTGCGCTGATAGGTAATCGGCTTGGCGCCGCAAGCGCAGTTGATGACATGCGGCACGACGTATTTTTCGTAAAGACCCATAGACCTCGTCTCCCCTGAATATTTTTACGCAGTATGAGGGGGGAAAGGACCTAGCGCCACTCCGAAACGCCGAAGCGCAGCAGCCGGTCGCCCGCAACGGGGCCGCTCGTCCGCCCTCGCCCCTTGAGCGCGAAGGCGGCGGCAAGCAAAACGCGCTTTTCACGCAGGCGCGAGGCCATCCGCATGCCTTTGGACAGGGTTTCCCAGATTTCGTCAGGCGGCATCAAACCCGGCAGATAGACGGAAGCGCGATCCGCATAGGCCGCCGCCACCAGCGGATCGACAATCCTGCGGCGGTTGGCCTTTGCCTGCGGCCAGATCATCGTATCCCCCAGAACGGCGGCAGACAGAGCGGAAAGCACCGCCGTATCGCCCAGCACGGCGACAAGATCAGCCACGCCTCTCGTCGGAAAAAACCGGCCCATGCCGCTGAAGGCAATGCCGCCCGAGGCGCAATCCGAAGACAGGCCGTGCAGGAATTCCCCGGCCATCACCGGCAGCGCGGCCAGAGCCGCCACAGGGGCATGCGCATTGCGATGGAAGGCCGAGACATCGCAAAGCGTGACCGAGGCAAAATCCACATCGCCAACCTCTCGCATCGCATTCATGACGACGTCGCAAACCGCCCCCGGCAACCCGACCAGCGGCGGCGGCATTGCCTCGACAGGCAAGAGCGCCACCAACCCCCGCGCCGCCTCGAGCAGCGCACGCGCCGCCACGCCTCGCGGCAAGACATCGACTGAACCACGCGAGAGCAATTCCGCATCGCTCATCAGACTGCTGGCAATCTCGCGCGCAGCATCGATGCCCGCCGCAACGGCCCCATGCGCGCCGGGCCCCGCAGCGGCAATGCGCAGCACGCCGGGCCAGATCTCGAACGATTTTTCAACAAGGGGCGCAAGCTCAAGCATCGGGTCTTTTCTCAACTGCCAGCACGCTTGTCCAGTCCCGCCCTGTCACAAATTCGGGGGACCAAACGTCTTCAAGGCATGATCGTCCATTGCCGAGGAGATGCAAAATGAAACAGCGGATCAAGACCTATGAACTCGCCGGTGAAGCCGTCACCAGACTTGTCGGCCTCAACGAAAGCCTGACCGCGACATTCGATCAGCGACTGCGCCACCTCATCGATATTCGCGTCTCATTGATGAACGATTGCCACTTCTGCATCAACATGCACACACGCGAAGCGCTGGACGGCGGCGACAGCGAGGCTCGCGTCAAGGCCTTGAAACATTGGCAGAATTCCGACCTTTTCAACTCCCGCGAAAAGGCCGCGCTCGCCTGGGCCGAGGTGCTGACACGCGCAGGCTCGCAAGCCGAAATCGACGATCTCCATGATGAACTTCAGGCGCATTTCCGTCCGGACGAAATCGCGCTGCTGACCATGACGGTGGCGCATATCAACGCCTGGAACCGGGTAGGCATTGCATCCTACGCGCATTGATTTTCCACCTCCGTCATGCGCGGGCTTAACCCGCGTATCCATGTCTTCTCCTACCTGCTTCTTCAAGCGGTAAAGACGTGGATGGCCGGATCAAGTCCGGCCATGACGACTGTTTTCAACTGACAGAAAACAAATAATCCCCGACGCATCGCACCCTCTGACCTGACGCGATCAGAGTGCAGGGAGATTTCCCCGCTTGCACGCGCTCGGATGGACCCCATTTCAGGCAGCATCGGCAAGAGCGATTTCCGAAATGCGGAGGCGGAGACCATCGAGTTCGGGTATGAAAATCAACTGGCAGGAAAGCCGCGACCATTCGTCGGCGTAATTCTGATCGAGCATGTCGAGTTCATCCTCGCGTGGCTCGTGCAGTTTTGCCGTCCATGTCGGATCGACTTCAACCTGACAGGTGCCGCAGGCACATGCCCCGCCGCATTCCGCGATGATCGGAAAACCGTGCTCGCGGATGATCTCCATCACGCGCCAGCCTTCGACGGCGTCGAGCCTCTGTTCGCTGCCATCACCATGAACGAGAACGATCTGCATACGGATAATCCCGCAGAAAATGGGACTTTAGTCGACGCCGAGCTTCTTCTGGAGGCTCGTCGAGGACGTCGTGTACTGGAAGGTCAGCTTGGCGTCTGGATAGACGATGCGGAATGCCTTCTGCGCCATCAACGCGACTTCGTGGAAGCCCGACAGGATGAGCTTCAGCTTGCCGGGATAGGTGTTGATATCGCCCACCGCAAAGATGCCGGGCGTCGAGGTCTCGAAGGTCGAAACGTCAACCGGGATGAGGTTTTCATGCAGGTTGAGGCCCCAGTTGGCGATGGGCCCAAGCTTCATGGTGAGGCCGAAGAAGGGCAGCAACGTATCGACGTCGAGTTCCTTTTCGACCTTCTGATTATCCGCGATCGTCACGCCTTCGAGCTGGCCATTGGCGCCGTGAAGCTTCGTCACCTGACCGATGTGGAACTGCATCTTGCCTTCATCGACCAGCTTGTGCATCTCGTTGACGGACGCCGGCGCGGCGCGGAAGCCGTCACGGCGATGAATGAGCTGCATCGACTTCGCGATGGGCTGAAGATTGATTGTCCAGTCGAGCGCGCTGTCGCCGCCGCCTGAAATCAGCACCTTCTTGTCGCGGAAATTTTCCATCTTCTTGACCGAATAGAAGACGGACTTGCCCTCATATTCCTCGATGCCCGGAATGGGCGGACGCTTTGGCTGGAAGGAACCACCGCCCGCGGCGATCACGATCACCTTGGCGT
>JBAQNC010000117.1:0-2486 GCA_049303435.1 Parvibaculum sp. | reverse complement strand
TTCGGTCGGTACGTTCACCGCCTTCATCTTCTATCTCGGCATGATGCTCTCGCCGGTCAAGGAAGGCGGCGTGATGGTGACGCTGTTCCAGCGTGGCGGATCGGCGGCGGCACGCATTTTTGAAATCCTCGATCATGAGCCGGAAATCCGCGATGCCGAAGACGCCGCGCCGCTCGACACGATCGGCGGGGCGATCACCATCCGCGACCTGTCCTACGTCCATGCCGGACGCGACACCGAGCACGAAGGCGGGTGGCCTGCGCTGAAGGATATTTCGCTCGACATCAAGCCCGGCGAGATGATCGCTGTGCTGGGGCGCGTCGGCTCCGGCAAATCGACGCTGTTGCGACTGATGGTGCGCCTGCTCGATCCCGCGCCCGGCACGATCTTTCTCGACGGGCGCGACATACGCATGTTGCCGCTGGCGCAGGTGCGCGGCCAGATCACGTTAGTGCCGCAGGACCCTTTCCTCTTTGGTGCGCAGCTGGGACACAATATCTCTTATGATAATCCCGCGCGCGAAATCAACGAGGTCTGGGAGGCGGCGCAATCTGCCGATCTCGAAACGACCATCCAGCGCTTTCCCGACCGGCTGGAAACGCAGGTGGGCGAGCGCGGCGTGACGCTATCGGGCGGCCAGAAGCAGCGCGCGAGCCTGGCCCGCGGGCTCATCCGCGAGACACCCGTGCTGCTGCTCGACGATTGTTTCTCCTCGGTAGACACGGAGACCGAGGAGTTCATTCTCTCGCGGCTGAAGAAACTCAGGGCGGGGCGCACGACGCTGATGGTGTCGCATCGCGTTTCGACCGCGCGCCACGCCGATCGCATCATCGTGCTGGACGAAGGCCGCATTGCCGAAATGGGGACGCATCAGGAATTGCTGGCGTACAAGGGGCTCTATGCGGCGCTCGAAAAGGCGCAAGGCCAGCGCAGCGCACTGACGCAGGCGCTTGCGACGAGCGGCGCAATCAAGGCGGAGGACGAAATATGAGCGCCCCGCAAAAGGATTATTCGATCTTCGAGGACGACATCGACACGCGCCGGTTCGACCTGCATCTCATCTGGCGTCTAACCAAATGGATTTCGCCCTATCGCGGGCGGATGTTCGCGGCGCTCGCTCTGGTGCTGCTGGCCGCCAGCGCGGCGGTGCTGGCCCCCGTCGTGGTGAGCCGGGTCGTGGTCGACGGCATATTGCTGCCGGCGTCGGGAACGCAGGCCCCGGATTTCGGGCAGAAGGCGCTGACATTCTGGCTGCATGAGGCGAGCGGCCTGCCAACTCTAGTTGTCGCCTGCGGGCTCTATGCGCTGTGGATCGCGCTGTGGGCCGGTTTCGGCCACGGCTTTCGCATCACGCTGGCGCGCGCCGTGCTCAACGGATTGCGGGATTTGCGACGCGATCTCTTCACGCATCTGGAGCATCTGCCATCAAGCTTCTATGACCGCGTGGCGGTGGGGCGCGTGATGACGCGCCTGACCAATGACATCGAAACGCTTTTCGAATTGCTGGCGGGTTTCGGCGTGCTGCTCGGCGAATTCGTGCCCTTCTTCGTCGCCGTCACCATCATGCTGGCGCTCAATCCGGTGCTGACCTTCGAGCTGCTGGCTATCCTGCCGCTGGCGGCCATTGCCACCGTTCTGTTCCGGCTGATTTCAGGCGGAGTCTATCGCGCGATCCGCTCGACGCTATCGCGGCTCAATCAGAACCTTCAGGAAAACCTGTCGGGCATCGAGGTCGTGCAGCTCTATGGCCGCGAGAAGCTGAACTATGATGCCTATACGGCCATCAATCTGGAAAACCGCGATCAGGAAAACCGCGCGGTGATGATCGAAAGCTATTACGGGCCGTCAATGGACAGCATGGCCTTCATCGCCATCGCGACGATCATCTGGTTTGGCGGACATGACGTGCTGGGCGGGACGGCGACGCTTGGCAGCATCATCCTGTTTGCGCAATTCGCCGACATGCTCTTCCGGCCTATCGTCGCGATGGGCGACCAGTGGAATGTCGTGTTCCGCGCCATGGCGAGTTGCGAGCGCATCTTCCAGGCACTCGACTGGGACGAAGCGCTGAAGACGCCCGCACATCCGATCCCGCTGCGCGCCGACCTCAAGGGCGAAGTGAAATTCCGGCACCTCAACTTTTCCTATGTGCCGGGGAGCCCGATTCTGAAAGATGTGAGCTTCACCATCGCGCCGGGCGAGAAAGTGGCGATTGTGGGTCCGACGGGCTCGGGCAAGACGAGCCTCATCCGTCTGCTCTGCCGCTTCTATGATGTGACGCCGCAATCGATCCTGATCGATGGCATCGACATCATGGACATAGCGCCCGGCGACATCCGCCACCGGATCGGCGTGGTGCTGCAGGACTTCCATATTTTTTCAGGCAGCGTCTACGACAATATCGCGCTGGGCAATCCGAAGATCAGCCGCGCTGACGCGGAGCGGGCGGCAAGGCTCGTGCATGCGCATGCCTTTATCACGACATT
>JBAQNC010000116.1:0-10381 GCA_049303435.1 Parvibaculum sp. | reverse complement strand
ACTGTCGATCTTGTGGGCTTCCATCGGATGATCGGCGGCGGACAGGCGCCAGAGCATCTGACGCGTGAGGGCGACAGAGACCTGCGCCGTATTGTCGGCGATTTCGCGCGCCAATGCACGGGCGGCGGGGAGCAGGTCTTCGGGCGCATGGAGCGAGCGGACGAGGCCACCATCGAGCGCTTCCTGGGCGCCGAAGACGCGGCCCGTGTAGGTCCATTCGAGCGCCTGGGAAATGCCGACGATGCGGGGCAGGAACCAGCTGGAGCAGGCTTCCGGCACGATGCCGCGACGGGCGAAGACGAAACCGAATTTGGCGTTGTCGGCCGCCATGCGAATGTCCATCGCCAGCTGCATGGTGACGCCGATGCCGACGGCGGGACCATTGACGGCGGCGATGACGGGCTTGAGGCATTCATAGATACGCAGGGTCACGCGACCGCCGCCGTCGCGCACGCTCTCGTGGCTCCAGTCGATCTCGCCATCCTTTTCCGGCGTGCCCTGCTTTTCGGGGCGGTCTTCGCGGGCGGCATAGTCGAAGGTCTTGGCGCCAGCGGAAAGATCGGCCCCGGCGCAGAAGGCGCGGCCCTCGCCGGTCACGATGACGGCACGGACTTCATCGTCCGCATCGGCCTTGTCGAAAGCATCGATCAGTTCCGACATCATCTTGCCGGTGAAAGCATTGAGCTTGTCCGGGCGGTTCAAGGTGATGGTCAGAATGTTCTCTTCGACCTCATATTTGATTGTGTTGTAGGCCATTTCTGTCTCCCTGTTTGCGGCTGATGCCAAATTATATGTATCGGACTTGTTGCTGCCGTTGCGTCAACTTCAAATAGTTGACGGGTGGGTCAAGTTGCGCTCCTTTGGCGCTCAACAAGGGCCGACGAATGTCTTATGTCCTGATATAACAACGGAGCCGAAGAAAAGCGAAGCCCCTGTCGGGCAAAACGCTTCGCGGCCCAAAAAACGACAAACCTGCCTTATGGGAGACCGACCTGATGCATCCTACCGTCCATGCAAAGACGAACGCCGACAAGCCAGCCTATATCATGGCTTCGACGGGCGAGACCGTCACCTATAGAGAGCTTGACGAGCGCTCCAACCAAATCGCGCATATGTTTCGCGAGGCGGGCCTGAAGGCGGGCGACGCCATCGCCATCTTCATGGACAACAACGCGCGCTTTTATGAAATCTGCTGGGCGGCGCAGCGTGCGGGTCTCTATTACACAGCCGTTTCCTCACGCCTGACGGCGGGCGAAATCGAATATATCGTCAAGGATTGCGGCGCACGGATGTTCTTCACCTCGATTACGCTGAAGCCCGTCGCCGAGGAACTCCTGAAAGGCGATCATCTGGGCAAGGTCGAGCGCAAGTTCATCGTGGGTGGCGACCTGCCGGGCTATGAACGCCTCGAAGAGGTGCGCGCGAAATATCCCACCACGCCGATTGCGGATGAGACATCCGGCACGGACATGCTCTATTCGTCCGGCACGACGGGCCGCCCCAAGGGGGTCAAACATGCGCTGACCGGCGCGCCCATCGACGAGGCCAATTCTCTGGTGGGCCTTGCCGCCCTGCTCTATGGCATGGACGAAAACACGATCTATCTCTCGCCCGCCCCGCTCTATCACGCCGCGCCCTTGCGCTGGTCGATGACGGTGCAGCGGCTTGGCGGCACGGTGGTCGTGATGGAACATTTCGACGCCGAGGAATCGCTGAAGTGCATCGAGAAATACAAGATCACCCATAGCCAATGGGTGCCCACCATGTTCGTGCGCATGCTGAAGATGCCGAAGGAAGTGCGCGACAGATATGACGTGTCGTCGCTGAAAGTGGCGATCCATGCCGCAGCCCCCTGCCCGATCCCCGTGAAGCAGCAGATGATCGAATGGTGGGGTCCGGTGATCTACGAATATTACGCCGGCTCGGAAGGCAATGGCTTCTGCGCGCTCGACTCGAACGAGTGGCTGGCGCACAAGGGCTCGGTGGGCAAGGCGCTGAACGCCATCACGCATATCTGCGACGACGAAGGCAAGGAATTGCCGGTCGGCGAAGCGGGCACGATCTATTTCGAAAGCGACAGCGAGTTCGAATATCACAACGATCCGAAGAAGACTGCGGAATCGCGCCACCCCGAACATCCGACCTGGTCGACGCTGGGCGATATCGGCAAGGTGGATGCGGAAGGCTATGTGTACCTGACCGACCGCAAGGCCTTCATGATCATTTCGGGCGGCGTGAACATCTATCCGCAGGAAGCCGAAAACCTGCTCGTCATGCATCCCAAGGTGGCCGACGCCGCCGTGATCGGCGTGCCGAACGAAGATTTCGGCGAAGAAGTGAAGGCGGTCATTCAACCCGTCAGCTGGGCGGACGCCGGACCAGCGCTTGAGGCGGAGCTGATCGAATTCTGCAAGAGCCAGCTTTCAGCCATCAAATGCCCGCGCTCGGTCGACTTTGCCGAGGAACTGCCGCGCCACCCGACGGGCAAGCTCTACAAGCGCCTGATCCGCGACCGCTACTGGGGCAACAAGGACAGCAAGATCGTCTGAGCCCCTCTGCTCTGTCATAGCTCATCGGAAATGCCGCCTCATGAAGCCCATGCAGGCGGCATTTTCTTTGTCGGCTCTTAATGACGCCTGTTGTGCTAAAATACGATTCACCTTTAAAGGAGGCCGATATGAGCAAGATGTTGCCTGTTTCCCTCTCCCGCATTCTGGCAAGCGGCGCCATCGGCGCGATGCTTGTGACAGGGCTTTTCATATGGAATACGACGCCTGCCACGGCGGGCAATGAGGTATTTACGTCGGGCATTCGCTGCAACAACAAGCAGAGCGGCGGACAGGAGTTCAACAAGGACTGGTACGTCTATTTCGAGACCAACTCCAGCAAGGTGCGCCCGGAAGATTACGACAAGATCAGACATATCTATGGCATCGCCAAAGGCCATCATGCACAGCAGATCTGCCTTTTCGGCAAGGCGAGCAAGGCGGGCGACGTTGAGGGAAATACCAATCTGGGCATCAAGCGGGCCCGGAACGTGGCGCGCGAGTTCGAAGCGCTCGGCTGGTCGAGCAAGCGTATCGCCATCGGTACGGAAGGCGAAGCCTGGGGCTGGATGACGGAAATGCTGACGTCGGACGCCAAGGAGGACCGCCGCGTGCTGATCCGCCTTTCCAACTAGGCTCGGGACCGGCAGAAAATACCGGAATCAGGTTGGCGGGAGAGGCGCGGGCCGCTAGTTTGTCGGCAGCCATTTTGACCTTGTGAAACATGGGGACGGGGCCGGATTTCCTGCCCCTGCCGGATTGCTTCACGGACAATCATTCAACAAAAGAAACGGGAGACGCCTCCATGCGTGTTTTCAATACAGTTGCCGAGTATGTCGCCGAAAAGGGCAAGGAAATCGGTGTCAGCGATTGGGTCGAGATCGACCAGGACCGGGTCAACAAATTCGCCGACGCCACGGGCGACCACCAGTGGATCCACATCGACCCCGAACGCACCAAGAAGGAACTGGGCATGGGCACGATCGCGCATGGCTATCTGACGCTGTCGCTGCTGCCTTACCTCATGGGCAAGATCAGCACGGTAAAGAGCGCGACGCGCGGCGTGAACTACGGTTCGAACACGGTGCGCTTCACGAATATGGTGCCGGTCGGCTCCAAGGTGCGCGCCCGCGTGACGCTGAAGGACGCACAGCCCAAGTCGGGCGGCTATCAGATCACCAATGAAGTGACGATGGAAATCGAAGGCCAGGAACGCCCGGCCATGGTCGCCGAAACGCTGAGCCTGATTTTCGAATAAGGCAAAGACCCTCACCCAACCCTCTCCCAGAGGGAGAGGGCTATTCTTTTTCCCTCTCCCTCTGGGAGAGGGAGGAGCGCCTGAAAGGCGCGGAGGGTGAGGGACTTCTCTACAAGGAGGCGCCGCATGACCAAGAAGATCATCAAGACCGATGCCGAATGGCGCGCCGAGCTGACGCCCGATCAATATGCGGTGACGCGGGGCGCAGGCACGGAACGCGCGGGCACGGGGCCGTGGCTCCATGAACATCGCGCGGGCATGTTCAAATGCGTCTGCTGCGGCACAGACCTTTTTCGCTCGGAAACGAAATTCGAAAGCGGTTCGGGCTGGCCGAGCTTCTTTGCGCCGGTGGCGCGCGAAGCGGTCGAGGGCGTGGAAGACAACTCTCACGGGATGCAACGCATCGAGGCGCGTTGCGCGACATGCGAGGCGCATCTGGGGCATGTGTTTCCCGATGGGCCGGAGCCGACGGGCCTGCGCTTCTGCATGAACGGATTGGCGCTGGATTTCGAGCCGGACGCGTAAACGAGTACCCCCACCCGAAAAATCCACGAGAGTGAATTTTTCGACCTCCCCACACCTTGCGCGTAGGCGCAAAGGAAAGGAGGGGGGAGGTAAGAGAGTTTTTGAATGAAACTGACGCCCCCTGCCCTTGCGCCTGTTGCGGCCAAGCATCCTGTCTCCGACACACATCACGGCATCACGCGGACGGACAATTACGCCTGGCTGCGTGACAAGGACTGGCGCGAGGTGATGCGCGATCCGCAAGTGCTGGACGAGGAAATTCGCGCCTATCTCGAAGCGGAAAACGCCTATACGGAAGAGACGCTGAAGCCCGTTGCGGCGCTTCGAGAGACGCTTTTCAAGGAGATGAAGGGGCGCATCAAGGAAGATGATGCTTCCGTGCCCTCGCCTGACGGGCCTTATGCCTATTTCACGAAATATGAAGAAGGCGCGCAGCATCCGATCTTCTGCCGCACGGGCGCGAAGGGCGACGAAGTTCTCATCGACTGCAACAAGGAAGCCGAGGGCCAGGCCTATTTTCATATCGGCGACGTGAACCATGCACCGACGCATGAAAGGCTCGCCTGGTCGGCGGACCTGAAGGGGTCGGAATATTTCACCGTGAAAGTGCGCGACCTCGCGACGGGCAAGGACCTTGCCGACGAAGTGCCCGACACGGCGGGAGGCATCGCTTGGGACAAGGCGGGCAAGAGTTTCTTCTATGTGCATGTGGACGAAGAGCATCGCCCGCTGAAAGTCTATCGCCATGTCGTCGGCATGCCGGTGAGCAACGACAGTCTCGTCTACGAGGAAACAGACAAGGGCTTTTATGTCGGCGTGGGGCTCACTTCGAGCGGCAACTATGTGCTGATCGAGACGCATGACCACCAGACGAGCGAAATCCGCCTGATCCCGGCGGATGCGCCCGAGGCCAAGCCGCAGCTTGTCGCCGCGCGCGAGGAAGGCATCGAATATGACATCGAGGACGATGCGGCGCGGGGGCGCTTCCTCATCCTCACCAATGGGGACGGGGCCGAAGACTTCAAGCTCGTGGAAGCGCCGCATGATGCGCCGGGGCGCGCGAACTGGCGCGATGTGGTGGCGCACCGTCCGGGCACGCTGATCCTGGGCCAGGTCGCCTATCGCGATCATCATGCGCGGATGGAACGTCGCGATGGACTGACGCGCATCGTCATCCGGCGGTTGGCAGATGGCGCGGAACACGAAATCTCATTCGACGAGGAGGCCTATGATCTGGGGCTTTCGGCGGGATACGAATATGACACCACGCTGACGCGCTTTACCTACAACTCCATGACGACGCCGCGCGAGACATACGACTACGACATGGAGACGCGCGCGAAGACCTTTCGCAAGCGACAGGAAGTGCCCTCGGGCCACGAGCCTGCCGACTATGTGACGCGGCGCGTGTTCGCCACCGCCAGCGACGGCGCAAAGGTGCCGGTGTCGCTTCTCTATCACAAGGATACGAAGCTCGACGGAACGGCCCCTTGCCTGCTTTACGGCTATGGCTCCTATGGCATTTCCATTCCGCCGAGTTTCTCGGTGACGGCACTGTCGCTGGTGACGCGGGGGTTCGTCTATGCCATCGCGCATATTCGCGGCGGCAAGGACAAGGGCTATGGCTGGTACAAGGCCGGCAAGCTGATGACCAAATGCAATACGTTCACCGACTTCATTGCGGCAGGCGAATATCTGGCGGCGGAAAAGTTTACGTCACGCGGCGGGATCGTGGCGCAGGGCGGCAGCGCGGGCGGCATGCTGATGGGCGCGGTCGCCAATATGGCGCCGGACCTCTTCAAGGGCATCATCGCGGAAGTGCCTTTCGTCGATGTCATGGCGACGATGCTCGACGCCTCGCTGCCGCTGACGCCCCCGGAGTGGAACGAATGGGGCAATCCGCTCAACAGCGAAGAGGCCTATCGCTACATGGCCTCATACTCACCCTACGACAATGTGGCCGCGCAGGCCTATCCGCATATCTTCGCGCTGGGCGGGCTGACGGACCCGCGCGTGACCTATTGGGAACCGGCGAAATGGGTGGCGAAACTGCGCGCGCTCAGGACGGACGGGAACCTCACGCTTTTGCATATCAACATGGAAGCGGGACACGGCGGCGCGTCGGGGCGGTTTGACCGGCTGAAGGAAGTGGCGCGGGTGTTTGCCTTTGCGCTGGCGGTGAGCGAGCGGGTGTGATCGACGCGGGCCTTGCCCATTCGAGAGACCGCTCCCCCCACCCGAAACGCGTTCCGCGTTTCGACCTCCCCACGAGGGGGAGGTCAAAGAAAGATGGGTCCCGGAACGACGCTGACTCATTCAGGTTGCTCATACGTCATCCGTCATGGCCCGACTTGATCGGGCCATCCAGCTTTTACAACTGATGCCGCAAAGATGGATGCCCCGGTCGAGCCGGGGCATGACGGTTCTCTATGAAAGCATCAAGGAAATCCAGACGAGGGCCTGAAAAGGCAGAAGGCCGCGTCCCTCCCCAGAAACGCGGCCCTCACTGCGCTCGACAACCTCTTTCAAGGAGGAGCACATTTCCATAAAAAGAGTGTTGCGTGATTTGTGAGCTGCGTCACCAAAATTTTACAATCGACTGCATTAATTTTATGCACGTGACGTTATTAACGGCACTGCTTTCTCAATAAGGTCGGTCACCAATGATGGTGGCGCGCTCCATGCGGCGCAGCGCGGGCCAATAGTCCGACACGGCATAGTGCTGGCAGGCGCGGTTGTCCCAGAAGGCCAGCGAATTGGCTTCCCAGCGGAAGCGGCACTGGTATTCGGGAATGGCGGCCTGCGCATAGAGATAGGCGAGCAGCGCATCGGACTCCGATTTCTCCATGCCGACGATGTGCTGGGTGAAGGCGACGTTGACGTAGAGCCCCTTGCGGCCCGTCTCGGGGTGCGTGCGCACAACGGGGTGTTCGACCGTCGGGTATTTCTTGTTCATGGCCTCGATCTCTTCCTCGCTCACACCGCGCTTGCGCATCGAGGTGCGGAAATGGGCGAAGTCATGCAGGGCCATCTTGCCGTCGATCTTCTGCTTCACGTCGTCGGGCAGATTGTCGTAGGCGGCATACATATCAGCGAAAAGCGTGTCGCCGCCGACGTCGGGCACTTCGATGGCGCGCAGGATGGAGCCGAGCGAGGGGCATTCGCGCCAGGTGACGTCCGAATGCCATTTGTTTTCCTTGCCCTTGTTCTTTTCGTTGTGGGTGATGGGCAGGATTTCAGGGAAACCTTCCTTCTGCGGGGCGAAGGGATGGACTTCCAGCTCACCGAAATTGCGCGCGAAGGCGAGGTGTTCTTCGGTCGTGATGTTCTGATCACGGAAGAAAATAACTTTCCAGTCGAGCAACGTCTGACGGAGCGCGGCAAGCGTGGCGCCGTCCATCGGCTTTGCTAGATCAATGTCATGGACCTCGGCGCCAATGCCGGGCGTCAGGGGCTTCAGGGTGAAAGGCTGCGTCGCGGCGGCGACGGATGCTGCGCTCATCTGCTGGTTCATGAGATCCTCCTCCAAGGTTGAGGAGAGCCTAATGGCAAGCCGCCTCTTTCAAACAGTTCAAAGTTTGAAAGTTCCGTCACGCGGAACTAGAATGCGCCATGAGCGAAAAACCGGCAGAAATACAGCCCATTATCCGCGCCTTGCAGGTGCTGGAGGCGCTCAATCTCAAGACCCAGATGACGCTGGCGGCGCTCAATGAGGCAACCGGCCTGCCGAAATCGACGCTGGTGCGGCTGCTGGATACGCTGATTGCCGGGGGCTATGTGCATCGCGTGTCGCGGCGCGCGGGCTATGCGGTGGCTGAGCGTGCGCTGCGCCTGTCGGGTGGCTTTCGCCATGCCGACCGGGTCGTGGAAGCCGCGCGGCCTTTTCTCTCGGCGCTGACAGCGGAACATAAATGGCCGATTGGCATGGCGACGCCGGAGGGCGACCAGATGATCGTGCGGGCCAGCACGCGGCAGGAAAGCCCATTCGCGACCGACAATGACTATCTGGGCGAGCGTGTGCCGATGCTCGTGTCGGCTCTCGGTCGCGTCTATTTCGCTTTCTGCGCCGAGGAAGAACGCGAGACGCTGCTGGCGCTGATGCGCAACTCCAAGGCGCGCCGCAATGCGCTGGCGCGGGATGAAACGGCTGTGGCGCGGCTTGTTGAGGCCATTCGCGCGCAGGGCTTTGCCTCCACCGCGCCAATGCCCGACCGGCCCGTCACAGGGCTCGCCGTGCCGGTCATGGAGGACGGGCGCGCGGTGGCGGCCATCACCATGCGCTATTTCGGTTCGGCGATGACGGAGGCGGAAGCGGCAAGGCGCTATCTTGCGCCGATGCAGCGCGCGGCGGCGGCGATTGCGTCGGGGTTGTGAGGAAGTCCCTCACCCTCCGCGCCAAGAGGCGCTCCTCCCTCTCCCGGAGGGAGAGGGGTTTTCAAGATCAAATATTCGTCATGGCCGGACTTGATCCGGCCATCCACGTCTTGAAGGTATTTCTTGTAGCAAAGACGTGGATACGCGGGTCAAGCCCGCGCATGACGAATAATATTGGTTGTCTGAAGCAAAAAATTATCGCCGCGTGATCGTGACGCCGACCTTGCCGATGCCGTCGGCGCGGACGAGGACGGATTGGCCGTCGATGTCGTGAACCGCGGTGCCGCCTTCGACCTCGATGTCGTAGCCGTTGGGATATTGCAGATTGGGCACGAAGATTTCGGTTTCGCGATCGCTGGAAGCTTCATAGACGAAACGGAAGAGACCCGTCTCGCGCTTGAACTTGACCTTGAGCGGTCGGCCTGCAATGGCGCGGGCATAGGGACGGACGAAACCGGCGAGCGCGCGGCCGCCGCTGTTGATGTCGTTGCTGTCGGTGCGTTGATCGACGCTGTAGATCGAGAGGTCTTCCTGATTCCAGCCATCGCCGACGGCCTGATCGTTGCGGTTGGACGCGGTGTAATTCCATTGCGCCGACGAGATCATCAGCTTGTCCATCGCGGAATACATGAGATCGAGCGCGATGACGTGCTTCTCCCAAGGCGCATCGCTGTGATCGCCCGAGGCCCATGCCTTGAAGGCGGCGGCGTCATGCAGATCGTAGGGAATGCCGAATTCGCCGATGAGGGTCGGCGCCCCCTGACCGTCGTTGAGCGTCCTTGCCTGTTCCTTGATGAAGCCCAGTTGCTTCGTGTAGTGCTCCTCGATGGCGTCGGCGCCTTCGAGCGTGCGGCCATTATAGGGGTTGAGCCAGGTGGGGAAGCCGAAGGTCTTGGTGCCCAAGGTGACGATGTCATACCAGTGGCTCGCGTTGACCGTGCCGCGCGGCGTATCTTTCGGGAAGCCGTGGGCGAAGCCTTCACCGGGATCGAGCTCGGCGAAGAGCAGCCAGTCGGGCTCGATCTCGCGCATGGCTTCGGAAACGCGCTGGAAGAAGGGGCCCATGAAATCGACTTCCATGCGCAGCGCCTTGCCATCGCGCTTGCGGAAGAAATCCTCGTCCAGCACTTCGATCGCGCCATCGACAAGGCGATAGGCGCCCGCCTGTTCAAATGGACACTTCGCGCCATCAAGCCAGATGGAAACGCCTTGCGCGTTGACGCGCTCGATCCCTGCGGGAACGACGCGCTTTTCGTTCCAGTCCAGTTTCAGCAGCGGAATGTCGCGCGGAAGACCGCGCGCGACGGCGATGCCATCGATCGCCGTCCAGTCGAGGCCGGGGCGGCGGTGCTTCAAGCCGCTTTCGCTCTTGCCTTCATCGCCCGACGCCAATGACTGGCCGACATAGCCCGAGCCCGGTTCGTTGAGGCTGTCGAAGCCGATGACATTGGGCAGATCCTTGAGGCGATGGGCGACGGCTTCCATCGCGCCGATGTAATGGTCCTGAAGATAGTCCTGCACGTTGTGGCCTTCGATCGTGAAGTCGGGGCAGAAGGTGCGGCCTGCAAAGAACAGCGTCCACATGTAGGCGTTGGCCGGATAGCGATAGTTCTGCGACCAGGTCATGGTCGGGTAATTGTCTTCCTGGCGACCGCCGCGCGCGAAGTCGTATTTATAC
>JBAQNC010000115.1:0-16815 GCA_049303435.1 Parvibaculum sp. | reverse complement strand
GATTCCTCTTTTTTTCTTGATGTGATCAAACGGCCGGGCCGGCGTCCAGCATGGCCAGTCAGTGCGCCGACCAGGCAAGGTTGTTCTCCAACAGAGGGGCCAGGCTGGAGATGGCATCTCCCCGCAGCGACATCAGCGCCCCTTCCACACCGGCTTGCGCTTTTCGGCAAAGGCGCGCGGCCCTTCGATCAGATCCTCACTCTTGAAAAGCGCCGCCACAGCGGGATATTTGCCCGTGATGGCCTTTTCCAGATTGGCCTCATCGAGCCCCTTGTAAACGGATTCTTTCGAGGCGCGGATGGACATGGGCGAACATTCCATGATGAGCCCGGCCCAGCGTTTGGCCGCATCCATCAGTTCCGCGGCAGGCACGACCTCATTGACGAAGCCCAGTTCCTTGCCTTCAGTCGCACCAACGCGACGACCTGTCAGGATCATGCCCATCGCCTGCTTGGTGCCGATCTGGCGCGGCAGGCGGTGCAGACCACCGGCAAGCGCGGCAAGCCCGACATGCGGTTCCGGCAACGCGAAAACAGCCTTGTCCGAGGCAATGATGAGATCGCAGGCCAGCGCGATTTCAAAACCGCCGCCCATGGCGACGCCATTGACCGCCGCAATCACCGGCTTGTTCAGATCGTAGCGCGCGGTGAGCCCGGCAAAGCCTGTCACGGGCACTTCCAGCTTGTTGCCTTCCGCCTGCCAGCGCAGGTCATTGCCCGCGCTGAACGCCCGGTCGCCCGCGCCCGTGATGATCGCCACCCACAGCTCCGGATCGGCGGCGAAATCATTGAAAATCTTTTCCAGCTCAAAATTCGTTGGCGGATGCAGCGCATTCATGCGCTCCGGGCGATTGATCGTGACGATGAGCAAATGCCCCTCGCGTGTCGCTGTGCAATGTTCGGTTCCCATGACTTTTCCTGCCCTGCATATTTGCTTGAGATAAGATGATTGACGCGTTTCAGCCGCGTCCTTGTCCCAAAATCTGCCCGCTCATCGGGCGATCCGCAAGCAGGCTGGCGTTGACGCAGCGGCAATGAGAACGTCTTATAGGAAAAATTGACCCATCCGGGCCGAAAAGGACTATGATTCGTCACAGCTTTTTCAGTTTGGCGCTGTGGGGTAAAACTCGCTTAAATCTTCTCCTGATACACGAGACGTCATGACGGACGCGACTTCACAACCATTATCCAAAAGCCCGGCGCATGTTCAGACGCGCTGGCTTTTGAAATATGGCGACCGCATTTACGGCCCCTATTCGCAAGAGGCCATGATCGGATATATCGCCGAAGGTCGCGTCATCGCGACCAGCATGATTGCGCCCGAAGGCAGCGGCCTCGCCGATGTAGCCTGGCAACCCGCCAGCGCGGTCGATACATTCGCCGCCAGTTTTGCACCCGCCGAAACCTCCCCAACGAAACGGATCGTTCCCGATGAGCCCGCACCTCGGGAAACCGCCACGCCTGATGCAGCCGTCATCCAGCAGGCACTGGCACCGCAATCAGCATCAACGGATGGCAAGCGTCCTGCCTATGGTCCGGGCAAGGGCCAGGTGGATCGTCGTCGCCAGCCCGAAACGTCAAACTTCATCATCGTGATGGATGTAAAGTCGCGCTATACCGGCCCCCTTGAAGAGGCCATCATGTCGCTCGGGCCTGCCTACAAGCTCGCCCCCAATGTCTGGTGCGTGAACACCGACGGCGCGGCGGCTGGCCTGCTGAACGATCTCAGCATTCATATCGGCAAGACCGACAGCATGTTCATCGTGGACGCCACCCGCGACCGCACGGCATGGCATAATCTTGGACCCGAAACAGACGCAAAAATCCGCAGGGTCTGGCGACGCGCTTTTTGAATCGGGAACAATTCCCCGCCAAGGGGTGACGCAGGCGGCATTGCTTGTTAGGCTCGCCACAGGCCATCAGGTCTTCAGGGTTTCCCTGAAGACCTTTTTTATTTTGAAAGGCAATATCATGGCAGTGGCAAACGGCGATACCGTCAAGGTTCATTACACAGGGACACTCGGCGACGGCACCGTCTTCGACTCCAGCCAGGGCAGAGAGCCGCTCGGCTTCACGGTCGGCTCCGGTCAGGTCATTCCCGGCTTCGACAGCGCGGTGGCAGACATGAATGTCGGCGAGAGCAAGACCTTCACCATTCCCTGTGCCGAAGCCTATGGCGAACATGACCCGCGCATGGTGCAGGATGTTCCCCGCTCCGAAATGCCGCCCGAGATGGAACTTACCGTCGGCATGCGCCTCAGCGCCCGTGGCCCCGATGGCCGTGAAATCGCGCTCGTGGTCAACGAACTCACTGATGAGGTCGTCAAGCTCGACGCCAATCACCCTCTGGCCGGTCAGGACCTGACCTTCGCCATCGAACTCGTCTCGGTCAACTGACCTTGCAGACAACTAGTCTCTTGGATTCGACAACGGCAAAGGATGATCGCGCCGCCGCTCTTTAGCGACGAAGCGGCCTTCCTTCGCCCTCTCCGCCTTCGTGCGCCCGACCGGGGCTGTCGTCTCCACGACCTCCGGCACTTCGGCCAGACTCGCACGCAAAGGCGGCAAAGGGGCCCTCACATTCGAGAGCGTATCCGTTTGTGATGCCTCCGGTTCGGCTACCGCGACCGGCTCGGCAAGCGGTTGAGCCGCCACTGGTTCATTCGGCAAAAGCTCATTGAAGATCGAGCGCAAATCGCGCCAGTTCACGATCAACGGCGCGCCAAGTGCGCTCACATCGGCGCATTTATTGGGCGACGACTTCCCCCGGTCGCACAGGATCGTTTCGCGAATGATCTCGAATTGAAACCGCGCCCGCCTCAGAAACTCGGGAAAAAGCCCACCCTTTTCCGCCCACTCGGCAAGCGGCAAAAGTTCGGTGCAATCGATGTGCTGACGATCCAGCAACTCACCGAGCATCGCGGACGACACGACATCATTGGGCGGATTGGTTGCGCAGACCCGCCATGCAATGTCGCCACTCGCATGGTCGTAAAGCTCGATCAGCCCCTTGTCCTTGTCGCTGAGACCACTGTAGAACCTTGCCACATCGCGCGGGCCCCATTGCCGATACATGTCGATGAATTCGAGCACATCGACACGGGTCTCTGCGGCAGGCGCAGGCAGAAACTTCTTTGCCGCTTTCAGTTCCACACCCTGTGCGAGAAACGAATAGTCATGTGCAGCTGGCATATTGGGCGCCCCGCTATCGAGCACAGGTATGAAGAGAAACTGGATGCCAAGCGGTCGCGCCTCGATCCGGAAAAAGGCAACCGCCTTGGGCACACCCGCAAACCTCAGATCGCCCTGCGCACTATGCGCGACTTTCTCATCCTTGCCATTGTCGGCCAGCGTGCCGTTCAGCGCATAATTGTGACCATCCGCCGCCGCCAGTCTTCCGACAAGACGCCCGTTCACTTCCTGCAAGGAAAGTGACATGCCTGCGGCTGCGGAAATGCCGTGATAATTGCCGGTAAAGCTCTCGGCTCTGAGAGGCGTGACCCAGAACAGCAATCCGCAAAGCAGAAAGGCAGAAAGGCGTGGAGATGAAACGCAAGTCATTATCCCGATCGTCCCATCTCCACACGCCCTGTTAGCGGCCCTTGAAGACAGGCGGACGTTTTTCCATGAAGGACATCATGCCCTCCTTCACATCCTCTGTTTTCAGCAGCGGCAGCAATTGTAGATAGACATGATGCACATGTTCCTGGAAAGGTTCGTTAAGTCCCATCCGCATCATCCGCTTGGCAGCCTGCACGGCGAGCGGCGCATTACCGGCGATCTCGCGGGCCATTTCGCGCGCCCGCGTCATCAGTTCGGCATCTTCCACCACTTCCGAGGCGAGGCCCCATTCCACGGCTTCCTCCGCATTAAGCGTGCGTCCGGTAAAGATCAGCTCCGAGGCCTTGGACCAGCCGATCAGACGCGGCAGAAACCATGTGCCCCCTGACTCCGGCACGATGCCGCGCTTGCAGAACGCCGCCGCCAGCTTGCCCGATTTGCCCATCAGCCGGATGTCGCAGCCAAGCGCCGTGTCCATGCCATAGCCTGCCGCGCCGCCATTGATCGCGGCAATGATCGGCTTTTCCAGTTCGAACAGAACCGTCGGCGGCGTATTGCGCAGATCGAGCGTCGTGGAAACCGCCGTCGATCCATCCGACAACCCGCCAACGCCGCCCTTCTCAGGACGCAGATCGAGCCCTGCGCAAAAGGCGCGTCCCCGTCCCGTCATGATGACGCAACGCACGTCCTTGTCCTGATTGGCCTCGATCAACCGCTGCGTCAGCAGGCCCAGCATCGAACGCGAAATCGTGTTCATGCGATCGGGCGCATTGAAGGTGATCGTCGCAATATGCTCCGACACTTCATAAAGGACTTCTTCCTCGGCGGGCATTTCCTGCGCTTTGCTCATGTTGTCTCTCCCTGAATTTCTTTTGTCGTTTTCGCTTAGTCGATTTGCTTCAATTCGCGCGCATAGCGCTGCCAGTTCTGAACGTAATGATCAGCCGACAGACGCAGCGCCGCTGCCTGCTCGTCCGTCAAAGTGCGGATAACCTTACCCGGCGCGCCCAGCACCATGGAGTTGTCCGGAATTTCCTTGCCTTCCGCGATCAACGTATTGGCCCCGATCAGACAATTCTTGCCGATGCGCGTGTTGTTGAGAATGATGCTGCCGATACCGATGAGACTGCCCGCCCCGATCGTGCAGCCATGCAGCATGACCATATGGCCGATCGTCACATTTTCCTCGATGGTCAGCGGCGACCCCATGTCCGTATGCAGCACCGAACCGTCCTGCACATTGGAATTTTCGCCGATCGTAATCAGTTCGTTGTCGCCGCGCAGCACGGCGTTGAACCAGACGCTAGCATGACGCTCCAGTTTCACGTTGCCCATCACCTGGGCATTGGGAGCCACCCAGTATTCGCCTTGTCCCGGCAATTGGGGCATCACATCCCCCAACGCAAATATCGCCATTAACTCGTTTCCTCATCTGGTTTCGCTTTGCGTGGAACTATGCCACGGCAAATCGCCCCCGTCACAGACCACGTCACATTGGTGATATCGGCCCATGATAGGCATAATCTCTCGCTCGTGAGTGATTCAGGAAATGATAATATGACGCTGCGCAATTCTTTCGAGGGTGAAATCGAGGCCGTGGACGATACGGCCATCGAACGACCGACCAGCGCCCCCTCGCTTGCCATGCTCTGGTCGCGCCGCGGTTTCCTCAAGGCAAGCGGCGGCCTGGCCCTCGTCGGCGCCGCCTCCACCAGCCTTCTCGCCCTCGGCGCCTGCGGTCAAAAAGCGGACGTCAAGGTCCCCGGCTTCAATTTCAAGGAAGTCAGACGCGGCGTCGATGAAACCCATCACGTTGCCGAAGGCTATGACGCCAATATCCTGATCCGCTGGGGCGACCCCATCGTCAGCGGCGCACCCGCCTTCGATCCCTTGAACCAGACGGCTGAAGCCCAGTCTCAGCAATTCGGCTACAACAACGACTATGTCGGCTTCGTGCCTCTGCCGTTCGGCAGCAATGCCGCCAACCACGGCCTCCTCTGCGTCAATCACGAATACACGAATTACGATCTGATGTTCCCGGATTTCGTCAACCCGTGGATGGCCACGAAAGACCAGATCGACACGGCAATGGCCGCACATGGCGGCAGCATCATCGAAATCAAGCGCGACGATAACGGCAGATGGCAACTCGTTCCCGACAGCGCCTATAACCGCCGCATCACCACCCTCGATACCGAAATCGACATGACGGGCCCCGCCTCGGGCCATGCCCGCCTCCAGACCAGCGCCGACCCCACCGGCATGCTCGTCATCGGTACGCTCAACAATTGCGCTGGCGGCATCACGCCCTGGGGCACCTATCTGATGGCGGAAGAAAACATCAATCTCTATTTCGGCGGCGATCTCACTCCGGGCAAGGAGGCCGCCAACCATGCCCGCATGGGCATCCCCGCCAATCGCATGGGCTGGGCGCACTTTCACAAGCGCTTCGACATCAATAAGGAGCCCAATGAGGCCAACCGCTTCGGCTGGGTCACCGAAGTCGATCCGCTGGACCCTGCCTCGCGCCCCAAAAAGCGAACAGCCCTTGGCCGCTTCAAACACGAAGGCGCCGAATCGATCCTTACAAGGAATAACCGCCTCGCCCTCTATATGGGCGATGACCAGAAATTCGAATATCTCTATAAATTCGTCACCTCCCGCCCCGTCGACCTCAAGAACCGCGCCGCCAATGCCGATCTGCTGGACGAAGGCACGCTCTATGTCGCACGTTTCGAGGACGATGGCAGCGGCAAATGGCTGCCGCTCGTCTACGGCCAGAACGGTCTCGACACCGGCAATGGTTTCCACTCTCAGGCCGACGTGCTGATCGAAACCCGCCGCGCTGCGGACATCCTCGGCGCAACCCCGCTCGACCGCCCCGAAGATGTCCAGCCCGAAGCCGTCACGGGCCGCGTTTACATGTCGCTGACGAACAATGACAAACGCAAAACGAAAGATGCGCATGGTGTCAATCCCCGCGCGGACAATCTCTGGGGTCAGGTTGTCGAACTCATCGCGGAAGATGGCGACCACGCCGCAACGAAGTTCACATGGGACCTGCTCGTCACTTGCGGCAACCCCGCCGACAAGCAAATCGACGCAAAATGGAACCCCGCCACCTCCGGCGATGGCTGGTTCGCCTGTCCCGACAATCTGGCGACCGACGGCCTTGGCCGTCTCTGGGTCGTCACCGATCAGGGCGACGATTGGGCCGAAACGAGCGGCGCGGCAGATGGCGTTTTTGCCGTGGAAACCACCGGCCCCGCACGCGGCACATCGCGCCGCTTCTTTCAGGTCCCCGTCGGCGCGGAAATGTGCGGTCCCTGCTTCACGCCCGACACAACGACACTCTTCGTTGCCGTTCAGCATCCCGCCGCCGATGGCACGGAGAATTTCGCAGGCTTTGAACGTGCCTCCACCTTTGCCGATCCCGCCACGCGCTGGCCGGATTTCAAACCGGATATGCCGCCACGCCCCTCTGTTGTGGCAATCACGTCGCACAAGGGCGGTCCAATCGGCATCTGAGAGACTGATTTCACCCCCAGCTGTTGCGCCCTCTCGTCCAATGCCTCAAGCTTGATACACGAAACGGATGCGATGCCGGTGGGGGCTCGAACAGCATGAAGTTATTCTTCAATCTCGTCATTTTCATTTTGGCTTTGCCGGTGCTTTTCATGCTGGCCTATCAAAATGGACTGCTCGAAGGCGTCATCTCCGACGATATGGTGCCCATTGATCCTTTCGTGCGCGCCGAACTCGCCCAGAAGACAAGCGGCGCCGACCTGAGCCGCCGCATCGACACCGCCCTCGACCAAGGCTCCTATGATGACGCCGTCATGTATGCCGACATCGCCAAATATGCCGACATGCAGATCGAGACCGGCACAGCCGATCGTCTGAAAGAAGAACAGGGCGTGACGCGCAGCGTCGCGCGCAACACCGGCAATTTCTTCGAAGGCTTCATCACCGGCGAAGGCAGCGATACAGCTTCCTTTGCAGGCGCCATCACCTCCGACCTCACCGTCGTCGGCGATGTCCGCGACATCGGCACCGAAGGCAGCAAACTCGTTCAGGGCCAGGATTATTCGAAATTCATTCTCGGCCTTTCCGTCGTGGGCCTCGCCGCCACCACGGCGACCATCGCTACAGGCGGTGGCGCGCTGCCTGCCCGCATCGGCGTTTCGCTGCTCAAGGTGGCGAAGAAGGCCGACACACTTACCGTCGAGTTCACGCGCGACCTCACGCGACTGCTCAATGAAGCCGTGAATTTCGAGAAGCTCGGCGGCACACTCAAGACGATCGATCTGACTGACAGCGCCGCCACGCGCCGCGCCGTCACCGAATATGCCAACGGCATTTCAATGGCGAAGATCACCCCTGCGCTGGGCGACATCGCCGCTCTCGAAAAGAGCGTCGGCCCGGCGGAAACGGTAAGACTGCTGAAATATGTCGATAATGGCGAAGACCTCGCCCGCATCACCCGTATGAGCGGCAAGCTCGGTCCCAAGACCCGCGGCATCATCGATATCACCGGCAAGACCAGCCTTCGCGCCTTCAAGACGGTGGCCAATCTTGTGCTCTGGGCGATCGGTTGGGGATGGTGGATACTCGCCACGATCGGCGCGGGCTTTGTCGGCACATTGGGCCGACGCATGCGCCGCGCCCGTGCCTGATGATCGGCAAGACGCCTAGGCTGAGAGTATCAGACTGAGAAGGAAGATGCCTGAAAGGCAGCTCCACATCACGGCGATGAAGAAAGAAATCAGCAGCCAGGCCGGCGGACGATTTTCAAAGACCTGAGCGCGCAGCGCATTACGCAAAATGACATTCGGTCCGGCGAAAACAAGCGTCAGCAATCCCGCCACCTGCCCGACCAGCGAGCTGTCCCAGATTTGAAAGCTCGGCGGCTTGTTCGTTACCAGCCGGTAAAAACTGGCCGTCAGCCCCGCCGCGACAAAACCCGTGGCTGTCGCAAAGAAAAAAGTCGTCCATTCAGACATTGGATGAAGCCCGCCCATTTTTACTCATTCGTCCGTTACTCATTCGCCCATCACTCATTCGTCAGGGCCGCCGCGCGCACCCCGTCAATCGCCGCCATCGCCACCTTGCGCATCTCGCTCTGCAAATGCCCCGCAGGATCGTCCTTCGCCTGCGCCGCGATTTGCCCGAGAACCGATGAGCGATCCACAAGCGGAATGACTTTCCCCGCGACACGGCAGGCGCTGAAATCCGACTGACAGACAAGGCCCCCGCTATGTTGCGTGCCCAGCCAGTTCTCCGTCGGTCCCCACAGCGCCCCGAGAAGTGCGAAGCTCACGAGTGATTTTGAAATAAACCTGATCATGAGCCAGCAATCGCAAGCCCCGTACCATGCGCTCAGGCGACGAGCGAAAATTAATAGTCTTTGTTTTTCAATGAGTTATAAATGGATGTCTGGCAGTCTATGCGCCAGAATTCTAAAACGTGCCGGAATGCGCCGGGCTTTTGTGCCAAGTCGAAACAGCACGAATAGCGGATCGAAACATTGTCGGATGAAGCCTAGGGAGGCGTGAGCGTGGCAAGACAGAATCAGGGTGGCGGCGAACTGGTTCATCAGCGTCCGGCGTGGATTCTGCCTGCCCTTGTCATACTGGCCGTCGCCGCCTTTTCCGGTCTTTTTCTCTATTATTATTTCGGCCCGACGCCGGAAGAGATCCTCGGCCGCTCGCCCCGCGCCAGCGCCGCCAGCCGCCGCGTCGAAGCCGTGGTCGGCGGCACGCGTTTTCTCATCCCGGAAAATTTCACGCGCTACCCCGCCCAACGCAATGGCGGCACCCAGCCCGAGATCGCCATGCATGCGCTGCTCCCGGATTTCTCGCCCTGGTCGCCGGACCTTCAGCCGGAATTTGCCGACAATAGCGTCGACGCCGATGTCATCTTCTTCACACTGCATGAAGCCGAAAACACGCTGCCCGCGGAACGCCGCCTGAAAGACGTCTACGCGCGCTACTTCACCTCCGCCAAACCGGACGGAAGTGTTAATGGTCTGGAGAAATTCAGCTTCCGCGAAGATTCAGGCTATCGCGATCAGGATCTCTTCGTCGGCAAGGATCATTTCGACCGCATCATCCTGCTCACCTGCCAGCGTTTGACGCCGCTGATCCACAGCCCCAATTGCTCCCGCACGCTGCTGCTCACGCGCAACCTCGCGCTCACCTATCGCTACAAGCGGGCGCATCTCGAAAAATGGCAGAGAATTGATGAGTTGATCACGCGTAGGGTCGCTTCATTTGAAGCGCCCGGCCTGCCCAACGATCTGGAAGGAACGATCAACGACTGATTGCGCAGTCACTGATCGTTCCGCATCAGATTATTCAGGCAGGTCCCGAACCTTATTCAGGCAGGTCCCAAACCTTATTCAGGCAGATCAATGTCCAGAATTGCCATCTGGAAGGCATAGGAAACCTCGCCGTCTTCTTCATCCTTGAAGATCACGCCGATGAACTCGTCGCCGATATTCACTTCCACCGAATCGTCCTTGTTGGGACGCGCGAAAACAGAAATGGCCGACAGACGAAACTTGTCGCGCAGATAAGCCTCGATGCGTTTGATTTCGCTCTTGTCCAATGTCTGTCTCCAAATCCAGTAAGTGTGAAAAGGCCTTGAGCGGCCGATAGCTGTTGCAAGGGGTTTTAGCGGCTCGCGGCCCCCGGCGCAAACGGCCTTTCCGGTTGAAAACGGCTAGCGTGCGGTATAGCCGCCATCGACCACCATTTCCGCCCCCGTCACGAAGGACGATTCATCCGACGCCAGAAACAGCACCATATTGGCGATCTCGTCAGCCACGCCCAATCGTCCGATGGGATGCAGCGAAACCAGCATCTGAATCATCTCATTGGGGCCGACGCCTTCTTGCGCCGCCACGCCTTGCGCCACTGCATTGCGCACCAGCGGCGTATCGATATAGCCCGGATGCACCGAGTTCACTCTAATGTCGTATCCGGCTTCCGCACATTCAAGAGCCGCACATTTGCTGAGCAGTCGCACGCCGCCCTTCGCCGCATTATAGGCCGCCGTATTGGTCCAGCCGATAAGCCCCATGATCGACGAAATATTGATGATCGAGCCCTTCTCGCCCTTGGCCGTCGATTTCTTGATCGTCTTGATGCCGTATTTGCAGCCGAGGAAAACGCTGTCGAGATCGACCGCAATCAGCTTGCGCCAGTCATTGAGTTCAAGATCTTCGATGGGGCCGCCAGTTGGCGCGATGCCCGCATTGTTCACGACGATATTGAGGCCACCGAAACGATCCTCTGCCACCTTCGCGACATTGGCCCATTGCGCTTCGTCCGTCACATCATGAGCCACGAAAATCGCCTCGCCGCCGGTGCGCTGAATTTCCGCCACCGTCGCCTCACCGGCCGTTTCGTCCATGTCGCTGCAGATGACTTTCGCACCCTCGCGCGCCAGCGCCTTCGCGCTTGCCGCGCCGATGCCCTTGGCCGCCCCCGTCACGATCGCCACCTTGCCTTGAACCCGTCCCATATCGCCTCGTCTCCCTGTTTCGTTTTTTCGTATTGTGACCTTTTGTTGAGACTTCGCAATGACACAATGCCGCTTCCCAAGGGGAAGCCAAGTCCCCGACACCCGTGCTATAGAAGAAAGAAACCCGAGAAAATATGGAAATTTCTGATGTCTATTGCCCATCTCATTCAGTTCAAGACCGCCAAGCCCGATGAAATTGAGGCGCAGTTGCGCGGCTATGTCGAACGCGAGCTTGATCGCAGCCCGCCCAGAGGTTTCATCTCGGCGCGCATCCTCAAAAGCACCGACGGCAAAAGCGTCGCCTTCTATACAGAATGGGAAAGCGCCGAGGCGCTGGACGACACTTGCGACAGCGCGCCCTGGGAAGCCTGCATGGACCTCAACGAAATCCACGCGCAAGATCGCAACGACGAGACCTACACCATCGCCTGATCACAACCAGAGCAACCGCATGACCTCCGGATATCCCGACAGTTATTACGCCGCCACAGCCACCGCCTGGCCGCCGCACCCTCCCCTCAAGGGCGACGTCACCACCGATGTCTGCGTCGTCGGCGCGGGATATACCGGCCTCTCCGCCGCCATCCATCTCGCCGAACGCGGCTACAGCGTCACATTGCTTGAGGCCGAGCGCGTCGGCTTCGGCGCTTCGGGTCGCAACGGCGGCCAACTCGGCACCGGCCACCGCAAGGACCAGCGCGCACTCGAAGAGAAATTCGGGCGTGAATGGGCGCACCGCCTCTGGACGCTGGCCGAAGACAGCGTCGCCACCGTCAAGGGCCTCATCGCCGATCACAAGATCGATTGCGATCTCACCCCCGGCGTCATTCAGGCCGCATGGAAGGCGGGCGACATCGACTGGATGAAGGAAGAAGTCGAGCATATGGCCAAAGAGTATGGCTATGAAAAACTCGAATTCATTCCGCAAAAAGACATCCGTGAACAGATCGGCACGACGCGTTATTTCGGCGGGTTGCTCGACAAGGGCGCGGCGCATTTGCATCCGCTCAACTACGCCCTCGGCATCGCCAGGGCCGCCAAAGCCAAAGGCGTGAAGATTTACGAACACACGCCCGTCACGAAGATCACCGACACCGACCCGGCCAAGGTCCACACAGCCCACGGCGCGGTCACCGCCCGCTTCGTCGTCGTCGCCACCAACGGCTACCTGAAAAAGCTGGAGCCGCGCATGGCGCGCTTCATCATGCCGATCAACAATTTCATCATCGCCACCGAGCCGCTGGGCGACGACATGGCCCGCGCCCTCATCCGCGACAACGTCGCCGTGCAGGACACGAAATTCGTCATCGACTACTATCGCCTCTCGCCCGACAACCGCATGCTCTTCGGCGGCGGCGAAAACTATTCGTCGAAGTTCCCGCGCGACATCGCCGCTTTCGTCAGCAAACCCATGCTGCGCGTCTTCCCGCAACTCGCCGACGCCAGGATCGACTATGCCTGGGGCGGCACGCTCGCCATCACCATGTCGCGCATGCCCGACTTCGGCCGCCTCGCGCCCAATATCGTCTATGCGCAGGGCTTCTCAGGCCAGGGCATCAACATGGCGACGCTCGCGGGCAAGCTCCTCAGCGAAGCCGTGGCCGGTCAGGCCGAGCGCTTCGACTGGATGAGCGGGATCAAGGTCCCTACCTTCCCCGGCGGCACGCTTCTGCGCTACCCCGGCATGGTCGCCGGCATGCTCTGGTACGCCATGCAGGATCGTTTGCCATAAACGACACCCAACGCCTGTCATCCCGGAACTTGATCCCGGGATCCAGGACCACGCATTTATTCCGTCATGCCCCGGCTTGACCGGGGCATCCATCTTTGCCCCACGCACAAGACAAGCTGGATCGCCCGCCTCCTTTAATCAAAGGTGGGTCGGGCGATGACGAATAGAATGAAGTGAAAATCAAACCGCAGATCAGATCGCCGTATCGTCCGGCTCGCCGATCATCTGGTTCATCTCATGGCTCGGCTTGTCGCAACCGGCGCAGCCCACGAGCTTGGCGGGCACGCCCACCGCCGTGCAATGCGGCGGCACCGCCTGCAAGACCACGCTGCCCGCACCGATGCGGCTATATTCGCCGACCTCGATATTGCCCAGCACCTTCGCGCCCACGCTGATCAGCACGCCACGGCGGATCTTGGGATGACGGTCGCCGATTTCCTTGCCCGTGCCGCCCAGCGTCACGCCATGCAGCATCGACACATCGTCTTCCACCACGGCCGTCTCGCCGATCACGATGCCATTGGCATGGTCGATGAAGACGCCCTTGCCGATCGTGGCAGCGGGATGGATATCGACGGAGAAAAGTTCCGACACGCGGCTCTGCAGATAGAGCGCCATCGGCTGGCGTCCGTGGTTCCACAGCCAATGCGCCACGCGATAAAGCTGCAGCGAGGCATAGCCCTTGAAGAAGAGCAGCGGCTGCGCATAGGTATGGCAGGCCGGGTCGCGCTCATAGTAAGCCACGATGTCGGCCCGCGCCGCCTCGCCGATCGACGGGTCCGCCTTCAGCGCCTCGTCGAAAAGCTCGCGCAGCTGCATGCCGCGCACTTCCGAATTGCCGACCTTCTGCGCCAACTGATAGGCGAGTGACGCCTCGAATGTCTTGTGATGAAGAACGGTCACATGCAGGAAGCTCGCGAGCGAAGCTTCGCTCAGCGCCATCTCTTCCGTCTCGCTTCGCAGCCGGTCCCACACAGGGTCGCAGACGGCCAGCGCTTCACTTGCGCGGTTACGCTCCACTGACTTGGACATTGGCGGCTCCCTTCCTGCCCCTGCAAACGCTCCGGGACTCTCGGTAATCCTAATACACTAACATATAGAGAATGTTACGACCAATTCGCCCCTAGTTGCGAACCCCTCGCAAACTCTCCCCTTCTGGCACAGACACGTCGAAGTGATATGGTCGCCGCAATCAAAATTGCAAAACATTTCTTGAGGATTCCTGCCCATGCCCTTCATCAAACTCGGCGCTCTCGACTTCTATTTCGAGCGCAAGGGCCCCGAAGTTACGCCCCCCGCCCCGCCGCTCCTCTTCATCTCCGGCACCGGCGGCGACCTCCGCAACAAGCCGAACCAGATGGACGGCCTCCTGCCGAAGCATTTCGATGTCGTCTCCTACGACCAGCGCGGCCTCGGCCAGACATCAAAACCCGACATGCCCTACACCATGGCCGACTACGCCGATGACGCCGCGCTGATGATCGAAGCCCAGTTCATAAAAGAGGGCTGGAGCAAGGCGCATGTCCCCCCTGTAAATGTAATTGGCGTCTCCTTCGGCGGCATGGTCGCGCAGGAACTCGTCCTCCGACACCCTCACCTCATCGACCGCCTCGTGCTCGCCTGCACCTCGCCCGGCGGCGCCGGCGGCGCGTCATATCCCTTACACGAAGTCCAGGACATGGACCCCGACGCCCGCGCGCGCCACATGATCCCCATCATGGACACACGCCGCACGCCGGAATGGGCCGAAGCCAACCCTGAGCTTTACGCCCAATTCCTCGAAATGGCGAAAAACGATCCCTACAAGGACGAACCCGGCCACAAAATGGGCGCCCGCCGCCAGCTCGAAGCCCGCCAGCACCACGACACATGGGAAAGGCTCAATCAGATCACCTGCCCCACCCTCATCTGCGGCGGCAAATACGACGGCCAGGCGCTCCCCGAAACGCAGGAAAAAATGCGCGCACGCATCCCCAACGCTGAACTGAAGATGTTCGAAGGCGGACATTTGTTTATGGTTCAGGATCGGAATGCGGTGAAGGAGATGATGGGGTTTTTGGAAAGACAAACGAATATCTAAGACAAAAACACCACTTGCAACACTAACTGATATCGATTGTCACCAAGCTACGTCGCGATATGCCCTCACCGACATAAATTGACCATTTTCGAAATCCGGCTGACAATTCTTCGTCGCAAGAAGGCAAATCTACCACCAAAGGAACCTTATATTTGTTTCCCGGCATTCCACCTTGGAGACTTGAAACGATACAAATTTGATTATCCAATCGAACCAAAGCTCCAAAGGGACAACCATCCGCTCTGGGAGCAAATATAGATTCTCGATCAACTTCGATCTTAAATTTAGAAATTACCAAACCTGCCCAAGTCTTATCTTCAGGTAACACATGAAATGAAAGAAAAGGTTGCCCATCATCATCAGCGATGAACACTGCCATCCCTGCCCCCCCCAAGTCAGAAAACAAAATGGTGCTTTCATACTTATTTCGAGGCAAGAGCAAAGCTAACCCAGACAAATTACCTATATGACGAATTGAAAATTCTTCAGGTGATAACATTTAGTGCCCCCCATCTGATTTAACGTTGAAGTGGCCTCAACAACATCTCCCAATATAATTCCGCCGCTCCTTCTTGTGTCAGCTTTCGATCATCATTCGATCCGCCTGTGAAAATATACATTCCCGCACCTTGCAAATAGAGCGATGAATCATCTGACCCAACAGACAATAATTCATTGTACGAACTGCGCGACCCGTCATCTGAAGAAGAATATGCAATGCCGTTAGAAAATCCACTCGCCCCAACGAACACGGAGCAACGCGAAACTGCCCGACCGTCACGATAAACAACGACCGTGAAACAATTTGCATCGACTCGCCTGAAATTCGTTTCAATACCTTCATTCCGACGCGAAAGTTCTACTAAAGAATTTTCAAAAAACTTCGCAATATATTCAAAAGTCTCAAAACGAAATTGATCCTTATCTTTCTGCGTAAATTTCCTTGGCAAAGCCAAGATACTTGACCGTGGCTCCTTCTGAACTGCAACAGGCTTTCGTATTTCCATATGATCTGCTTCGACATTTCTCTCCTTCTCTGATTGAATCACTAATCCTTCAGCAGCTTTACGAACAGCTTTAGCAACCTCCAAAAAACCTTGGTCGCGATCAGCAAATTGAGTCACGGGCATGCCATCAGGCGGCACGGCATTCAAATGCCCAAAAGGCGCACCGTGCCATTCGCAAGCTCTTAAGATAACCGGGATGACTATTGCTTCACCCGCATTATGCCGCTCTATGGCACGCTGCATCTCTATTTCGTAGCAGTAGTCCGAGTCCAAAAAGTCAGCACTTACAAGAAGCAAAATTATATCATCTGACTCGATATGATGATCGATTTGCTGAACAAAATCTGCACCAGCCCCAATACGTCGATCATGCCAAACCTCAATAGTTCCTTGGCGCTTTAATAGCGACAATTGTTTTTCCAATTGGTCACGCAATGCTTCATCGGCATGAGAGTATGAAAAAAACACGCTGGGCAAAGAATTCTCCTGATCAATTCAGCACCGAAATCAAATCACTTCTAAATTAGCGAACGTGAATTAGCTGAGCTGCATCAATGTTATTGAGTCGGATTACAATTGTAGCAGAATCTTAAGGTACATTATGGGGCATTCCAGTTAACCAGCTTCTCAACCCCTCCTTAACTTCCGTCCCCTAACCTTGCCCCATGTCCGATCTCGCCACATCCGCCGTCATCGCCTCGCAAAGCCAGACACAGGCTTCCATGGCGACCGCCATGCTGAAGATGGGACAGCAGCAGGTTCAGGCCGTCGTCGATATGCTCTCGCAAGCCGTCGAGACCGGCAAGGCGCAGGCCGCCGCCCCCGCTGGCATGGGCAGTCGGGTCGACCTCCGCGTCTGAGTGCGCCCGCCTTCCACCTCCCCCTTTGAGGGGAGGTCAAAAAATCCGC
>JBAQNC010000114.1:0-13761 GCA_049303435.1 Parvibaculum sp. | reverse complement strand
CGATGCGTCTCTCGCCATTAGAGCGGCGGAAGGTCAGGAAACCCGCTCAATTCTCGGGTACGATTATTATGTCGATAATCGCGATGATCCGATCGATCCCAAGAAGGGTTGGGATCTCCTGTTCGGTCAGGATTTCTCGGGCCTTGGCGGCACGGTGAAGTACGTGTCGACCAGCATCCTGGTTCACGGTTATTATCCGGTTGCTGAAAATTTTGTCTTCACCCAGCGTCTTGACGCCGGCATCATCAAGGGCATCGGTCAGGACGTTCGTCTGAATGACCGCTTCTTTAAAGGCGGCTCGGATTTCCGTGGCTTTAAGTCGGGCGGTATGGGACCGCGCGACCTGATCACGGATGACGCCGTCGGGTCGGAGGCCTATGCATTTGCGACGTCTGAAATGTCGTTCCCCAATGGCCTTCCCGAAGCCCTTGGTGTCGGCACGAGTTGGTTCGTGGATTATGGGTTCGCGGGCAAGGTCAGCCACAAGCCGCTTGGTACGAATATTCAGGACAAGTTTGCGCCGCGCGTTTCGACAGGTCTCAGCGTCAACTGGAAATCGCCATTCGGTCCTGTGCGTCTCGACTTCTCGAAAGTTATTTTGGATGAGTCTTATGACCAGCGCGAACTCTTCCGCTTCAGCGCCGGCACCACGTTCTAATCTGTTCAGAGTGAGAAGATCACTCAGTTGAAAGAGTAAAAGGGGATTACGCTACCATGAAGTTCCATCGTATTGCCGTGCGGTTGCTCGCTGGCCTTGCAGTTGCGTCATTTGTCTCGGCAGCCTCGTTTTCGGCAGCTTCCGCAGGCACTCCGGCATCAATCCTGATCATCAATTCTGATCAGCTGTTCGCCCAATCCCAGGTCGGCAAGAATGTGCGCGAACAGATTCAGGGCCTGAGCAAGAAACTCCAGAGCGAAAGCGCCAAGGCGGAAGAGAGCCTTAAGGCCGAAGCCACGAAGCTCCGCGACCAGCGCGCGTTGCTGAAGGAGGAAGACTTCGCCAAGAAGGTGCAGGCGTTCCAGAAGAAGGAGCAGTCCACGCAGCAGCGTTTACAGGAAAAGAGCCAGGCCCTTCAGATTGGCGCAAACGTTGCGCGTAACAAGATAGAAGAGACGATTCGTCCGATCTTTGCCGACCTGCTCAAGGCCCATGGCGCCAATATTCTTCTTGACCAGTCTGTCGTCCTTGCCGGTGGCGTTGACCTCGACGTGACGGCGGAAGCCGTGAAGGCGCTTGATGCGAAAATGACAAAGCTTGAAGTGAAGCCGGTGTCGCCGAAAGATATCAAGAAATAAGAAGGAGAAAGCGGAGAGGCTCTTCCCACCTTCTGCGCAAATAGAGCAATGGCTGATCCGCGTTTCTTCTTGAATACCGGTCCTTATGCGTTGGGTGAAATCGCCCAACGCGTCGGGGCGGACCTTGGTGAGGGGGCTGATCCCGCGCAGATGATTGAAGACATCGCGCCGCTGGATCGCGCCGGTCCGAAAGATTTGAGTTTCCTCGATAATCCGAAATATGTAGCCGCCTTCGAGGCGAGCGCGGCGGGGGCATGTGTTGTCCATGCGCGCTACGTGGACCGTGCGCCTGTCGGCGTTTCGCTCCTGATCGCCAAGGATCCCTATCGGACCTATGCGCTGATCAGTCAGTTTTTCTATCCCGAAGAGGTACGAGGCGCGCCGGCCTTTAATCCCTCGAGTGAAATTCATGTCGGCGCCTATATTCATTCCGGCGCGCGATTGGGCCAGGAGGTCACGATCGAGCCGGGGGCGGTTCTTGCCGATGGCGTCGAGATCGGTGACGGTACGATGATCGGTGCGGGGGTCTCCATCGGGCGTGGCTGCACCATTGGGCGCAATTGTTTCATCGCCCCACAGGTCACCGTCAGCCATGCCCATATTGGCGACCGGGTCATCCTGCATCCCGGCGTCCGCATCGGTCAGGACGGCTTCGGCTTTGCGATGGGCCTGCCGCGCCACGAAAAAGTGCCTCAGCTTGGCCGCGTCATCATTCAGGACGATGTCGAAATCGGAGCCAATTCCACTGTCGACCGCGGCGCGGGTCCCGACACGGTCATCGGCGAGGGCACCAAGATCGATAATCTCGTGCAGGTCGGGCATAATGTGGAGATTGGTCGCCATTGTGTGATCGTTTCCCAGAGCGGCATTGCAGGAAGCACCAAGCTGGGAGACTTTGTCGTGCTGGCGGCTCAGGCGGGTGTGGCGGGACACCTGACGATCAATACGGGCGCACAGCTTGCCGCCCGCAGCGGCGTCTCGCATGATGTGCCCGCAGGCGAACGCTATGGCGGCACGCCCGCGCGGCCTATAAAAGAATGGGCGCGCGAATTGGCGGTGGTCAGAAATCTTGCTCGTCGCAAAGGTGCGCCAAAAGACTGATATTGAAATGCTGGTAAAACGGAAGACGGGGACTGGAGCATGAGCGAGACGGATACGTCCTCAGAAAAGCTCGAAGAGGCTGATATCAGGCGTGTGATGGCCTTGCTGCCGCACCGCTATCCCATGCTGATGATTGATGGCATCACGGAAATGCGCGGCACGGAAAGCGCCATCGGCATCAAGAATGTGACATTCAACGAGCCTCATTTTCAGGGCCATTTCCCGGGCCTGCCCGTCATGCCTGGCGTGCTGATCGTGGAAGCCATGGCCCAGACGGCTGGCGCGCTTGTTCTCAGCGGCCTCGGTGAAGGTGCTGAGAACAAGGTTGTTTATTTCATGTCTATCGACAAGGCCAAGTTCCGCAAGCCCGTGGTCCCCGGCAATGTGCTGCATATTTATGTGTCGAGGATTCAAAATCGCGGCCCGGTATGGAAGTTCGCCGGTCAGGCCAAGGTTGATGGCGCGACTGTCGCCGAGGCGGAATTCGCTGCCATGATTATCGACCAGGCGGATGCTTGATGGCGGATATTCACTCCAGCGCGATCATTGATCCAAAGGCGCAGATCGGCGCAAACGTGAAGATCGGTCCTTATTGCATCATCGGTCCCAAGGTCAGCCTCGGCGACAGGTGCGAACTGATGAGCCACGTCGTCATCGACGGCAATACGACCATCGGGCCGCGTGCAAAAATCTTTCCATTCGCCTCGCTAGGCCAACAGCCGCAGGATTTGAAATATCACGGCGAAGACAGTTGCCTCGAAATCGGCGCCGACGCGATGATCCGCGAATATGTGACCATGAACACGGGCACCGAGGGCGGCGGCATGTTGACGAAAGTCGGCGACAAATGCGTCGCGCTGTCGAGTGTCCACATCGGCCACGACTGCATCATCGGCGATGGGGTCATCCTTTCGAGCGCGGCGCTGCTCGCCGGTCATTGCCGGGTCGGTGATCATGTGATCTTTGGTGGTGGCGCAGCAGTGCATCAGTTCGTGCGTATCGGTCGCAACGCCTTTATTGGCGGCGCGAGCGCAGTTGAAAGCGACATCATTCCTTTCGGTCTCGTTGTCGGCAATCGCGCCAGTCTGATGGGCCTCAATCTTGTCGGCCTCAAGCGTCACGGTTTCTCGCGCGAGCGCATCTTCGCATTGCGCGACGCCTATGCGAAGATCTTCGACGACAAGACGGGCCCTTTGCGTGAGCGTGTCGCCGCCGTGGCGGCAAGCTTCGCCGAACAGCCCGACATCATGGAGATCGTGAACTTCATCCAGTCCGCCAGCGACCGTCCGCTCTGCATGCCGACGCGCTGACGCTTGAAGTACGTGGTCTCATGAGCAAACCCGACCAGCGCCCCCGCAAACTGGGAATTGCCGCAGGCGGTGGCGTCTTGCCGTTGAAACTCGCCGAAGCCGCGCGCGCCCAAGGACGCGAGGTTTTCATCGTGGGCATCAAGGGGGCGGCAGGGCCCTCCATCGAAACATGGCCGCATGACTGGATACGTGTCGGCGCGATGGGACGCTTCCTGCGACTCTTCAAGGAAGCCGGATGCGAGGATATCGTCTTCATCGGTCCGATGACCCGACCGCGCCTGCGCGACATCATGCCTGACTTTCAAGGGCTGCTCATGTTGCCAGGCTTCATCAGGCGTCTCAAGACTGGCGATGACGCGCTCCTGCGTGGAGTTGTCGAGTTCCTTGAGAAAAATGGCCTCAAGATTGTTCCCGCCGAATCCATTCTGACCTCGCTCCTGGCTTCCGAGGGACTGGTGACGCGGCTTGCCCCCGATGCCGCTCATGAATCCGATATCGATATCGGCATTCGCGCGGCCCTCGCACTGGGCGCTCAGGATATCGGGCAGGGCGCTGTCGTTCGTGATGGTGAGGTCATTGCTCTTGAAGATGTCAAAGGCACCGACGCCATGCTCGCAAGCGTTGCAGCCGAACATCCCCATGATGCCGCTGGCCGGTCCGGTGTTCTGGTAAAGCTGCCCAAGCCCGCTCAGGATCGCCGCGTCGATCTTCCCACAATTGGAAGTCGCACTGTAGAGCGCGCCGCCGCCGCAGGTCTTGCGGGCATTGCCATCGAAGCGGGCGGGGCGATCATCGCAGACCGTGAAGAGCTTGCGGCGCTGGCAAACAAGCTCGGTCTATTCGTCGTCGCCTTTCCACCTTCGCGCGTGGAGGCGCAAGCATGACCAACGAGATCGCGGTGCGCATGCCGCACATCATGCTCGTTGCAGGTGAGCCCTCGGGCGATGCGCTGGGCGGCGAGCTGATGGAAGCGCTCATCAGCGAAACCGGCGGCAATATCCGCATCAGCGGCGTCGGCGGCCCCAACATGATCGGTCACGGCCTCTCTTCTATCTTCCCCATGTCCGACACCTCGGTCATGGGCCCGCGCGAAGTCATTCCGCGCTTGCCGCTCATCCTTCGTCGTGTGCGTGAGACCGCCGCCTTCGCCATCGCTGAAAAGCCCGACGTGCTCGTCATTATCGACAGCCCGGACTTCACCCATATGGTGGCCAAGCGTGTCGCCAAACGCGCTCCGGGCATCAGGATCGCCAACTATGTCTCGCCCAGCGTCTGGGCATGGCGTCGCGGTCGCGCCCGCGCCATGGCGAAATATATCCATCGCGTGCTCGCGCTGCTTCCCTTCGAGCCGGATTTTTTCCGCGCCGAAGCCCATCTCGACTGCGTCTATGTCGGCCATCCCGCCATAGAGCGCATCCCGAAGGAAGGCGAGGGCGCTCGCTTCCGCACGCTTCACCAGATCCCCGACGATGCGCCAGTGCTTCTCGTTCTGCCCGGCAGCCGCACCAATGAGGTGAAGCGCCTGGTGTCTCTCTTCGGAGAGACCGCCGCATGTATGGTGGCGGAAAATCCGCGCATGCGCATTGTCGTGCCCACGGTGCCCCACGTCCGTCACCTGGTGGAAGAGGCAGTCGGTAAATGGTCCGTTCCCGTCATTCTCGTCGAAGGCGAGGCTGACAAGCGCGCTGCCTTTGCCGCCGCCACCGCCGCACTCGCCGCCTCCGGCACGGTGTCGCTGGAGCTTGGTCTTGCTGGCGTGCCGATGGTCATCGCCTACAAGATCGACATGATCGCCGCCTATGTGGTCTCGCGTCTCCTGAAGGTGCCCTCCGTCGTCGTTGTCAATTTGATCCTCGACCGTCCGTCCGTGCGCGAGTTCCTGCAATTCGATGCTACGGTCCCCAATCTTGCCGCCGCTCTGGCGCCCTTGCTGCACGACACGCCGGAGCGCATCAGGGCATTGGCCGATCTTCAGGATCTCCGCAAGATCATGGGCGTTGGCGGCCCACGCCCCAGCCTCCTCGCCGCCCGCGCCGTGCTTGAAATGCTTTAGCCCTCTCCCTCTGGGAGAGGGGTGGGTGAGGGACTTTCTTTCCCTCAAGACAAAAGAGGCGCCCCCGCAGGAGCGCCTCTTTCAATTCCACGACCAGCGAAAGAAATTAATTCCGCTTGTCCACCGCCACATAATCGCGACGCGGGGCGCCTGTGTAGAGCTGACGCGGACGACCGATACGCTGATCTGGATCCGTGATCATTTCGTTCCACTGCGCGACCCAGCCGACGGTGCGGGCGAGCGCGAAGAGAACCGTGAACATCGTTGTCGGGAAGCCCATCGCCTTCAGCGTGATGCCCGAATAGAAGTCGATATTCGGATAGAGCTTCTTCTCGATGAAATACTCGTCCGACAGCGCGATGCGTTCCAGTTCCATGGCGACGTCCAGCAGCGGATCGTCCTTGATGCCCATGACTTTGAGCACTTCATGGCAGGTCTGCTGCATCACACGGGCGCGCGGGTCGTAGTTCTTGTAAACCCGATGACCAAAGCCCATCAGGCGGAACGGATCGTTCTTGTCCTTGGCCTTGGCGATATATTCCGGGATACGGTCTACCGAACCGATTTCGGCGAGCATTTCGAGCGCTGCTTCATTGGCGCCGCCATGCGCAGGCCCCCAGAGGCAGGCGATGCCGGCTGCGATGCAGGCAAACGGGTTGGCGCCCGACGAACCGGCCAGACGCACCGTCGATGTCGAGGCGTTCTGTTCGTGATCGGCATGCAGGATGAAGATGCGGTCCATCGCGCGGGCGAGGATCGGATCGACCTTGTACTGTTCGGCCGGAACCGAGAAGCACATATGCAGGAAGTTTTCGGCGTAGCCCAGATCGTTGCGCGGATAGACGACCGGCTGGCCGACCGAGTATTTATAGGCCATGGCCGAAAGCGTCGGGATCTTGGCGATCAGACGACGGCTGGCGATCATGCGCTGCACCGGATCGTTGATATCCGTGCTGTCATGATAGAAGGCCGACAGCGCGCCGACCATGCCGCACATGATGGCCATCGGATGTGCGTCGCGACGGAAGCCGCGCAGGAAGAACTGCATCTGCTCGTGAACCATCGTGTGGTTCGTGATGGCGCGGTCGAATTCCTTGAAGTCGGCGGCCTTGGGCAATTCGCCGTTCAGCAGCAGATAGCAGGTTTCCAGGAAGTTGCCGCGTTCCGCGATCTGCTCGATCGGATAGCCGCGATAAAGCAGCACGCCTTCGTCACCGTCGATATAGGTGATCTGGCTTTCGCAACTCGCCGTCGAGGTAAAGCCGGGGTCATATGTGAAATGGCCCGTCTGCCCATAGAGCTTCGAGACGTCCACAACATTGGGGCCGATTGATCCGCCATAGACGGGCAACTCGTAGTTCTTGCCGTCCAGTGCGAGCGTCGAGGAGCCCTTGGCGCCTCCCTTGGTTCCAACTTTTGTCATGCCTAGCTGTCCTCTCGTCTATGGTGCGCCGGACTGAAGCATCGCCCGACGGTCTTATTGATTAACACTATAGTCTGCGACCACGCTTTTGCGCGACACGCATGATGCTCAATTCACATGATCCCTGATCCGCTCCAGCGCTTCATCGCGCCCGAGTATCGCCAGCACATCGAAAATAGGAGGTGAGACGGTCGTCCCCGTCGCGGCGGCGCGCAGCGGCTGCGCGATCTTGCCAAGCTTCACGCCTTCCTCTTCCGCAAAGGCGCGCACTTCCTCTTCGATGCTCGAGGCTGTCCAGTCATTACGATGCTCAAGACGAAGCAGCAGACGCGCCAGCAGAAATTTGGCGCCGGCATCGAGAATCTTTGCCGCCTTTTCGTCAAGCGGCAGCGGACGTTGGACGTGCAGGAAGTCGGCGCCAGTCGCCACTTCGATCAGCGTCTTTGCGCGTTCCTTGATGCCTGGCATGGCGGCGATGAATTTCGCGCGGAAGGCTTCATCCACGTCCCAGTCGCTGATGCGCGTCATCAGCTCGATCGTGTCGTCGGCCAGACGCGTATCGTCAGCCTCACGAATGTAATGCCCGTTCAGGCTCTCGAGCTTGACGAAGTCGAACCGCGACGGCGAGCGCCCTATGCTGTCGAGGCCAAACCATTCCATCGCCTGTTCGGTCGAGAAGATTTCGTCGTCGCCGTGGCTCCAGCCCAGCCGCGCCAGATAGTTGCGCATGGCTTCGGGCAGATAGCCCATGTCGCGATAGGTTTCGATGCCCAGCGCGCCGTGGCGCTTGGAAAGCTTTGCGCCATCCGGTCCGTGGATCAGCGGCACATGGGCAAATTCCGGTACGTCCCAGCCGAGCGCCTTGTAGATCTGGCTCTGGCGGGCCGCATTGGTCAGATGGTCGTCGCCGCGAATGATATGGGTCACGCCCATATCGTGGTCGTCCACGACCACGGAAAGATTATAGGTCGGGGTTCCGTCGCTGCGCACGATGATCAGATCGTCGAGCTGCGCATTATCGACATGCACATTGCCCATCACATGGTCGCGTACCACCGTCTCGCCTTCGTCGGGCGAGCGGAAGCGGATCACGGGCAGCACGCCGAGCGGCGCGTCGGAAGCAGGCCGGTCACGCCAGCGCCCGTCATATTTCATCGGTCGGCCTTCGGCTTTCGCCTTGGCGCGCATCTCTTCCAGTTCTTCCTGACTGGCGTAGCAGTGATAGGCATGGCCAGCAGCAAGCAATTGCTCGGCGACTTCCTTGTGCCGCGCCTGCTGCGCAAACTGATAGGTGACGTCGCCGTCCCATGTCAGACCGAGCCAGCGCAGCCCGTCGAAAATCGCCTCGATCGCCGCATCCGTCGAGCGCTCGCGGTCGGTGTCTTCGATACGCAGCAGGAACTTGCCATTATGGCGACGCGCATAGAGCCAGCTGAACAGCGCCGTCCGGCCGCCGCCAATATGCAGGTAGCCCGTGGGCGAGGGCGCAAAGCGCGTAACGATCTGTTTGTTTTCCGCCATGATCTCCGGGTATCCGGCCACATTCCGGCCAAGCAAGGGGCGCTGGGAAGGGCCCAAACTGATAGGCAATTAGAGTTTTTATTGGCAAGCTTTGACCCGGTCAGCCGGGAGGCGCCGAGGCTTGACCCCGGGTCGCGTCGGGGCCTGTGTTTCTAGCACATTGCGGCAACGCAGCGTAAGCCCGTAGGGCGGTCTTCTGCATGTTTTTGCGCCCGGGTTCAGGGGCTAGATGGCGAAAAATTGGAAGTTTTGGAGCCCTTTTGAGCACTCAACGCGAAAACAGCGCCAATCCGCCCCGTCGGGCTCCGTTTGCCTCAGGCGCGCAGGCGCTTTGGCGCTTTGCGCAATCGGTGTTCGGTCGCGTCATCCATTGCTTCATGGCCGAATCCGACCGGTGGTTCCTGTGGTCGCCCGTGCTGGTCGGCGTCGGCATTGCGCTCTATTTCAGCCTGTCGTTTGAGCCCTCGCTCTGGCTCGTGTGGTCGCTTCTAGCCGCCGCTCTGGGCGCGCTCTTTCTGCTTCGACGCCAGTCCGGCGGTAGCCTGACGATTGTCGTGACGGCGCTTTTCTGTCTGGCGCTCGGCCTTGCCGTCGCCACGACCCGCACCGCACTGGTCGCAGCGCCTGTTCTCTCAAAGCCCTGGAGCGGCGAGATGACGAGCCGTGTCATCCAGTCGGAGACAACCGGCAAGGGCGCATTGAGCGTCGTCATGGCGCCGCTCGTCATGCAGCGCCTCGGTGTCGATGCCATGCCCGCTCGCATCCGCCTTTCGATCAAGATCAAGGGCGTCGATATCGAACCGGGGCAGACCGTGCGTCTGCGCGCCCGTCTGCTACCACCGCCCGAACCCGTCGAGCCCGGTGGCTTTGATTATGCCCGCAAGGTCTGGTTCGAGCGTATCGGCGGCACGGGCTTTGCCTATACCGCGCCGGAAATCATTTCATCGAGAGGCGGGGGCATGGCGGCCTGGCTGGCGCATCTGCGCGCCCGCATCACCGACCGTGTGCAGGCCGAGATCGAGGGCCCCGCAGGCGCTGTCGCCGCCGCCCTCATCACCGGCGAAAAACGCGCCATTTCCGAGAGCGCCGTCAACGATCTGCGCCGCGCCGGTCTCTCCCATGTGCTTTCCATCTCCGGCCTGCACATGGTTCTCTTCGCCGGGTCATTGTTCTGGCTGGTGCGCGCAGGGCTGGCTCTTGTTCCGGTCCTGGCGCTCAATCACCCGATCAAGAAATGGGCCGCTGCCGTCGCCCTCGTTGGTGCCTCGATCTATCTGATGATTTCCGGAGCGGGGATCGCCACCCAGCGCGCCTGGGTCATGATCAGCCTCATGTTCGTCGCGATCCTGCTCGACCGCCCCGCCATCAGCATGCGGAATGTCGCGCTGGCCGCGCTCTTCGTCCTCCTCTGGCAGCCCGAGAGTTTCCTGAGCGCGAGCTTCCACATGTCCTTTGCCGCCGTGGTCGCCCTCATCGCCTTTTATGAAGCTCCCATCATGCAGCGGTTCCTTGCGGCCGATCGCAAACCACCTGTCTTTCCCGCGCTTGCGCCGATCTTTCTTGTTGCCCGCTATATTGCAGGCATCGCATTGACGACCACCGTTGCAGGCGTCGCCACCGGCGCCTTCGCCGCCTTTCATTTCGACCGCATCGCGCCCTACAGCATGGCGGGCAACCTCGGGGCCATGCCGCTCGTCAGCCTCATCATCATGCCCGCAGCGCTGATCTCGCTGCTGCTCATGCCTTTCGGGCTCGATCACATCCCGCTCTGGATCATGGGGCAGGGCATCGACGCCATGCTCGGCATCGCGCACTACGTCGCTTCTTGGGAAGGTTCGGATCGTCTCGTTGCCGCCGCGCCGACATCCGCCCTCGTGTCTGTCACGCTCGGCGGCTTGTGGCTTGCCTTGTGGCGCAGGCGCTGGCGCTATTTCGGACTCGTGCCCATCCTGCTTGGCCTTCTGCTCTGGGGGCAGGGGCCGCGCCCGGATATTCTGATCAATCGCGATGGAAAGCTGGTCGCCATGCGTGGAGACGACGGACTACTTGTTCTGTCCGCAGCGCGTCCCGCCTATGCCGCAGAGACATGGTTGCGTCACGATGGCGATGCGCGCGCGCCAAAAGAGGCAACGAATGCCGACATGAAAAAATGCGACGCCTTGGGGTGCGTCTGGCGCGAACCGGGTAAACCTGTCATCGCCATGCCAGCGACGCTCGACGCCTTGCGCGATGATTGCGCAAATGCCGACATCATCGTCGCACGCTTCGGCATGCCGTACCGCCTTCGCAAAGCATGCAAGGCGTCAGTGATTGTCGATTATTTTGATCTCTGGCGCGAGGGTGCCACGACCTTGACGCGCGACGCAGATGGCAAATGGCGCCGCCAAACCGTCCGGCAGCAAAGCGGCAACCGCCCCTGGGTTCAATTCATCAGGAAAAAGAAAAAATCATAACGCCTCTAGAGCGGCTGGCGGCCCAAGACTAATAGTGGCTCTCCAGTGGCCAGCGGCATTTAAGCGGCTAGCAGCTTCGAGCAGCCTTCATCTCAAGCGGCCAGCGGCTCAGTAGCGTCGCATCAGCCCGACGAGCTTGCCCTGCACCTTGACGCGGTCCGGTCCGAAGATACGCGTCTCATAGGCCGGGTTCGCCGCTTCCAGCGCAATGCTCGCGCCTTTCTTGCGCAGCCGCTTGAGCGTTGCTTCGTTGTTGTCGACAAGCGCCACCACGATATCGCCGCTTGTGGCGTCGTCGCAGCGCTGGATCAGCACCGTATCGCCGTCGAGGATGCCAGCGTCGATCATCGAATCGCCCTTGACCTCCAGCGCATAATGTTCGCCCTTGCCGAGCATGGCGAGGGGAACGCTGACCTGATGGCTTTCTTCCTGTAGCGCCTCGATGGGCGTACCGGCTGCAATCCGGCCCATGACGGAAAGCGTCATGGTGTCTGCCGATTGATGCGCAGGCTGAAGATCGCGGCTCAGCGCCTTGCCGCGGCTGCCTTCGATCACGCTGGGCGAGAAGCCCGTGCTGCGCGCAAGGCTCGGCGAGGCCGATTCCGGGAGTTTGAGGATTTCCAGCGCACGGGCCCGATGGGGCAGGCGGCGGATAAAGCCGCGTTCCTCGAGCGCCGTGATGAGCCTGTGAATGCCTGACTTGGAGCGCAAATCCAGCGCTTCCTTCATTTCGTCGAAACTCGGCGAAACGCCGCCCTCCTTGATCCGCTCGTTGATGAACATCAGGAGTTCGTGTTGTTTTTTCGTCAGCATGCTTTTTGGCCCCAGATATGGAACAAACCATAAACTAATGTACTTGTTCTAGTTTGGTTCTCTCTGATCGTCAAGCATCTGTGGATAATTTTTTCGGCGATGCCCTCCCCCTTGAGGGCGGGCTTAAAGCGTCTCGAAGCGGCAGCCCCTTTGCTCGAGGATGGGCCGCATCTCACGGAAAGCCGCCGCGTTCCGGTTGAGCGGGATGCCGGGATGCAGGTGATGGACGATGTGATGTTCCATCCCCATGGCGACGACATTGCCCAGCCGCGCCTTGAAATAGCGCGTGTTGCGATAGCGGCCTCTCTGCGGATTGGGAAAATGCGGCGCCCAGCTCAGCATGAGCGAAATATAGGTGACGCCGATATTGCGCGGCAGCCACCAGATCAGCGCGGCCTCCAGCGCATAGCCGCTCCAGGCGAGCGCGGAGAGGATCGCCCAATAGGCGAGCACCTGCACGGCGGCTTCCAGCCCTGTGCGTTTGACCACAGGATCATCGCCCAGTCGCTTCAGCGTTTGGGCATAGGAGTCGTTGCGGCCCGGTTGCCGACGCTTGATGTTTTCCAGAATGGCTTGCCACCACGTGTCGGCCTTGACGCCATAATCGGGATCGAGCAGCGGATCGTTCGTATGCGTATGATGTTCCATATGCGTCATGCGCGCTAGCTTGAAGGGCAGGACCATCGGAATGGTCGAGACATAGCCGATCAACTCGTTGAGCCAGCGCAAGGGAGCGCCGCTCCTGGCATAGTTCGAATGCTGCGCCTCGTGGCTCGGCAGATAGCAGAGGATCACATTGAGCGTCGCGATGGGGAAGGCGGCCCATAGCGGCAGAATGCCCATCATGGTCAGCGGCCAGAGCGACAGCCAGCAGGCAAGATTGCCGAGCCCCCAAATGGCCATCACCACCGGAAAAGGCCCGATATACTTGCGCGCAATCGTCAGTTCCTGCCGCGCAAGCTCGCGGCCATCCGGGCCGGGGGCGGCTTCGATGGTGTCGTCTAGCTCGCCTTTTGCGAGCGCTTCCATCGCTGTGCTCATAGCCAACGCCCCCGAAGTTTTGCCGAAAGCCCCAGCAGCGGCCCGACGATAAGACCGACCATGAGTGGCGTCAGACCCAGCGGCGGCGTTGCGCCTGCGCGTTCGATGATCTGCCCAATCAGCGGCGCGAGAAATCCGAAACCGAACAGCACAGGCCCCCAGGGCCCAAGCGCCGTTAAAATCTTGCCGATCATTTGCGTGCCTTTCCGGTCTTGCCAGGAAAACTCTTTTGCGGATGTGCGGGGTCGATGATCAGCCGCACCATATTTTCGATCAGTTCGTCGTTGTCGCGGCCCGCATGTTTGAGGCCGTGCAGCGGGTCGGTGAGCACGCCGGCCACGCCATGCACCGTGGCGATGGAAAACATCACCACGTCCTCGGTTGTCTCGTCGGAAAGCCAGCCCGCCGTCTGCGCCGCGCGCGCGGCGTCGTGAATGATTTCCTTGCGGCGCTCGCTCGTGGCGAGCAGTTCCTCATCGGCATGCGCCATCACGTCGGGATGCGAGATGGTCTTGTAATAGGCAGGGAATTCCAGACTGAAACGGATATAGGCCTTGCCCATGGCGGCATAACGCTTCAGCGGATTGTCGCCTGCCGCTTCTGCCGCCGCGAAAATATAGTTGATGAACTGTCGGTCGCCTTCCGTGGCGAGGGACCTCAGAAGCTGCGCCTTGTCGGCGAAATGCCGTGACGGTGCGGCGTGCGAAACGCCCAGATCGCGCGCCAGCGCCCGCAGGCTCAGGCTTTCAA
>JBAQNC010000113.1:0-10186 GCA_049303435.1 Parvibaculum sp. | reverse complement strand
AGTTTAATGCGCCCCTGACGGTTAACGAGTTCGGAATGGCCTGGTCGGCCGGTGAAGCGTTCGCCCGTATAGGGCTGGTCCATCATGCCGATGACGGGCTTTTGGCCATCGTTCAGCGCGATGAGCGTGCCCCAGAGAGGTACGCCTGAAATGAAGGAACGCGTCCCGTCAATGGGGTCGATGACCCAATATAAGTCGCTCGTGCCGTGGGTGCGGCCATGTTCCTCCCCATAGATGCCGTGGGTCGGATATGCTTCCGCGATGAGTTCGCGGATGGCGGCTTCCGCATCGCGATCCGCTGCCGTCACTGGATCGAAAGTGAATTCGCCGCGCTTGTTGTCAACGCTGAGGCCTGAGCGGAAATGGGGCAGTGTTACCTTTGCCGCAGCATCGGCAAGTGTTCCGGCAAAGCTTGTCAGTTCGGCGATTTCGGCAGGCGTCAGCATGGCAGTCTCGTTTCATCGGGGCTTTGAAATGGCCGCATCATGGCGGCGGCGCGCTTCCTAGTCCAGCCGATAGATGCGTGCCACCGTATCATGGAACATGTCCGCCTTTTCCCCGGCGCTGAAGTCTTTGACGATCTTCTTGAAGGCGTTCCAGAGTACAGGGTAGGAGCAGGATTGCTTGTCGACGGGGAAATTGCTTTCGAACATGCAGCGGTTCGGTCCAAAAGCGTCGATCGTGTGGAGATAATAGTCTTGTGTGGCCGCCACCAACTCGTCGGATGTTGGCGGCAGGTCGCGCTTGTGCCAGTCGAAACCGTTGATCGCCATGTTGATGCCGCCGGTCTTGGCGACGACATTTTCGCAAGTGGAAAGCTCGACAATGTCTTGCATCCATTTGGCGAAAATCTCCGCGCGACGACCTTCATGCGGCCCGATGCCGAGCGGTCCGCCGAAATGATCGAGGATGATCGTGGTTTCGGGGAAGGCGCGGGCGAGTGATGTGAGTTCGGGAATCTGGTGATGGAAGAGCCAGGCATCGAAGCTCAGCCCATAAGTCGAGAGACGCGCAAAACCCTCACGGAACTTGGCCGTCGCCATCAGGCCCTTGGGCGGGTTGGTATGGGAGGGACGCACATCGTCGCTGTCGTCGAAGGCGGTGGCGTGGCGAATGCCGCGGAAGCGGTCGGGCGCGGCCATGATATGGGCTTCGAGGACCTCATCGACCGCATTGCCAAGCGCTAGATCGGCAAAGCCGACGATACCCTTGCAGGCGCGCATTTCGCCATAGAGGCCGCTGGCCGACTGGGCGGCGATGCCGTTGACGAATTCCGTTTCGCCCACGGGCTTCAGATGTTCTGGTCCGTCGGCCTTGTACATGGCCGTGCATTCGACGAAGACAGTGGCGCGGATGTTGTGGCCAGTGTCCGTGTCGGCGTCGAGTTCGTCCAGCAGATAGCGCGAGCCAGGAAAGTCCCACAGATGATGATGCGGATCGATGATCGGCAGATCAGGTTCGATAATTTCTTCGGTAACCTGTCCGAGCCACTGTTCATTCCACGGCATGTTTCTCTCCCTGTTTCTTTGGGATGAGATTGGCATTGCGGAGCTTGCGAGACAACAGGGCCTGAAAAGAAATGGCCGCGTCATGCGCGGCCATTCCAGATTTCAGATTTGCGACAGGTCAGATCGCCATGGCGCGCGCATATTTCTTGCGATCGTTGGGGTCGAGATAGCGCTTGCGCAGACGGATCGACTGGGGCGTCACTTCGACGAGTTCGTCCGGGCCGATGTAGGCGATAGCCTGTTCCAGCGTCAGCGGACGCGGAGGCGTCAGACGCACGGCTTCGTCCTTTGACGTCGTACGAATGTTCGTCAACTGCTTGGCGCGCATCGGGTTCACTTCAAGATCGTCGGGACGGGCGTTTTCGCCGATGATCATGCCCTTATAGATCTTTTCGCCTGCGGAGACGAAGAGCGTGCCGCGTTCCTCAATGTACCACAGGCCGTAGGGTACGGCTTCGCCGTCGCCGGTCGAGATCAGCACGCCATTGCGACGACCTTCGATTTCGCCGCGATAGGGCTCATAGGCCTTGAAGATACGGTTCATGACGCCAGTGCCGCGCGTATCGGTCAGGAACTCGCCGTGATAGCCGATAAGGCCGCGTGAAGGGCAATGGAAGATGATGCGGGTCTTGCCAGCGCCTGTCGGACGCATATCGACCATTTCGCCTTTACGAGCCGCCATCTTTTCGATGACGACGCCGGAGTACTCATCGTCCACGTCGATCGTGGCCTCTTCGATGGGCTCAAGGCGCTTGCCGTTTTCGTCTTCGGTGAAGAGCACGCGCGGACGCGAGATGCCGAGTTCGAAGCCGTCGCGGCGCATGGTTTCGATGAGGACGCCAAGCTGCAATTCGCCGCGGCCCGCCACATCGAAGGCGTCGCCGGATTCGCTATCGGAAACGCGGATAGCGACATTGCTTTCGGCTTCGCGCAATAGGCGGTCACGGATGACGCGGGACTGAACCTTGGAGCCTTCGCGACCTGCCAGCGGGCTGTCATTGATCGAAACAGTGATCGAGAGCGTCGGCGGATCGATGGGCAGAGCCTTCAGGGGCTCGGTGACCGAGCTGTCGCAGATCGTATCGGCAACCGTGCCTTGCGTCAGACCAGCAATGGCGACGATGTCGCCAGCAGCAGCTTCTTCCACGGGGATGCGCTGAATGCCGCGATAGGCGAGCACCTTGCTGAGACGACCTTTTTCGACAACGCCATCGCCCTTACGCAGAACCTGCACGGCGGTGTTGACGCGCGCCACACCCTTTTCGATCTTGCCGGTCAGAATACGACCGAGATAGGGGTCATTTTCAATGGTTGTGACCAGCATCGCGAAGGGTTCTTCCGCAGAGCCATCTGTTGCTGCGGTGGGTTCGGCAAAATGCGTGACGATCTTGTCGAACAGAACCTTCAGGCCATTGTCCTTGGCGTCGGGTGCGTTCAGGTCTTCACAGGCCCAACCCTGTCGGGCGGCGGAGAAGATGACAGGGAAGTCGAGCTGTTCGTCTGTCGCGCCGAGAGCGGCAAAAAGGTCGAAGACTTCGATATGCACTTCGTCCGGACGCCCATCGGGACGGTCCACCTTGTTGATCAGTACGATGGGCTTGAGACCCAGAGCCAGTGCCTTGGAGGTCACGAACTTGGTCTGGGGCATCGGACCTTCGGCTGCGTCCACCAGAAGCACCACGCCGTCCACCATGGAGAGGATGCGTTCCACTTCGCCGCCAAAGTCGGCATGGCCGGGCGTGTCGATGATATTGATGCGGGTGTGAACGCCTTCTGCATCCACCCAGTCCACGCTGGTGGGTTTGGCCAGAATGGTAATGCCGCGTTCACGCTCCAGATCATTGGAGTCCATGACGCGTTCCGCCACTTGCTGGTTTTCTCGGAAGGTACCAGACTGGCGTAGCAGCTGGTCAACGAGGGTCGTTTTCCCATGGTCAACATGGGCGATGATCGCAATATTACGAAGTGACATATTTTCCGCCGGGGTCATGTGGGCCTGCAGCGCGGGAAATCACGCGCGAAAGCGGCCAAATCTGCGGGCCTTATATATCGGGGAGAGGGTTTCCGACAAGCCTTGCCTTGGGTTATCGGGGCTTCTCGGGCCACTTCCTGTCGATATGTGGGCCTGCGGAGGGTTAATGGGGTCTTTTGTGCAACAGGGATCGGGGGTAATCGGGCTTAATCAGCCTTAATTGTCGTCGGGTCGCGTCACATCGTCGCCATCGATGCGGAAGGGGATCGGATGGGAGCTGGCGGCTCGTTGGAGGAATGCCCGGTCGACTCAGGTTCCAGCGCCAGATTATTCAGGAATTGTCGCGTGCAGGCCTCCCAGGTGAAGCCCAGCGCATAGTCGCGAGCGACTTCGCGGGGAATGTTGACGGCCTGCCTTGCGGCCTTCTCGAGATTTTCATCGAGAACGCCCGCGGGCGCATTGCCGATCACATCCAGAGGACCCTGGACAGGATAGGCCGCTACAGGGGTGCCGGATGCCAGCGCCTCGATCAGCACGAGGCCGAATGTGTCTGTCTTGCTTGGAAAGACGAAGCAGTCGGCAGCCGCGTAGGCCTTGGCGAGTTCCTCACCAAACAGAGCGCCCGCGAAATGGGCCTTGGGGTGGCGCTTTTGCAGATAGTCGAGGCGCGGGCCTTCGCCGACCACCATTTTCGTGCCGGGCAGATCGCAATCGAGAAAGGCCTCGATGTTTTTTTCGACCGCCACGCGTCCGACATAGAGATAGACGGGGCGCTTGAGGCCCGCCGGGTGCGCGTCTTGCAGCTCCGGGCGGGGGTGGAAGAGGTCGATGTCCACGCCACGCGACCAGATGGAGGGCGTGCCGAAGCCTCTGCCTTCCAGTTCCTGTTGAAGTGACTTCGTCGCGACCATGATGGTCGAGGCGCGGCTGTGGAACCAGCGCAGGAAGGCGTAAGACCATTTCAGCGGAAAGCCTGTTCGCGCATATAGGTACTCGCCGAACCTTGTGTGGAAGGATGTCGAGAAGGGAAGGCGGCGACGCAGGCAATAGCGGCGGGCGGCAAGACCCAGCGGACCTTCGGTCGCGACGTGGATGGCGTTTGGATTTGCCATTTCGATCATGCGGGCAAGACGACGTCCGGGAAAGAGCGCCAGTCGGATCTCCGGGTAGCTTGGCATCGGTACAGTGCGGAACTGATCGGGCGTGATCGAGATGACTTCATGGCCCATTTCGATCAGCTGCTTCTTGAGCTGACCCAATGTGCGCACCACGCCATTGACCTGCGGCTCGGCTGCATCGGAGACAATGACGATGCGCAAGCGTTGTTCACTGCGCCCCAATGCGGGATCTGCGACCTGATAGGTTTTGCGTCCAAAGATCATGCGGCGCTCAATATGCCAGCCGTGCCGGGCGCGCTTTCGATCAGGTCATCGGGGTCCATTTCCACGGGTGCCACATATTCATCACGTTCCCATGAGAACTGGCGCCAGGTGATGATGCTGAACTGTCCGGTATCGTCTTCTGCGAGCGCCGTGCAGCTTTCTACCCAGTCGCCGTCATTGCAGTAGAGCACGCCATCAATATCGCGCATTTCGGCGTGGTGAATGTGGCCGCAGATGACGCCATCCACGTCGCGTTCGCGGGCTTCACGGGCCAGCGCCACTTCATAGCTGGAAATGAATTCGACCGCGTTCTTGACCTTGTGCTTGAGCCAGGATGAAAGCGACCAGTAGCTCAGGCCCAGGGCGCGGCGAATGTCATGCAGCCAGTTGTTCATCCAGAGCGCCAGTTCATAGGCGCGGTCGCCCAGATGCGCCAGCCATTTGGCGTATTTGACGACACCGTCAAACTGGTCCCCGTGAATGACGAGGAAGTGCCTGCCGTCTGCGGCAACGTGAATGGTCTCGTCGATTACGTCCACGCCGCCGAAATTGAGGCCGGTATAGTCGCGCAGCGCCTCGTCGTGATTGCCGGGTACATAGATCACATTTGCGCCCTTGCGGGCCTTGCGCAGAATTTCCTGCACCACCGCATTATGTCCCGCCGACCAGTACCACGAACGTTTCAGGCGCCATCCGTCAATGATGTCGCCAACCAGATAAATGGTTTCAGCGTCGTTGTTGCGGAGGAAGTCGAGCAGCAATTCCGCCTTGCAGCCCGGTGTGCCGAGATGAATGTCGGAGAGGAACAGGGTGCGATGCTGCTTGCGATGTTTGGGGCGTGGACCGATCAGGCGTTCGTCGAGCGAGGACCGGCGCGAGCGGAAGCGCCCCTTGTCACGCTTTGTGGGAACGCGGGTGTCTTCGGTTGATGAAACCGGCATGCCATTTTCATCTGAACGGGGTGTGGGGCTCAGGCCCGTCTCGGTGGCCAGACCGGGCCTTGGCGTCAGATCGGGCGTGGATTTGGTGTCGGATGACGAGGGAGATGTGAACTGCGAGAACGTGTCCTGAAGTATCGTCATGGCCTCAACGATCATACGTTAACGGATCAGTTTACTCCGCTCGCTGTTTGGAACGAATGACGCTATAAGCGGTAGCACCTGATCTTCCTGTCGCCATATAAGCGGCGAGTGGTCAAACTATCGTGACGGTCTGATGACATTTTCACGACAGTGGCTGGTTCAAGACAATGGAGGGAGCCTCCTCGTGGCATTGCGTCATTCGGTTCATATTATTCTCAACCCTGCTGCGGGTGCTCGAAACAAAAGTCTTTTACAGGATGTGACGGCGCGGCTCGAGCGTTCAGGCGTTTTGGTCGAAATCGAGGAGACGAGCGGACCAGGCGACGCGACCAGGCTTGCGAAACGAGCTGCCCTCAAAGGGGAGGCGGATGTCATTGTTGCGGCGGGTGGCGATGGCACAATCAACGAGGTTGCGCGCGGCCTGCGAGGTCAAAGCGTGCCACTCGGGATTATTCCGCTCGGCACGGCCAATGTTCTGGCCATCGAGCTTGGCTTGCGCCCGCGTGGCGACGAGGTCGCCAACATGCTTCTTGCAGGCCCTGCGCGTCTTGTCGGCACGGGGCTCGTCGATGGTCAGGTCTTTCTGTTGATGATCGGTATCGGGTTTGATGGTGCCGTCATTCATGGCGTAGACCCGGCGCTCAAGCGACGCTTCGGCAAAGGCGCCGTCATCTGGTCGGGGCTGAAGGTCTGGTGGCGCGGGCCGGGCGCAGATATTCGTCTGGTCGTGGACGGGCGCGAGAAACAGGCGCAATGGGTTGTCGTGCTCAATGGCCGCTATTTTGCCGGGCCCTATGTGCTGTCGAAAAGTGGCGACATATCCATGCCCGGCTTGACGCTTTTCCTGTTTCGCAAGGGCAACCGTCTTGCGTTGGCGCGTTATCTGATCGCTCTGGGGTTGGGGTGCGTGGAGAGATTGTCCGATGTGGATGTCTTGTCCGCACGACGCATCGAGGTACGCGAGAACGCAGATGTCTGCGTTGAAATTGACGGGGATGACAGCGGGTGCTTGCCGCTTCTTATCGAACAGGGAACGCAAATGCTGAGGCTCGTCGTGCCTCAGGGCTGGAACCCCTGAACGACTATGCGCCCGGTGAAGCGTCCGCGAGAAGGGTTGGCTTGGCCTTCACTGCGACGACATTCGATGCGCTGTCGGTCAGTACGCGGGGGGCGGGGCGATAGGCGGCGGTGGTTTCCGCAGTAAAATCGTTGTCGGTAATCGAGAGACGCAGGCCAATCGCGCCGCCGGCCGCTTCGCGTACATTGCTGATGTCTCCGGTTGCCAGAACTTTCGGCGCCGGGCGTGTTGTGGTGACGAATGAAGTGTCTTCTTCTTGGGCCTGGCGAAGCTGCGCGGTTACTTGCGCCTTGGTCTGTTCTTTCAGGACATGGGCAAGTCTTGAGATTCGGGCATGCTGATCGGTCCATACGTCGATAACGCGAGCGAAATAGGGTTGGCTGCGCGTCTTTGATTGCGAGTGATAGGCTGCGATGGCGTCTGGCCAGGAGTTTGTGCGAGCATAGAGGCGTTTGAGAAATTCCGCGCTGTAGGCGACATTGATCGCCGGGTCAAAGGCGGCCTCGAGATTTTTGAAGGCATCGGGGTGGTAACGCAGGTTGATCTGCATGCAGCCGACGTCGATGCTTCGCATTCCCTGTTCCAACAATTGGCGGGTTGCGGCGATAGCTTCGCTCTTGCTGTTGAAATAATAGGATTGGCCCTCGGCGTTAATGGTCCAGGGCCAGGGGCGCGTCTTGCGCGTTGTCTTGTTGAAGCGGCCTGATTCAACCATCGAGACCGAAAACAGCATGGCGCGCGGTAATTGTTGGGCCATTTCGGCCGACACGGTGGCGCGCTCGCAGATGGACCAGTTCAAGGTCGAGGCCTTGGCGTCACTTCCCGCCGAGGCGGTCGTCGGCATAGCGAGGCTCAAGCCCAGGATCAGTGTCAGGCAGGCAGCCAGAAGGCGTCGGTTCGCGCGTCCGTCTGAATTCAAAATTGCTCGAATTTGCCGTAATGCCGACATGTCTCTTCCTTAATTCCCGTCTTCATCGTGCGATTTGACGCCGATGCCCGGTCACTATGCCGGATGGGGTCTTAAGGAAGCTTTGCTGTCACTTTTCGTAGCAGAGTGTGACGAAAGAGCCGGGCTCTTTTTCGCTGCGCTGCACCTAAAAGCTTGAAGCTGCTGAATCTTCCCGATTTTGGCGCATTTTTAGGTATTTTTCCGAGCGCCCTCAGCAAATTATTTTCAAATGCGACTTGTTTTTTGTGCGCCGCAATGTATATTTCGCATTGCGGCATCGGTTGAGTTTACTCCTGACGCCGTAGCCCTTCTTGGGCGTTTCCTCCCTAAACTTGGGCCCCGGTTCGCCGGGGCCCCTTTTTTTTGGCAAAAAGCCTGTCTGATCAGATGGTTAAGCAGGGCCGTCGGTTAGGTTGGTTAGTAAGCCGCGCCGCGTGTGCTGTTGCTCAGGCCTGCTATGTCGAGTTCTGCCAATTCTGTAGCGAATTTCGACATGTCTTGTCGCAGCTTCTTCAGGCCGGGGCCGCGCTGAAGCTTTGTTTCATTCATGTAGAGCCCACGATTGATCTCGATCTGGAGGGCGTGGAGCCCTCGATTCGGGCGACCGTAATGTTCGGTGTTGAAGCCGCCGGCATAGGGGTTGTTGCGCGTGGCGCTATAGCCGAGGTTCTTCAGGATGCGTTCGGCTTCCTGTGTAATTTCGCTGGCGCAGGCTGTTCCATAGCGGTCGCCCAGAATGATGTCGGGGCGGTTGGCGCCCATGTCGTCGTCTGAGGGACCGGCAATGGAAGGCATGGAATGGCAGTCGATCAGCAAGGCGCCGCCAAATGCGCGGTGGGTTTCTTCCAGCAAAGCGCGAAGCGTATCGTGAAAAGGCATGTAGAGAAGCCGGATGCGGCGCTCCGCCTCTGCATAGGCCAGCGGTTCGCGATAGATTTCTGTGGCGTCTGCAACGACCCGGGCGATGGTGCCAAGCCCGCCCGCCACGCGCAGGGAGCGCGTATTGACGTGCGGCGGCAGCGGATCTGCAAACATTGCGGGGTCAAGCTCATAGGGCTCGCGATTGGCATCGAGATAAGCACGGGGGAAATGTGCATGGATCAGCGGCGCCCCCAGTTGTACGACACCTGCGAATATTTCTTCCACGAAGCAGTCTTCCGAGCGCCTCAGCGTGGTTGCATCCAGATTTGAGCCCTTGATGAAAGAGGCGGGATAGACCCTCCCGCTGTGGGGTGAGGAAAACACAAATGGCAGCTTCTGGCGGATGGGCCGCTCAACCGAGATAGGGCGCTCATAAAGCGCCAACTCATCGTCAGGAGCCGACCGCGCGGTCTCGTCGCGCGTCGCAAGCTTTGATTTATGTCGTGAGATGAGGTCCATCAGGGGTGGTTTCCGCCGAATTGTCGCGTCTTGCGATGGGGTCAGGTTGAATGATCCGAACCATTAACAAGTCTATCATGCTCATCCGCCCCGGGCGATATGCTGGCAGGGGTGTCGGGTCATAGATAGGGGTGGCGTGGCAAGGGTGCCATAGTTGTCATCATGGAACTGAAAATGATGATTCTGCTTTTACGGGCCGTTTACTTATTAAATCTAGTTTGACTGCGGGCATTTCAGCCGATTTCTCGCGCTGAAATGGATAGGTGGCTTTTCTTTGGGCGGGCAAAACAAATGGCGCGGATCCTACTTGCTGAAGATGATGACTCGATGCGTCGCTTTCTGGCGAAAGCACTCGAAAATGCCGGTCATGAGGTCGAATCATTCGGCAGCGGCGAGCAGGCTCACAACCGGCTGAAGGGCGATATTTTCGATATTTTGCTTACAGATATCGTGATGCCTGAAATGGACGGTATCGAACTGGCGCGCCGCGGGGCGGAAATCGACCCGACGATGAAGATCATGTTCATCACCGGATTTGCCGCTGTTGCGCTCAATCCCGAAGCTGAAGCCCCCAAGGACGCCAAGGTGCTTTCAAAGCCCTTCCATTTGCGTGATCTTGTAGCAGAAGTCGATCGGCTGATGGCCGCCTGAGGCCCTCCTGCCTGAACGGTTGAAAACTCGGGTCGATCCTGCTTTCTTCTTCTTGTCTTTAAGACGCAACCCCGTTATACGGTCCTCCTCCGGTCGGGATTTTCCTCGGCCTCCGCATGGCAATGGGCGTGTAGCTCAGCGGGAGAGCACCTCGTTGACATCGAGGGGGTCACAGGTTCAATCC
>JBAQNC010000112.1:0-1801 GCA_049303435.1 Parvibaculum sp. | reverse complement strand
CAGCGACATCCATGTCCATGACATCAAGGAAGTCCTGAAGCGCAACGGCATCCAGCTCGTCGTCGACAAGATCGAGACCGAACGCGAAGTCGTCAACATTCTCGACATGAACGTGGAACTCGGGCAGGGCTACCTCTTCGGCGAACCCCGCCCCGTCCGCGAGGAAGTCATCCGCGTCGGCGACGAAAGCCAGATGGCGATCGCGGCGGCCTGATTTTCCGACCCGTTTTCCGCCCTTTTTAAAACACGTCATGTTTAAAACACGTCATGCGCGGGCCCACCTTTAATCAAAGGAGGCCGCGTATCCACGTCTTTTCCCAATTCACCGTCGTCAAGACGTGGATGGCCGGGTCAAGCCCGGCCATGACGAAGGGTTATTTCAAAGGCATCCATCAAGGTTTGACAGGAGCGACCCGCCCGCTATCTTGCGGCCCAATCAACACCCCACCTCCCGAATGGAGCCGCCCCATGAGCACCGCCCAGCTGAAGTCCGTCATCGAAGCCGCCTTCGAGGCGCGCGACACGATCAATACGGGCACCAAAGGCGAAGTGCGCGAGGCGGTGGAAGCCGCCCTCCTCGGCCTCGACAGCGGCGAATTCCGCGTCGCCGAGAAGTTCAAGGACGAATGGCTCGTCAACCAATGGCTGAAGAAGGCCGTGCTCCTCTCCTTCCGCCTCAACGACATGGGCCTCATCGACGGCGGTCCGGGCGCGAACACCTGCTGGTGGGACAAGGTGCCGTCGAAGTTCCAGGGCTGGGGCGAAGCGGAATTCCGCAAGGCCGGTTTCCGCGCCGTGCCGGGCGCCATCGTCCGTCGTTCGACCTATATCGCAAAAGACGTCGTTCTGATGCCCTCCTTCGTCAATCTCGGGGCTCATGTGGACGAAGGCACGATGGTCGACACATGGGTCACGGTCGGCTCCTGCGCCCAGATCGGCAAGAACTGTCACCTGTCGGGCGGCGTCGGCATCGGCGGCGTGCTTGAGCCGCTGCAGGCCAACCCCGTCGTCATCGAAGACAATTGCTTCATCGGCGCGCGTTCGGAAGTCGTCGAAGGCGTCATCGTCGGCGAGGGCGCGGTGCTCTCGATGGGCGTCTTCATCTCGGCCTCCACCAAGATCATCGACCGGGCGACCGGCGAAGTGCATATCGGCAAGGTGCCGCCCTATTCGGTCGTCGTGCCGGGCTCGCTGCCGGGCAAGCCCAGCCCCGACGGTTCGCCGAGCCCCAGCCTCTATTGCTGCGTCATCGTCAAGACGGTCGACGCCCAGACCCGCGCCAAGACCGCCATCAACGAATTGCTCAGAGACTAGGAATGATGCTGTCACCCCGGCCTTGTGCCGGGGTCCAGGAGCCGCTTGCTCCGTGCTTGCCGCCACTGGATCCCGGGACAAGCCCGGGATGACACCTGAATTTGTCGCTGGCTCCGGAATCCCGCCGACAGCTTCAATTGACGCTCTTCTGGGGCTAGGCTAAACGGGTTACATGACCGTGCCCGAAGCCCCATATGATCCTCTCGACATTGCCGTCGATCTGATCCGCTGCCCGAGCGTCACGCCGCTTGACGAAGGCGCGCTGGCGACGCTGGCGGGCTATCTCGCGCCTCTGGGCTTCAACTGCGAGCGCATGCATTTCTCCGACGTCGATACGCCGGACGTCGACAATCTCTACGCGCGGCTTGGCAGCGGCTCCCCCCATTTCTGCTTTGCGGGCCACACGGACGTCGTGCCCGTTGGCGACGCCGACCAATGGACCGTCGATCCCTTCGGCGGCGAAATCAAGGGCGGCAAGCTATACGGG
>JBAQNC010000111.1:0-2426 GCA_049303435.1 Parvibaculum sp. | reverse complement strand
GTCCATGCGGGCGGCCAGCGCATGCAGCGTCAGATTGTCGAGACCGCCTTCGCAGGCGAGATCGAGCGCAGCCCCCAGGATCTCGCGCATCTTGCGTGTCCTGTTCTGGATGACGGCGGGCGAGAATTCGCCACTCTCGGCAAAAGTGTGAACCATGTTCACGCTTTTAAGGAGGCCGGGGCCGACGCGCAAGTGAGTTTTTTCGAGCTATGCGGGCCGAGGCTCGCAGGTTCGCCCCGGAATGCTTATGTTGTCACCAGTAACCCAGAGGAGAGCCCCCATGTTCAATCTGCGCAAGAAGGCTGAAATGCCGAGCCCCGAAGAGGCGCTCAAGGGCCGCGATACGCCGCTGCCGACTGCGCGCACGCATTTCGTGAACGGCGCGCTTCTCAAGGCGCCCTATCCGGCAGGGGCCGAAAAGGCGATCTTCGGTCTTGGCTGTTTCTGGGGCGCAGAGCGCAAGTTCTGGTCGCTGCCCGGCGTCATCGTCACGGCGGTCGGTTATGCGGCGGGCTATACGCCCAACCCGACCTATGAAGAGGTCTGCACAGGCCGCACCGGCCACAACGAGGTCGTGCTCGTCGTCTATGACCCGAAGGAAGTCTCCTACGAGACGCTGCTCAAGACCTTCTGGGAAAACCATAACCCCACGCAAGGCATGCAGCAGGGCAATGATGTCGGCACGCAATATCGCTCCGGCATCTATGTCTTCTCCGAGGCGCAATGCGAGGCGGCGCAAGCCTCGATGAAGCTTTATGGAACAGAACTCGCCAAGCGCGGCATGTCGGCCATCACCACCGAGATCAAGGAGGCGGGCGAATTCTATTTTGCGGAAGACTACCACCAGCAATATCTCGCCAAGAACCCGGCAGGTTATTGCGGCCTCGGCGGCACCGGCGTCTCGTGCCCCATCGGCACAGGCGTCAGTGCGGCTGAGTAAGCAAGACCCTCACCCTCCGCGCCCAAGGGCGCTCCTCCCTCTCCCAGAGGGAGAGGGATGTGTATGCTACCCTTAAGCCCTCTCCCTCTGGGAGAGGGTTGGGTGAGGGTCTTTCTTCTGTGGTCTCTATATTCCCTATACAGACAAAATCCTTCCCCGACCTTCTATCCGGTCAAACATCAAGGCGAATCCCCCCTTTCATACAGACGTTGCAATAGGCGCACTTCGGCAGCGGATCATGTGGGCGCAAAAGCAGATGCCAACCTGAGCGCCAAAGGCGCGGCGTCGGTCAATTGATCGGACAATCCAGCGGTCGGGTGTCGCCCCGCAGTTTTCATTGTCAGATGACGGCCTTGCTGGCACCATCCCTCGATAGAAATGATCGAAAAGATCAAAGGCAGGGAGAGTGAATATGACACACAAGGGAAAGTGTTTTTGTGGCGCGGTCGCGCTCGAGGTTACGGGTTCGCCCGAAGGCATGGGCTATTGCCATTGCGATAGCTGCCGCTCCTGGTCGGCGGGTCCCGTCAACGCCTTCAGCCTCTGGAAGCCGGATGCGGTGAAGGTGACGTCTGGCGCGGAGCATATCGGCACATATGCAAAGACGCCGAACAGCGAACGCCAGTACTGCACCAAATGCGGCGGGCATCTGATGACGAACCATCCCGCGATGGGCATGGTCGATGTCTACGCCGCGACCATCCCGACATTGAAGTTCGAGCCCGCGCTTCACGTCTTTTATGGCGAGACCGTTCTGCACATCAAGGACGGGTTGCCGAAGTTCAAGGACGCCCCGTCCGAAATGGGCGGCTCGGGCGTGGAACTGCCGGAGTAGGAACTTCCATTCTCGTCATGCGCGGGCTTGACCCGCGTATCCACGCCTTTCTCCGACCTCTACACAGATGTGGATGGCCGGATCAAGTCCGGCCATGACGATGAGTCAGAGAGTCTCAAAAACAAAACACGTCATTGCCCGGCTTGACCGGGCAATCCATCTTCACGACTGCAACGTATCGTAAAGATCAACCCAACCCGGATTGACCGACTGGATCAGATCAATTTTTCATTCGCGCGGCCACTTCTTCAGCCGTTTTTCGCGCTGGATGGCGTCGGCAATTTCTTCATGCCGCTCCATATAGACGAGTCGCTTTAATTCATAGCGCTTGGTGAAGCCATCAACGACGCCTTCGCGATGTTCCCATGCGCGCTTGGCGATATCCGACGTTACGCCGATATAAAGCGTTCCGCGTGGCCTATTCGCCATGATGTAAACCCAGCCGCCTTTCATTTATGGATAGTCTGAAAGCTGGATCGCCCGGTCAAGCCGGGCGATGACGGAGAATAAAAAGCCGGACCAAATAAACACGTCATTGCCCGACTTGATCGGGCAATCCATCTTCATCAAACCCACAAACAAAAAAGCCGCTCATCTCTGAGCGGCTTTTCAATTCATCGTCTGCTATACCAGTCAGGCGCTCGCCAGCGC
>JBAQNC010000110.1:0-14267 GCA_049303435.1 Parvibaculum sp. | reverse complement strand
ATGAGCCACCCCTGCTCCTCGCTGCGCGGCACACATCACGGCCTCACCAATGCCGTCGTCATGCCCTATGTCCTGCTGCATAACCGCAACGTCATCGAAGAACGCCTCGCCGCCGCCGCGCGCTATATGGGCCTTACAGACCCGACCTTCACCGGCTTCGTCGACTGGGTGCTGGCGCTTCGCGAAGATGTCGGCATTCCCAACACGCTGAAGGACATCGGCGTCGATCTCGACATGATCGAGCAAGGCGCGCCCATGGCGCTCGAAGACCCTTCGACCGGCGGCAATCCGCTACCCATGACGCTCGGCGACTATGAAATGCTCTATCGTAACGCAATCGAGGGCCGCCTGATCTGATCAGGCCTATTGAGGATGACCGGGCACCCATTCGCCATTGGCGTCGGTGTGGCCCGGTATCCATCCGCTGGATTTCTCGCCCGGCGCCAGAGGCGGCATGACCGGCCCGTCGGTCCGATAGGGCCTGACGAAGCCGCGCGTACTCTTGTGTCCCGGCACGAGATGGGTCGGTTGTTCCACCTTCGGCAACTCGCCCATCGGCACGGTCTTTGGCGTATAGACATAGGGCTTGGCGGGCTCCCAAGGGAACTCCTGCGCATAAACGCCGCCCGTGAACGCGGTCGTCACAAGGCAAGCCAGAGAAAAGCTGATCCATCGGTTTTTCATTCTTTTGATATGGGGTGCCGGACAACCGTTTTCCAACCCGTTGAGGCCAACTCCCCGATCGTCTAAGGTCGCGCCGAATTTATCCTCCCCGCCAGCGAGCCGCGCCAATGCCCCTCGACACGACCTCCTACGAAATTCCCGTCGCCCGCAGCATCGTCGACCTCCGCGCTGCCGTCGCCAGTTGGCGCAATCAGGGTTTGAGTGTCGGGCTTGTCCCCACAATGGGCGCCCTTCACGAGGGGCACCTGTCGCTGGTCGATCTCGTCAAGACCCGCGCCGACCGCGCCATTATCTCGATCTTTGTGAACCCCACCCAATTCGCCCCGCATGAAGACCTCGTCGCCTATCCCCGCACCGAAGCCGCCGATGCCGAAAAGCTCACCGGGCGCGGCGATCTCATCTTCGCCCCCACGGCCGACGAAATGTATCCGGAGGGCTTTTCGACAACGATAAACCTTACCGGCGTCACCGAACCGCTTGAAGGCATGGCGCGACCAACGCATTTCTCAGGCGTCGCGACAGTCGTCGCCAAACTCCTGCTGCAAGCGCTGCCCGATGTCGCTGCCTTTGGCGAAAAGGACTGGCAACAGCTTCAGGTCATCCGTCGCATGGTCGCCGATCTCAATATCCCCGTGGAAATTCTCGGCGGCGCGATCCGGCGTGAAGCGGACGGGCTCGCCATGTCGTCGCGCAATGTCTATCTCTCGCCCGAGGAGCGAAAGGCGGCGGGCGGGCTCAATGTCATCCTGCGCGAGACGGCAAAAGAGATCGCAAAAGGCGCATTGATCCATGACGCCACGACGAAGGGCATTGATCGCATCCGCGCCCTCGGCTTCGATCATGTGGATTATCTGGAAGTGCGCCACGCCGCATCGCTCGAAAGCTTCGCCAATGGCCGGGCGGAAGGCGACGCACGCATTCTCGTCGCCGCCAAGATCGGCCGCACGCGCCTCATCGACAATATGCCAGTCGGCTAAAGCAGCCCCAAGGCTTCGAGTTCGGCCCGCATTTCCTCGGGCATATCGTCGTCGGCCTCATCCGCCGTTTTGGCGTCCGCCGGCGCGTCCTTGCCCTCGAAATAGCGCCAGCCCTGAAAAGGCCGCCGCTCGCGCCGTCGCGTCAGGATAACCTCGGGATCGAGGACAAGCTTGCAGCGTTTGATGCCTTCGCCATCGACAAAGGGTTCGATCGCGAGCAGCTTCTGGCGGCAGCGGATATGCCCCTTCATCACCCAGTAGAGCGAGCCGCCATCGAGCAGCTCCTCGGCACGCGTCGGCGCCATGCGCGTCACATGCACAGGCACGCGCTTGCCCTTGAAGGTCACTTTCGTCGAATGCCGTGACTTCTGCCAGTTCAGAAGATCCTCGACATCTTCGGCCCCGACACAAAGCTTGATCAGATTGAGCGTCACCCGTCCGCCTTTTCCTCAAACACAACCAGCGCAGCGCCAGCCTCGACCTGATCGCCCGCCGCCACATTGACAGAAGCTATGACGACATCGGCAGGCGCGGCAAGTGTCTGCTCCATTTTCATGGCTTCCATGACGATGATCGGCGCGCCTTTTGCGACCTTCGCGCCCACTTCGGCCAATACGTGGACAACCTTGCCGGGCATGGGCGCTTTCAGCGACCCGACGTCGCCATCCCCGGCCACATCGACATCTAATGGATCAGGCACGGTGAAACCATAAGCCACGCCATTGTGAACCAGCGTATAGCCCCGCGCATCCACAACCAGCCCCGCCGAGACACGCATACCATCAACGACCGCCGAAATATCCCCATCGTCATTCAGTGAACCGGAGACAAGATGATCCCTGCCTTCGTAGCTGAAGTGCGCCGCATCGCCCTGAGGAATGGCCGGGATCGAAACCGCCTCGCCCTCGAAGATGAAACTCATCACTTCCCGACGATGCCCGCCAAGCACCCATTCATCCGTTGCCGCCCAGGGCGACCAGGGTTCGCTTGTCCTTGCCTGCGCCGCACGCGACGCTTGCGCGCGGGTCAGCACATGACCGATCAGCAAAGCGCCAATGACATCCGCGCTGAGGCGAACCTTCGGCGCCAGCATGTCAAGATGCGTGTCGATAAAGCCCGTATCTATGTCGGCTTTCTGAAAGGCCTCATGGCCCAGCACATTGGCGAGGAAGGCAAGATTGGTCTTCGGCCCGGCGACTTCCATACCCAACAGAAATCGACGCAGCCGCGCCAGCGCCACGTCGCGCGTATCGGCGTGCGCGATGATCTTGCCGATCATCGGATCATAGAACATCGAGACTTCATCGCCTTCCTCGACGCCCATGTCGGTGCGGATATCCTCGCCCTCCATGGCGCGAAGACGCGTGAGTGTGCCCGTCGAGGGAAAGAAACTTTTCGCCGGGTCTTCGGCATAGAGCCGCACCTCAACCGCATGACCATCGAGCGGGATGTCCTCCTGCACGAGCGGCAAAGGCTCGCCCGCCGCAACGCGCAATTGCCATTCGACGAGATCGGTGCCCGTGATCGCCTCCGTCACAGGATGCTCGACCTGCAGGCGCGTATTCATCTCCATGAACCAGAAGGCATCCGCCTGAAGCCCCTTCGACGCATCCGCGATGAACTCGATTGTTCCCGCCCCCCGATAGCCGATGGCTTTTGCGGCTGCGACTGCCGCCTCACCCATGGCCTTGCGCATCTCAGGCGGCATGTCCGGTGCGGGCGCTTCCTCGATTACCTTCTGGTGACGACGCTGCAAGGAGCAATCGCGCTCATAGAGATAGACCGCGTCGCCATGCGCATCGGCAAAGACCTGAATTTCGATATGGCGCGGGCGCGAAACATATTTCTCGACCAGCACACGCTCGTCGCCAAAGGCCGAACCCGCTTCGCGCTGGGCGGACGCCAAGGCTTTCCCAAATTCCGCCGGATCGTCAACGCGGCGCATGCCCTTGCCTCCACCTCCGGCGACCGCCTTGATGAGAACCGGATAGCCGATCTTGCCCGCTTCGGCTGCGAGGAAATCCCCATCCTGATTTTCCCCGTGATAACCGGGGACAACAGGCACGCCTGCCTTTTCCATCAACTGCTTGGCGGCGTCCTTCAACCCCATCGCCTTGATGGCGGAGGCAGGCGGTCCGACGAAGATAATCCCCGCCTCTTCGCAGGCTTCGGCGAAGGCGACATTCTCCGACAAAAATCCATAGCCCGGATGGATCGCTTCAGCGCCGCTGCGCTTTGCCGCCGCGATGATCTTGTCGATAACGAGATAGCTTTCCTTCGCGGGCGACGGACCGATATGCACGGCGTCATCCGCCTCACGGACATGCAATGCATTGGCGTCGGCGTCGGAGTAAACGGCGATGGTGCGAATACCCATATCGCGGGCCGTGCGCATGATCCGCACAGCGATCTCGCCGCGATTGGCAATGAGAAGAGATTTGATCACAGGCTGGTTCTCCGCGAGACGTTTTTCTCAATTCCTCCCCCTTGAGGGGGGAGGTCGGCGCGCATAGCGCGACGGGAAGGGGTGAAGCCACGGGCTCCATTCTCTCGAAGAAGCCCCCCCACCCAACCCTCCCCCTCAAGGGGGGAGGGCTTTTTAGAAAATGCGATCAAACTCATCATCGTCCCCTCACATCCGGAACACGCCGAAGCGTGTATCCGGTACGGGTCGATTCAAGGTCGATGAAAAGGCGAGCGCCAGCACGCGGCGTGTTTCCGACGGCGTGATGATGCCATCGTCCCAGAGGCGCGCCGTCGCAAAATAGGGATGCCCCTCTTCGTCATAGCGCTGGCGCACAGGGTCCTTGAAGGCTTCTTCCTCCTCGGCGCTCCATGCCTCGCCGCGCGCTTCCATGCCTTCGCGCTTGACGGTCGCAAGAACGCTCGCCGCCTGTTCGCCGCCCATGACGGAAATGCGCGCATTGGGCCAGGTGAACAAGAACCGGGGTGAATAGGCGCGACCGCACATGCCGTAGTTGCCCGCGCCATAGGAGCCACCAATCACCAACGTAATCTTGGGCACGTCGGCGCAGGCGACCGCCGTCACCATCTTGGCGCCATCCTTGGCGATGCCGCCCGTCTCATATTCACGGCCCACCATGAAGCCGGAGATATTCTGCAGGAACAGCAGCGGGATATGACGCTGGCAGCACAGCTCCACGAAATGCGCCACCTTGAGCGCCGATTCCGAAAAGAGAATGCCGTTGTTTGCGACGATACCGATGGGCATGCCGTGGAGATGGGCAAAGCCCGTCACAACAGTCGTGCCATAGAGCTTCTTGAACTCATCGAACTCCGAACCATCGACCAGCCGCGCAATGACCTCGCGCACGTCATACTGGATAGAAAGCGAATGCGGCACGACGCCGTCGAGTTCGCCAATGTCGTAGAGCGGCTCGCGAGGCTCGCGCAGGGGGATATTCACATTCTTCTGACGGTTGAGGGTTCCCGCGATCTGGCGCGCAATGGCAAGCGCATGGGTGTCATCCATCGCGTAGTGATCGGTCACACCTGATTTGCGCGAATGGACATCCGCGCCGCCAAGGTCTTCGGCGGTGACGATTTCGCCGGTGGCAGCCTTCACCAACGGCGGACCGCCGAGAAAGATCGTCCCCTGCTTGCGCACGATCACCGTTTCGTCCGACATGGCAGGCACATAGGCACCGCCCGCCGTGCAGGAACCCATGACGACGGCCACCTGCGGAATGCCCCTGGACGACATGCGCGCCTGATTGAAGAAGATGCGCCCGAAATGTTCGCGGTCGGGGAAAATTTCCGCCTGATTGGGAAGGTTCGCGCCGCCGGAATCGACGAGATAGAAACACGGCAGATTGTTTTCGAGCGCCACTTCCTGCGCGCGCAGATGCTTCTTCACGGTGACCGGATAATAGGTGCCGCCCTTGATCGTCGCGTCATTGCAGACGATGACGCTTTCCTGCCCCGCCACGCGACCGATGCCGGTAATAATCCCCGCCCCGTTGATCGCCGCGTCATACATGCCGTTGGCCGCCATCGGCGACAGTTCGAGAAACGGCGAACCGGGATCGATCAATCCATAGACACGATCTCGTGGCAACAGCTTGCCGCGCGCCACATGCCGATCCCGCGAGCGCTGATCCCCGCCCTTGGCGGCCTCGGCCCGCTCCGCCTGCAGGTCATGGACAAGACGCTCCATAGCCGCCGCATTCTCCTTGAAGCGGGCATCGCGCGTATTCACATTCGTCTTGAGGACAGCCATTTCAAAACCTGTGCTGGATTTTTTATAAAAACGATCATACGTTCGTTTCCTGAGGCTGGCAAGACGCCGTCTCTTCGGATTGATATGAGGATAAAGTGAGCAGAACCGCTGGCTCATCAGGACCGAAGACGCTCGCCGCCATTCATGAGGCGGGGCTTCAGCTCATCTATGCCAAAGGTTTCGAGGCCATGTCGCTGCGCGAACTCGCCGCCAGGGTCGGGCTGCAACCGGGCTCGCTCTACAACCACATAGCAACCAAACAGACCCTGCTCTTCGACCTCATCAACAATCACATGCTGAAACTTCACGAGCGCGTGGCGGCCGAGCTTGAGGGGATCACCGACCCGACGGAGAGACTCAAGGCCTTCACCGCCTTCCACCTCACCTATCACATCGAGCGCAAACGCGAGGTCTTCATCGGTTCCGCAGAGTTGCGCAGCCTTGAGCCCAAAAACCGCAAGCGCATCGTTGCGCTGCGACGAGACTATGAAGATATCCTCGCCGATATTCTTCATGCAGGCGTCAAAGCCAAACAGTTCAAGACCGACGATATCCGCGTCAGCACCTATGCGATCCTCGCCATGCTGACGGGCATCTGCACATGGTATGACCCGAAGGGGCGCGTGAGCCGCGAGGAACTCATCGCGGTTCATACGCGGCTGGTGACGCAAGGTGTGGAAAACTGAAAATCAACTTTCATTACAAGCGAAGCGGCAATCCAGAACCTTACCTCCCCCTCGCGGGGAGGTAAGAGAGCACAGCGATCCGGGTGGGGGGCGCGGCGGTGCAAGATGAGACGACTGTGGATGAGCTGACGCAATGCCCCCCACCCGAAAAATTCAGCAGCGAATTTTTCGACCTCCCCGCGAGGGGGAGGTAAAATAAATCTACCCGCGGTGACAACCGCTTTGGCTACATCAACTCCACGGCCATGGCGGTGGCTTCGCCGCCGCCGATGCAGAGCGAGGCGACGCCGCGCTTGCCGCCCTTGCGCTTCAGCACATTGAGCAGCGTCACGAGAATACGCGCGCCCGACGCGCCGATCGGATGACCGAGCGCGCAGGCCCCGCCATAAACGTTGACGTTTTCATGCGTGAGCTGAAGTTCCTTCATCGCCGCCATGGCGACGACGGCGAAGGCTTCGTTTATTTCATAGGCATCGACATCGTTCTTCGACCAGCCGACGCGCTCAAAAAGCTTGTTCATCGCACCGATAGGCGCGGTCGAGAACCAGGCGGGCGCCTGGGCGTGCATGGCATGCCCGCAAATGGCGGCCAGCGGCTTGACGCCACGGCGTTCCGCTTCGCTCAACCGCATGAGGACAAGCGCCGCTGCACCGTCCGAAATGGAACTTGAGTTGGCCGCCGTCACCGAACCGTCAGTGGCGAAGGCGGGCTTCAGCGTGTGAATTTTTGAAACGTCGGCCTTGCCCGGCTGTTCGTCAGTCACGATTTCGACCTCGCCCTTGCGCGTCTTCACCGCAACGGGGACAATTTCCGAAGCAAAGCTTCCATCGGTGCTCGCCTTCTTTGCGCGCGTCAGAGACTCGATCGCATAGGCGTCCTGCATCTCGCGGAAGAACTGATAGGACTTGGCCGTCTCTTCGGCATAAGCGCCCATCAGGCGGCCTTCATAGGCATCCTCAAGTCCATCAAGGAACATATGGTCCTTGACCTCGCCATGCCCCAGACGGAACCCGCCGCGCGCCTTGGGCAGCAGATAGGGCGCATTGGTCATGCTCTCCATGCCACCAGCAACGATGACGTCACCGTTGCCCGCGAGCAGCGCATCGTGCCCCATCATCACGGCCTTCATGCCCGAGCCGCACATCTTGTTGATCGTGGTGCAAGGGGTGTTTTCATCGAGACCGGCATAGATCGCGGCCTGACGCGCTGGCGCCTGTTTTGCGCCGGCGGAGAGCACGCACCCCATCAGCACTTCATCGACCGCGGTGGACGAAAGCCCAGCCCGTTCCGTTGCAGCCTTCACGGCAACCGCGCCAAGTTCCGGCCCGCTCATGCCGGACAAGTCGCCCTGAAAGCCGCCCATCGCGGTACGCGCCGCGCTGACGATGACAACAGGATCGGTCGTGGAATTGGATTGGGACATGGGAAATCCTCGGGCTAATGTGGAGCGCATATAATCAGGCTGGTCGGGGAAGAAACTAGCCCAAAAAACGCATCTTGGGGGAGACGAACGTGAATTTTCTGCATGACATGGACTGGGTGCTGCCTTTACGCAGCGACAGCGCGACCATTGTGGCCAATGCCTTCACATGGCTCGGCTACAGCACCTTCTTTCTGATCGCCCTGCCGCTCACCTATTGGCTCTGGGATCGCGCCAAGGCCTCGCGACTCGTCGTCCTCATCGCCATCGCAGCCGTTCTCAACGGCTGGCTGAAAGACTTCTGGCAAGACCCGCGCCCCGACATCAGATATTCAATCGATCCCCGCGCCGCCGATTCCTATGGCCGTCCCAGCGGCCATGCCGAGGTCGCCTTCGCCATGTGGATGTGGATCGCCTATGAAATCAAACGTCCCTGGGCCTGGGGGGCGGCCATCATCATCGTGGCGGGCGTCTGCATGAGCCGCATCTACCTTGGCGTACACGACCTCGACGACGTGCTGACCGGCCTCGCGCTGGGTGTCGTCGGCATGATCTTTTTCATCTGGCTGCAATCGCCATCGCTCACCGCCATCCGCAATCTGCCGGGTGTCGTCTATCTCGCCGTCATCGTTGCAACAGGCGCAGGGCTCTTTTACGTCTGGCCCAATAGCGAGAATCCCGGCCCCATCGTCGGGCTGCTCGCCCTGCTGTTCGGTTGGGTCGCGGGTGCGGATATGGACCACAGACTTGCACCAGACGCGCCTCAGCTACCGCACTGGCTTGTCCGCGTTGCTATGGGTGTCGGCGGCATCGTCGTTCTCTTTGCATTCAGGGCCGCGCTGACGAAGGGCGCCGTTGCACTGCATCTCTCAGGCGCGCCTGTCCAATACGCGATATCCGCCATGCTCGGATTCTACATGACAGGACTTGCGCCGCTCGGCTTTCGCTTGCTGAAAATCGTCAAATAGGTCTAGCGCTTCTCGACGACGAGGCTTTGCGCGCATCGCCCGAAATATCCGCGCTCATCGGCAAGGCGGCCTGCCGCCATGCCGGTGCCCGCAGGATCGAGCCATGTTTCGGCATCGAGCAATATCCATTCACCGACAGGCATACGAACGAGATTGACGGACAAATCCCCGTTGAGGAAAGTCCAGCCTTCACCCACCATCGCCGACACGCCATTGGAAAAATCCGCCGTCATGGCGGCGCGCATCAAGGGTGAGTTACTCTCGCCCGCCACGATCGGGCGCACGGAACGAAACCAGACGGCGCCCGCCCCACGCACACCTTGCAGATCGAAGCCGCCTTTGGAATTGCGCACCTCAAGCCCGGAGATGAAACCGCTGCTGCGCCGAACCGTGTCGGCGATAGGCTTTGACTCCGCAACACCCGGAAACGGCACATGCGTTTCGGCCTTGCCTTCAAGCTCGGGATAATCCCCGGTGCGGATTTTCAACACGCTGGCGCGCGTCACTTCCTTGTCGCCCGAAAACAGACTGACGGAGCAAAGCTGAATCTTGCGCCCCTCGCGCACGACCTCATGCCGGATCGCCAAGGGACCGACCGGCACGGGCCGTAGAAGATCGATCGTCATCCGCGCGACCTGCATCGGCGCAGCAGTGGGGATAGCCTCGACAACCCAGGCGATGAGCGCGGACGGCGCGCCGCCATGCTGCATCGACGGGTCCCAGGGACCGGCGGCATGAAGCGTCGCCGTCGCCACGCCGTCCTTCACTTCGAAGACAGCATCAACAGTCATATGCAAGGCTCGCTATTTCGTTTCGTTGAACAACTCGCGACCGATCAGCATGCGGCGGATTTCGCTTGTCCCCGCCCCGATCTCATAGAGCTTGGCGTCGCGCAACAGACGGCCCGTGGCGTAGTCGTTGATATAGCCATTGCCGCCGAGCGTCTGGATCGCTTCAAGCGCCATCCACGTCGCCTTCTCCGCCGAATAGAGGATTGCGCCTGCGGCGTCCTTGCGCGTCGTCTGCCCCCGGTCGCAGGCCTTGGCCACAGCATAGACATAGGCGCGGCAGGCATTCATCGTCGAATACATGTCGGCAAGCTTGCCCTGCATGAGCTGGAACGTGCCGATGGGTTCGCCGAACTGCTTGCGCTCATGAACGTAAGGCAACACCACATCCATGCAGGCGAGCATGATGCCAAGGGGACCGCCGGAAAGCACGGCGCGCTCATAGTCGAGGCCCGACATGAGAACGCGCACGCCTTCGTTGACCTTGCCGAGCACATTTTCCTCGGGCACTTCGCAATCCACAAACACAAGTTCGGCGGTGTTCGAGCCACGCATGCCGAGCTTGTCGAGCTTCTGGGCGGGGCTGAAACCCGTCATCCCCTTTTCGATCAGGAAAGGCGTGATGCCCTTGGGACCGGCATCGGGCTCGGTCTTGGCATAGACGATCAACGTATCGGCATCGGGACCATTGGTGATCCACATCTTGTTGCCGTTGAGAACGTAACGATCACCCTTCTTCTCGGCCTTGAGACGCATGGAGACGACGTCCGACCCTGCGCCGGGTTCCGACATGGCCAGCGCGCCGACATGTTCGCCGGAAATCAGCTTGGGCAGATATTTGTTCTTCTGCGCTTCATTGCCCCAGCGGCGCAACTGGTTGACGCAGAGGTTGGAATGCGCGCCGTAGGAGAGACCAACGCTTGCGGAACCACGGCTGATCTCCTCCATAGCCACGACATGCTCTAGATAGCCTAGGCCCGAGCCGCCATATTCTTCCTCGACAGTCATGCCAAGCAAACCGAGTTCGCCAAGCTGAGGCCAGAGATCGCGCGGAAACTGATTGGTTGAATCGATTTCTGCCGCACGCGGCGCAATCTTGTCGGCGGTAAACGCCTTCACCGTGTCACGGATCATGTCCGCGGTTTCGCCAAGATCAAAATCAAGCGATTGGAAACTCATCCCCTTAGGCCTTTTTCTTCTTAATTGTTCGAATAGATATCCACGACGTCCGACGACGTGAAGACTGTATAGACACCCGCGCCGGGCGCGCCGCCGACGACAATGAACTTGCCGTTGGAGCCTGCTGCGACCGACCCATGACGGGCGGTGGGAAGCGGCGCTTCCTTTTGCCAACTATTCGACTTCAGATCGAGGGCAAAATGATCGGGATAGGATTTGGGCGGCGAAATGCTCTGACCGCCGCTGACATGAATCCGGCCATCGACCAGAGCCGCGACATGCCCTTCGCGAGGCGCAGGCAAGGCCGGGCCACTGCGGAACGCGCCGAGCGACAAATCCAGAATATCCACACGCGAACTGGCGCCACGCCCGTCATTGCCGCCGATCAGATAGATCAGATCGCCGACCACGACGGAAGCACCGCTATAGCGAGGGACCGGGTCGGAAAACTTCGCGATGCTCCAGGACTTCTTCGCGACGTCATAGACATAAATCTGGGCGGCATTGGCTCCGCGCCCGCCGATGGCGTAGACCTTGCCCTCGGCAAAGGCGAGCGAAAGCCCGATACGAGAAGATGGCATGGACGGGCCCGACGTCCAGGCCCCGCTCTTCAGATCAAATATCCACAAGGCATTGCTCTGGGAATCTGCCGACCCTTCAGGCCCGGACGTTTCAAAACCGCCGGCCACGAATATCCTTTCGCCGTCGGTCGCGATCCCGAATTGCTCGAGCCCAACGGGCAGCGCTGCCGCGGCACGCCAGATATTGCCCAGCGTGTCATAGACCTCGGTCAATGAACGCGGCCCGGAGGTGCTGCTGCCGCCGATGACATAGAGATCGCTGCCGACAAGCACACCACCGGCATTGGCGCGCGCGGTGGTCATCGGCGCGCCCTCACGCCAGCTTCCGGCCTGCGCCGCGCCAGGCAAGATCAGCACCAGGGCCAAAAGAATGAAGGAGGGACAAAAGAACCGGCTCATGTATCGCATATTCAACTTCAAACTCCGCTACGCAGCCCGGACCAGACATGCCGACAAGGGCAATGGTCTGCGAGTTTGCTTGATTTAGAGAGCCACGGCTAGCGTCAGGGTCGGCCATTCAAATTGAAAAGAGGTCGACAAAATGAAAAAGCCGGTTTCCGCTGCTGTTAAGCAAGACGGAGAACCGGCTTTCCATATTCGTTTCAAGTGCATGGTGCGGTCGAGAAGACTCGAACTTCCACGGGTTGCCCCACAGCGACCTCAACGCTGCGCGTCTACCAATTCCGCCACGACCGCGCATGCCCTTAAGACGCGCCGATGTATCAAACCCTCAGGCCCACATCAAGCGGCAATTTTACCCGACCGCCCTTTAGATGCCGTCGCCGTCGGTGTTGACCGGCAAATGAATGCCGCACTCATCCTTTTCGCGCCCGACCCAGCGGCCATCGCGGTAGCTGCCACCCTCGGGAACCCGCTCCGTGCAAGGCATGCAGCCGATCGAGAGGTAGCCGTCCTTGACCAGAGGGTGGCGCGGCAAACGATGATTTTCGGTATAGGCTTCAAGCTCTTCCTGGCCCCAATGCGCCAGCGGATTGACCTTGAAACGGGTGCCGCGAGGCACGCCGGACACGGGCGTTCCCAGCCCCCGCACGATCTCTTCCTCGATCGGGTGCATGGCCGCGCGCGCATTGGTTTGAAAGCGTTTTCTGCCCGTAATCGAAGCCGAAAAACCCGCCAAAGCCCGTTCCAGCGGCAGCACCTTGCGCACGAAGCAGCAGGCGTCGGGATCGCTGCTCCACAAGCCGCCATTGGGGTCGCGGGCAGCCAGATCGTCGGGATGCGGCGCGGCGGCGCGTAGATCGGTGAGGCCAAGGCGCTCCTGCAAACGATCGCGATAGCGTAGGGTTTCGCCGAAGAGCTTGCCGGTATTGAGGAAAATAACCGGCGTCGTCGGATCGACCTCGGCGACCATGTGCAACAGGACTGCGGACTCCGCGCCAAACGACGAGACAACGGCGATTTTGCCCGGAAACTCGCGCTTGATCAGGGCTTCAAGCAGATCACCGCCGCTGAGATCGCCATAGGCGCCGCGCAGTGATTCGAGGCGGGGGGACATGATGGTCGCCGAATCCATCACCGCCGCGCGCCCATCGTGGGCCTTGAGATTCAAGACGGTCATGAAAGCCAACCCTTTTCCTCGACATATTCATCCGAGCGGCGACCGATTTCGGCCATTCCCAGATCCTGACCGCGCCAGTCGTCGCGCTTTTGAGCCAGTTCATCCAACCGTCCGGCCCATTCCGGTCCGAACAAGATCTCCAGATAGCGGCGCAGACGTCGCGCAAGGCCTGGCGACTTGCCCCCGGTCGAAACGGTGAGCACGAGATCGCCGCGACGAACCAGGGAGGGTACGTGAAAATCGCAAAGCGGTTTCACGTCCTCGACATTCACAAGGCCGCCGGAAGCCCTGACAACACCAGCAATTTCAATGCTTTCCTCCTCATCGAGACCGGCTACGAAGACCACCTGAGCGGCCTTGAGACGCTCTGGCGACGGGCGCTTGCCATTGGTGTAGACATCGACGTCACCGCCCTCGCCAAGCAGCGTCAGGCGCTTGGAAAACGCCTCTCCTTCGCCGATCAACACGACCTTCAGCGTGGCAAGATCGAGAAGAATCGGGACCATTGGACACCTGACAAAACGGGGATTCCCGGCGGGAATTTCTTATTCTCCGTAGAAATAGGCCAGTCAGCCTATTAATTCAATATCTGAACGTAATTATTATTTAATAGCAAAATATTTATGTGAAATATGCACACGAAGATTAAGAAGCCCCGGAAAAGCCCCCGGCTCAAGCCGACTTATGCATCGTGGAGGTTATTGAAATTGCGATCTTTTCGCCGTTGACGATAATCTTTCCCCGAGCGATGGGGACATTATTTGCGAGAAGCCAGACGTCTTCATCGGAATTGGCGCCGAGTTCGATCACGGCGCCGCGGCCCATCTTCAACAGCTGATGGATCGGCAACGTGGTACGACCGAGGACAACTGAAATTTCCACGAAAACATTGCTGACAGCGTTCACTTCGATCCCCAGATTACGCATAGACGATTACACCGTTCGTTCAATTTCGCATGCTAGAGTTACCTCATGGTTAAAGCGTCTCCCCTCACCCTGTCCCCCACTGAGGAAATCTCATCCGTGGAGTGGGATATCTCCGACGAGCCGGTGCCCTATGAGGTCGCGCTGGCTCGAATGGAGGCTCGCGTCAACTCGATTGGTGAGGCAAAACTGCAAGAACTCGTGTGGTTGCTCGAGCATCCCGCCCTGTACACAGCTGGCA
>JBAQNC010000109.1:0-27193 GCA_049303435.1 Parvibaculum sp. | reverse complement strand
ACCTATGATTGCGACGCGCAGCTCTATCGCCGTCGCGGCATCTGGTGTGAAACGCAACATGGCGACAGCGCCCATCATCGCGCAAAACTCGCTGACCTCCTGCTCTAGGCAGGCGGCGGCGAAGTAGTTTTGGCACTCGGCCGGGGTGAAGGCGTCGAGGGCGCTGCCGATTGTCTGCCACAGTTCGGTGATCGTCCGGGGTGCGGCCTTGCGGAGGATGGCCTTGAGCTTGGAGAAGGCCATTTCGATGGGGTTGAAGTCGGGACTGTAGGGCGGCAGGTAGAGCAGCGTGGCGTCGGCGGCCTCGATGGCTTGGCGGACACCGGCGACCTTGTGGCTGGGCAAGTTGTCCATTACCACAACGTCGCCGGGGCGCAGTTCCAAGACCAGAGCCTGTTCGACCCAAGCAAGAAAGGCGGTGCCGAACATGGCGCCGCCGTCGAAGAATCGAGGTCAACCTGCCGCCCCCCGCACTGTCAGGGCCCATCCACGCGCTTTGGCTTGAATAGCCAGATCAGCGCGAGCACGACGACGAAACTGATCGCCAATATATAGCCGAACTGCCTCGGCTGGACGCAGGCCTGGCCAAAATACCCACTCGCGTTCAAGACGTCGGACAACTGGCAGAATGTCGTCCCGATATTCCATGCAATCGAACCCATTTCCTCAACTCCCGTTCTGAGAGCTTCATGAACGCCGGATGAAGCACACCATCCGGTCGAACTCCTGAGATAAAGAATCCTGGGCCAAACTTCTTAGGGCTGCGTTATCGCGCGAAGCACAGTTTGATTAAATCGCATCCAGATCGGGTTGTTTCCTTCGCCATAACATCGACAGGAAAAGAACAGGACGCCCTGAAGCCGCCGCAGACCGCGCCTTGAGCTTTCGACGCACGACATCCGTATGCCGTTCAAAGAGCCCCCAGAAGCCGAGACAGGCGGCGAAGCTTGCGACGCTGATTGCGACAAAGGCGACGACGGGCCCCACGCCGAAACTTTCGATCTGCGGAATGAAAAGCGTCATCGCCTTCAGCACCGGATAGTGGAAGACATAAAGCGAATAGGACGAAGCCGCCATGAATGACGCCACTTTGGCGAAGGGCTGCAACATCCGGTTGACGCCGCCGCTGCCGAGATAGGGAATCATCAAACCAAAGCCGACACAGACCAATGCCTGCCAGTGAATGGCCCGATCACGCGCCATCACATCCGGCCCCGCTTGATAGGTTTCGAAATGAGCCGCCGCTACCATCGCGAGAGCAAGGCCGAAACAGAAATAGACGGGCTTGTTCAATTCATCGCGGCACTTGTAGATAAATGCCCCGATGACCCAGAACAGCAGGAAACTCGCATTGAGAATGCTGAACACATAGCCGATCGCGATGAAGGCGATGAGCGCCGCCGCGCGCGCCCGACCGCTGAAGATGCAGGCGACAGCGCCCGCCGCCACGTAAAACCAGATTTCAAAGGCGATACTCCAGAGCGGCGGATTGAAAAGACTGGTGTCGACGAACACACCATTGAGGCCAAAGGCGGAGCCCAGAAGCGCCGGCAGATTGGCAAGATTTCCCGTCAACGAAAATCCGACAAACGCCGTCAACGCGCAGGCAGGAATGAGCGGCAGAAAAAGCCGCGTCGCCCGGTCGATGGCATAGTCGCCGAGCCTGAAGCGCCCAGCTTCCAGCCGCGCGATCACCTGACCACCAACGAAGAACCCGCTCAACACGAAGAAGACGAGCACGGCCTCCTGACCAAATCGCGCCACCGCATAAAAGAGCCTGGCCGCAAGCTGATGGTCTCCGACAACCAGATCATCCCACGGCACAAAAAGACGATGCGCACATGGCCGAGGAAGACGACGAGAGCGGCCAGCGCCCGCACCATGTCGAGCGCCACGAGCTGGGAGCCTGCGGCGCGTGGCGTCACACTCTGATCTTCACTCGCCCTCATCAAGCCTCCTGCGATACGGCCGAAATCCGGACAAAATCCCTCACAAGACGTGGATTTTGCGCCGCCCACTGTCCCGAATTCGGTCACTCGACCCGGTTCAATGGCTCTTTCAGGCTTTCCCCGCACGAACGGTGCCATGCGCAAACGGACAAGTGACAACCTCGGGAACAGCAATTTCAGGACAAAGGAGGGCGTTTTCCTCAGAGGCCGAACGGATAGGTTTCATCCTCGCCGGCAACGACTTTCGACGGCAGCGGGGTCACGGCCTTCGTCTTGTCGAACCACACGAAGGCGTCGTACTGATCCGGCAGGCTGGAAAATGAATAGTGGCTCCAGCGCTCGGTGTCCGGCCTGTAGATGACGCCGATATAGCGTTCCAGCCGTGGCTCGGCGAGCGCGCGACGAAGCTCCTCGTCCTGCCCCGGACGCAGATCGAGCAGGAAGCGCCCTTCCCCGACCTGATGACAAAGATCTTCATAGCTGTCGGGACGCGACGGACGCACCGTCTTGATCTCCATCGGCGCATCCCAGTCCGACGCGGCCGCAACCGTTCCACCATGAGTGCCGAAACCAATCAGCGCAGCGTCTCGTCCAAAGGACTGGCGGCAGAGCTGACCGATGTTCAACTCGCCGCGCTCCGTTCCCATTTCCGTGAAACGCGCATCGCCGATATGAGAATTATGCGCCCAGACGATGGCCTTCTTGTTCGGCCCCGCCCAGTCGAGAATGCGCTGAAGCGTGTCGAACATATGCTGGTCGCGCAGATTCCATGATTCATGCGACCCGTAATACATCGCCCGATAGTAGCGCTCGGCATCAGCCACCAGATGCGCATTCTGGGTAGCGTCGAAGAAGCTCTCTCCGTCATGAGGAATATAATCAAGCTCCTTGCGGAGCAGATCGACAAGGATGCGCGTCACCGGCGCTTCGCACATCGCATAGCCGCGTGTGAGCGCCGCGCGCCCATAGGCAGCGGGTTCGCGCGACCAGGGCTCCAGACAGGCATAGCGGCTACGCGCGATTTCGGCAGCTTCGGGATCGACGCGATCGAGATAGCCGAGAACCGCCGCCATCGAACCGGTCATGTTGTAGAGATCGAGACCGTAAAAACCGACCCGGTCGCCCGCCGACCTTTGCGCATTGTGGTCGCGCAGAAACGCGACGAAATCGTCGACATCCTTGTTGCGCCACATCCAGGCGGGAAAGCGGGTGAATGGCGCCGTCTCCATCGGCTGATGCGGAAATTGACGCACATGGCGGTCGATGGCGGCGGCGTCCGGCCAGTCCGCTTCGACCGCGACGATGCTGAAACCGTGACGTTCGATCAACCGGCGCGTGATCGCCGCCCTTGCGCGATAGAATTCCGATGTCCCGTGCGAGGCTTCGCCAAGCAGGACGACACGGGCATCCCCGAAACGGTCGAAGGCGGCAGCGAAATCCGGATCGCCCAGCGCGGGCAAGGGCTCGGCGGCGCTGCGCATGATATCCACCTTCGTCCGTGGCGCGCGTGTCGGCGTCGGCGCGGGAGAAGGCGCATAGGCAACCGGCGTCAGATAATGCTGAAACCAAGCGCCCGCCAGTTCAATCACGGCTTCCAGCGTACCCGGCTCCTCGAACAGATGGCCTGCGCCCGGAATGATCTTCAGAAGTTTTTCGCAGGTCATTTCCGCCAGCGCCTTACGGTTCAGCTCGATCACCTGATGATCGTCGCCGCCGACAAGCAACAGCGTCGGCGCATGGACACCGGGCAGTCGCGGCCCCGCCAGATCCGGGCGACCGCCGCGCGACACCACGGCGGCCACGCGGTCGCGCAATTCAGCCGCCGCCAGCAGCGCCGCTCCCGCACCGGTACTCGCACCGAAAAGACCCAACGGCAGATCCGCGATATCGGGCTCGCCGCTGATCCACAGCGTCGCCTCGACCACGCGCTCGGCAAGCAGCGGAATGTCGAAGACATTGCGCCGGTCATGCGCCTCGGCAGGCATCAGCAGATCGAGCAGCAATGTGGCGAAGCCTTTGGCGTTCAATTCTCCGGCGACCGCCATGTTGCGCGGGCTCAACCGGCTCGATCCGCTGCCATGCGCAAACAGAACGATGCCGCGCGGTTCCGCCGGCACGTTGAGATCACCAATGAGACCGAGCGGCGGCACGACCACCTGCCGTCTTGTCGATCGGTCGGTCGCGGCGCTGTCTTTGATCTTCCAGCCCTGGCGGAGAAGTCCGATCGTCTCTTCGTCAGTCAACTGATGGAAGTCGCCATAAAACGCCCCGACGCCATAAAATCGTTTCGCCGGATGAAGGCAGACCACAAGGTCGGCCTGTTCGCCAATATCCTCAAGCGCCTGCTCCGGCGCCACGGGAATTGCGATGACAATTTTTGCTGCGCCCTGCCGCCGGATCGCGATCAACGCGGCCTTCATGGTCGCGCCGGTCGCCAGACCATCATCGACGACGATCGCCGTGCGCCCTCGGGGATCGACATGCCCCCGGTCGCCCAGATAAAGCGCCTGACGACGCTCGATTTCCCTCAACTCGCTCGCGCGTTCGCTTTCGATATAGGCATCGTCCGCGCCCGAGGCGCGCTTGACGTCTTCATTGATGACGGTTTGCGGCGAAACGCCCCCGACGACGGCGCCAAGCGCCACTTCCGGATGGGACGGCGCGCCGATCTTGCGAACCATGACGACATCGAGCGGGGCCTGCAAGGCGCGTGCGATTTCCAGCGCGACCGGTACACCGCCGCGCGGCAACGCATAGACGACGGGACGCTCAAGCCCCATCGACGCCACTCTCTCCGCCAATTGTCGGCCAGCTTCTGCACGATCAGTGAATTCGAAATACAGGTCTTCCATTTTGGGAATTCTGGCCTGCTGGCCATACCTTGCATTGATCCATCTCAACTTCGTCCGAGAAGAGACGGTACGCCAATATTTCGCGATTGTCGCCGGGCGATGGTGGGTGTGACGATCTGCGCTGCAAATAGGGCTGCTTAGTCCATCAGCCCCAGAGCGGCGCGCGTCTTCGCGAGCGTCGCATCGGACGCGCCGGAAGCATCGACGCAGCGCCAATCCACCGGGCCCACATCAAACCCGAGTTGTTTGCGCACGACCGTGGCGTCGGCGTCGGAAGCATCGCCCCGACGCGCCGACACCCGCGCCACAAGCCGATCCGGTTCCGCCTCAAGCCATATCCCGTCGAAAGCTACCGAGAATTCCGCCGCCAGCGCCTTTGCTTCCGCCCTTTCGGCGGGATCGAGAAAGGCCGCGTCCAGCACCACCGACGCCCCGGCGCGCAGCAGCGCCCGGGCGCGCTCGAACATCCGGGCATAGACCTTGTCGCTCGCCTCTTTCGTATAGTGTTCGGGCGGCAAATGCGTCTCAGGCGCAACGCCCGCCATCGCCTTGCGTTCCAGATCGCTGCGCAGATGCACCGCACCGCAAAGCCCGCCGATCTCCGGCGCCAGCGCGCGGGCAAGCACCGTCTTGCCAGTACCCGACCGTCCGCCGATGGCGATCAACCGTGGCGCAGGGGCGACAAGCATATCCAGCGCATCGCCGAGATATTTGCGCGCCTCGCTTCGCGACGCAGCGGGATCGCCCTTTGCACGGCCGGTCTGGACGGTAACCATCGAGCGGATCGCGGCGCGCACAGCCATGAACAGAGGCAACGCCGCCATGCCGCTATCCTGCGTCCCGTTCATCGCAAGGAGATAGGCCCCCAGAACGAGATTGGCGGCGCGGCGCAGATCGCGGTGACACAGGTCCATCAGCAGAAACGCCAGATCGTAAAGCACGTCGCAAGTGCCCAGACGCTCGTCGAATTCCAGCGCATCGAAAGGCACGGGCCGCCCCCCGATCAACACGAAATTGCCAAGATGCAGATCGCCATGCACGCGGCGCACGCAGCCCGCCTTCGTCCGCTCCGCCAGAAGAGGCGTCAGCAATTTCAACTGCCCGACCGCCTCCGCCTCGAATGTCCGGATTTGCTCCACATCGAGCAACCCGGCCATGCCTGCTAGGGCGTCGCGCAGTTCCCGAAGAATGCTCGCAATGAGTTCGCCCCCGTCAGCGCTCCGCCGCGCCGCGCAATCATGATAGGCCGCAATGACCCGGCCCAGTTCGTCCGCCAGCCCATCGTCCAGCGCCCCGCGCGCAGCCACGGCTGACAACTCCGCCTCAGCCGGAAAACGCTGCATCCGCAAGGCCCATTCCACCGGCTCCCCTGCCCCGCCCAACGCGAGATGTCCGTCGCTTTCGCGCGTGATAGGCACAAGGTTGCGATAGATTTCCGGCGCGGCGGCACGATTGAGATACAGCTCTCGCTGAAGCATCGCGTGACGCTTTTCCAGCGTCGAAAAATCCATGTAATCGTAGCGCACCGCGCGCTTGATCTTCAGCGCCACCTCGCCCGCCAGAAAGACATGCGCCCCATGCGTTTCAACATGCTCGACCCGCGCGCCGCCATAGGTTGCCGGATCGGCAAGAAAAGCGATCGCCTCGGACTGATCACGCTGCGGCTGCGTCCCGGATGTCATCGCTACTCCCTATCAATTCGGCAAGGGCTTGGGCTGAGGACTGTCTTTGAGATGGGCTCGCGCGCGTTCCGCCGTTGATTTCGGCTTTGCTTCTTCCTCGCCCCTGACCACATCCAGATAGGCAATCCGCCATCCCGGCCCTGCGCGAAAGGTCCGGTCCTCCGAAAATGGATAGACTGCGGCTTCAGGCGATACGGCGTACAGAGCAACGCTCTGTTCGCTTTGCACAGCCGCCATAGCCTGAAAATCAAACTCCTCCGTCAGTCGCGTTTGGCGGATTTCATATCCTTCCTTGACGATCAACGCTTCCAGATTCTCCAGCGTGACGCCTTTCTTGAAAAGGATCCGACCTGCTGGCGTCGTCGCCCTTTCAGCCGTGTCTGCGACGCGAATGTTGAAGACATTTGCCGAACCGAATTCACCTGCGTAGCGCAGGCAAGCCAATGAATTGAGTGGTGCCCGATGCGACAGCGCCAGCAGATTGCCAATGCCGACAAGATCGAGCCGCCGATCGGCGTCTTCCGATACGACGGTGCCGAAATAGGTACGAATTCCCGCCATGCGCGCAAGCCTGATCTGCTCCCATGACGTATCCGCAAGGATGACATCGATATCCAGTTTCTTGAGACTGAGAGCGACGGCATGAGCGAAGGGATTGCCTCCCAAAATCAACACGCCGCTTGCCTCAGGTTCGGCAACGCCCATCCAGCGTGCAAATGGTCGAGCCGTCAGTCCTTGAAGAAAAACGGTGACGACGATCACCGAAAAGGTGAGCGGCACCAGCGCCTCGGCGCCCTTGATGCCGGAATGTTGAAGCTGCAATGCAAAGAAAGCGGAAACGGCTGCAGCGACGATGCCGCGCGGTGCGATCCAGGACAAGACGATCCGCTCGGACCAGGGGAGCGTGGAGCCAAGCGTGGAGGCGAGAACCGAAAGAGGGCGAGCGACAAACAGAATGAAGCCGAGAAGCAAGGCCGTCGCGATCCATTCGACCCGGAAGGCCTCGAGAGGAATGCGCGCGGCCAGAACGATGAACAGCACGGAGGTCAGCAGGACCGTGAGGCTCTCCTTGAAGTTGAGGATTTCCTCCGTATCGATGCCTTTCATGTTCGCCAGCATGATGCCCATGACCGTCACGGCAAGCAAACCCGATTCATGCGCCAGCTGATTGGAAAGCGAGAAGGTGAGAAGCACGCTCGCCAACGTCATCACATTGTGCAGATAGTCCGGCAGCAAATGGCGACGCAGGGCCAGCGAAAGCCCATAGGCGGCCCCAGCGCCCAGGGCACCGCCGACCAGAAACATCTTGCCGGCAAGCAGGAAGTCGCTGGCGCGCTCTGGCCCCAGCGCCACAAGTTGAAAGATGACAACGGCGCTCAATGCGCCGAGCGGGTCGATCAGAATGCCTTCCCAACGCAAGATGTTGGAAAGACTTCGGTTCGGGCGCACGGAACGCAGGATAGGGACGATGACCGTCGGCCCCGTCACCGAAACCAGCGCGCCAAACAACAGCGCGACTTCCCACGAGAATATCCCCAACGCCCAGGCGGCGCTCGCAATCGCCAGCATCGAAACCAGCGCGCCAATAGTGACCAGCCGCGTCACGACTCGGCCATGCCCTTTGATTTCGCTGAATTTGAGCGTCAGGCTGCCTTCAAAGAGGATGACAGCAACGCCGAGCGAAACGGCCGGCAGGAGCAGGTCTCCAAACAGGGCGTCCGGGTCGAGAAACCCCGACACCGGCCCTGCGACAAGCCCCGTCAAAAGCAGGATCAGGATGGCTGGCTGTTTCAACCACCACGACAGCCATTGGGCGCCGATACCAAAGGCGACGATCAGCGCGATAACAAGTCCAGGCTCAAGATGCAACGGCATGAATTTCCAGACATCAGAATTGAACGGGATTCGGCATACGTCAGATTGCTTCCCTTATAGCGGTTGAAACCGTTTCACACGACAGGTAGCGCCAGGGTCACACCGCCACACAATCGGCGAAGTAGTGCATCACGCCATCGGCGCCGACCTCCTGCACCAGGCCATGAATATCTGTTTCAAAGCCCGGACATTCCCGCGCAAAGGCGCGATTGAACTTCAGATATTCCACAATCTTCCGATTGAACACTTCACCGGGAACCAGCAACGGAATTCCCGGCGGATAGGGCGTCACCAGACTCGTTGTGATGCGACCTTCGAGGTCATCGATCGGCACGCGCTGCGTGGTTCGTTGCGCAATCTGCGAAAACGCGTCGCTGGGTTTCATGGCGGGCGTATAGTCGCTCAGATACATGTCGGTGGACAGGATCGCCACGTCGTATTTGGCATAGAGCGAATGCACATGCTGACACAGGTCGCGCAAACCCATCTGCTCATAGCGCGGCTGCTTGGCGCAGAATTCCGGCATGGTGCGCCACACCGGCTGGTTCTTGTCGTAGTCGTCCTTGAATTGCTGCAGCGCCGCCAACAAGGTGTTCCAGCGACCTTTGGTGATGCCAATCGTGAACATGATGAAGAAGCTGTAGAGGCCTGTCTTCTCCACCACCACGCCGTGTTCGGCCAGATATTTGGTGACAATGGAGGCAGGAACGCCTGTCTCCTCAAAGCGTCCATCCAGATTGAGGCCGGGCGTGATGATCGTGGTCTTGATCGGATCGAGCATGTTGAAGCCGCGCGCCATGTCGCCGAAGCCATGCCACGAATCTTCACCATCGGATCGCTGCACACCATCCGTATCCGTCCTTTTGAGAACCCAATCCGTGGAGCGGCCAATGCCCTCGTCTACCAGATTGTCCGGCCCCCAGACCTTGAACCACCAGCTATTGCCGAATTCGTCATCGACCTTCCTCATCGCGCGACGGAAATCGAGCGCCTCGGCTATGCTTTCTTCCACCAGCGCCGTGCCGCCCGGCGGCTCCATCATGGCGGCGGCCACATCGCAACTGGCGATGATGCTGTACTGCGGACTGGTGCTGGTATGCATCAGATAGGCTTCATTGAAGAGGTGACGATCCAGCTTGGTGTCTTGCGAGTCCTGCACCAGCACATGGCTGGCCTGGCTGATGCCTGCCAGCAATTTGTGAATCGATTGGGTGACATAGGTCACCGAGTGCATGGGCCGTTCGCGCTTGCGCCCCATGGCGTGGAAGTTGCCGTAAAAGGGGTGAAATGCGGCATGAGGCAACCAGGCCTCGTCAAAGTGAAGATTGTTGATATAGCCATCGAGCAAGCCTTTGATGGTCTCGGTATTGTAGAGCACGCCATCATAAGTTGATTGCGTCAGCGTCATGATACGCGGCTTGACCGTGTCGGCGTCGACATCGGCAAGCAACGGATTGGCGCGGATCTTCGCCTTGATCGATTCTATCTCGAACTCGCTCTGCGGGATCGGACCGATGATGCCATAGTGGTTGCGCGTGGGCTTGAGGAAAACCGGAATAGCCCCCGTCATGATGATGCTGTGCAGGATGGACTTGTGACAATTGCGATCCACGACCACCACATCCCCCGGCGCCACTGTGTGATGCCAGACCATCTTGTTGCTGGTGCTGGTGCCATTGGTGACGAAGAAACAATGGTCGGCGTTGAAGATGCGCGCCGCGTTGCGCTCGGAAGCGCCGATAGCGCCATTGTGATCGAGCAGCTGACCCAGCTCTTCCACCGCGTTGCACACATCGGCGCGCAGCATGTTTTCGCCATAAAACTGATGATACATCTGGCCGATCGGACTTTTCAGAAAGGCGACGCCGCCCGAATGGCCAGGGCAATGCCATGAGTAGGAACTGTCTTCGGCATAATGGAGCAAGGCCTTAAAGAAGGGCGGTTTGATCCCTTCCAGATAGGTCTTGGCTTCACGCAGGATGTGACGTGCCACGAATTCCGGCGTGTCTTCAAACATGTGAATGAATCCATGCAGCTCGCGCAGCACGTCATTGGGCAGGTGGCGGCTGGTTTTGGTCTCGCCGTAGATGTAGATCGGCACGTCCGGATTTTTCCAGCGCACTTCTTCGATGAAGTTGCGCAGGTTCACGATCACCGGATCGATGTCGGGACCGGAGCTGAACTCTTCATCGTCGATCGACAGAAGAAAGGCGCTGGCGCGCGATTGCTGCTGGGCAAACTGGGAGAGGTCCCCGTAGCTTGTCACCCCCACCACCTCGAAACCTTCGTTTTCGATAGCCTGCGCAAGCGCGCGAATGCCCAGACCCGAAGAATTGTCGGAGCGAAAATCTTCATCGATGACAAAGACGGGGAAGCGAAACTTCATAAAATTCTCCTGGCAGGAAGACGGCAGCTGCGGAACATATAGCACACGCGGTCGCCCCTCTCTCAAAATCCTCCCGCCACCGCAACAAGACTCGTGAGGTCTTTTAAAGCCGCGCCCGACAGAAAGGTTGAAGATCTTTGGCGGCCCCTGATGTCTAGACCCCGAAAATGGGGGAAATGAGATGAGCACAGCAGATCAGCAACCGGTCAATTTGGGTTTCGGCGCCAAGACCACAGCCGATGAGGTGCTGGAGGGCGTCGATCTGAACGGCAAGACGACCGTCGTCGCCGGCGGGTACAGCGGCATCAGGCTTGAGCTTGTGCGCGCTATGGCGAAAAAAGGCGCGAGAATCATCGTGCCGGTACGGCTGCGGGCGACGCCGGAGATGCGGGTCGTCTCCCTCTCATCCACCGGGCACAAGCGTTCCGGCATCCTCTGGGACGACATCCAGTTCGAAGGCACGCCCTATGACAAATGGGTGGCCTACGGGCAGGCGAAGACGGCGAAATTTCGGAACTCGCAAAGGCGGGGTTCAAGACGCCCGAACAGGGCGCGTCGACCACCGCCTGGGCGGCAACCTCACCGCTGCTCGAAGGCAAGCCCGGCGTCTATTGCGAGAATTGCGACATCGCCGCCCCCACCGACGCAGAAAGCCCCTTCGCCCGCTTCACGGGCGTCGATGCCCATGCCTGCGACGACGCATCGGCGGAACATCTCTGGGAAGTCAGCGAAACGCTCCTGAGCGCTGCATGAGCGACCGACATCTTTGATAAATGTAGAAAACAGGGAATCCTCGCGAAATCAGGGCCTCAACCAGAGAATATCTCTAAAATTTACACGTGAATTCAGTGTGTTAGGGGAAAATTCCCTAAAGAGAGAGAGAGACAGGGAATGTTTTTGCCGATAACAGGGAAATTTCTCCACTTAACGGTGAAGAAACAGGTCGCATTCCATAGTGGATGTCACCCTGAATTATTTTGCCCTATCGGCAAAATCCGCACCAGCTCAGGAGGCGCCTCATGATCTCACGCTGACGCGCTCCCCCGGAAACTAGACCATTTAGTGGGGCCGGCAGGACCTATAAAAGGACTAACCAGGTGCAGGTTTCTGCCACATTTAGATGGCAAAGATGCAGCCGTAACCAACCGCCAGGATCAACCATGCGACATTCATTTGCATTTCTCGGACTAAGCATTCTTTTGGCGTCAACGACTGCCGCTTGCGCAGCAGAATCGACAGCAGCGCAGGAGCAACCGGGATCTGGACAGCAAGTGGAATCGACCGACCAGAGCTCCGGTAACATCGGCGAGGATGCGCATGATGCCGCCAAAGCCGTCGGCGAAGGCACACATGATGCCCTCAAGGCCGTTGGACATGGCGCGCGGGAAACCACGAAAGCCATTGGTCACGGCACGCGCGACATTATCCATAGCATTGGCGACGGTCTCAAAGAAGGATGGCAAAAGGCGAAGGAAGACGAATAACCCGCGGACGTCAGTCGCGGCTAACTTTCTCGCCGGATAATCAGGGATGTGTTCACCCCGCCAAAGGCGAAATTATTCGACATGGCATATTGCGCGTCGATCTCGCGAAACGATCCCATGACGTAATCAAGTTCGGCGCATCGTTCATCCGGGTTTTCAAGATTCAAGGTTGGCGCAAAACGCCCGTCCCGCATCATCTCAATGGTGAGCCAGGCTTCCATCGCCCCACAAGCTCCAAGCGTGTGCCCGAAATAACCCTTCAGTGAATGAATGGGTGTCTGCGGGCCAAGAACGTCTGCCGTTGCTATCGTCTCGGCGATATCGCCCTGAAGCGTTGCAGTCCCGTGTCCGCTTACAAAATCGATTGCGTCAGCCTGGAGCCCCGCACAGTCGAGGGCAAGCCTGAGCGCCGCAGCCTGCGTTTCCGGACGTGGGTCTGTAACATGCGAGCCATCCATGTTCGTGCCGAAGCCGACGATCTCGGCAAGAATGGGTGCGCCTCGCGCCAACGCATGTTCACGCTCTTCGAGCACCAGCGCCGCGCCGCCCTCTCCAACCACCAGACCATCGCGATCTCGGTCAAATGGCCTTGAGGCCTTGCCCGGCATGTCGTTCTTGCAGCTCGTGGCGAACAATGTATCGAACACGATCGCCATCGTCGGGCAGAATTCCTCGGTACCGCCAGCGACCATCACATCGGCCTGACCATATTTTATGGCTTCATAGGAATAGCCGATGGCCTGCGAACCAGAGGTGCAGGCCGACGATGTGGTAATGACGCGACCACGAAGGCCGAAATAGATGCCGACATTGATGACGGCCGTATGGCTCATCATCTTGATGTAGCTCATGGCCGTAAGCTCGGTTGCCCTTCCCGTGTCCATGAAGCTGACAAACCCCCGCGTCGGTTCCGTCGATCCATAGGATGAGCCGAAGGCGCAACCCACCCGACCCGATTGAAGCAGCGGATCATCGATCAGACCGGCTTGCGACAGAGCGCCCTCCGACGCCTTAACCGCCAATGCCGCACAGCGACCCATCGAGCGCATCTTCTTGCGTGGAAAAAGGGCTTCATGCTCAAAATGATCGGCAGGTGCGCCCAACCGCGTTTTGAGATCGATCAGCTTGTTCCATTCTGGAATGTATCTGACGCCACTGCGGCCCTGCTTCATCGCCTCGCGTATATCTGCCCATTCCGTCCCTAGGGACGTGATGCCTGCCATGCCCGTGACAACCACGCGGCGCATCAGCAGAACCCTCCGTTCACCGAAATGACCTGGCGTGTGATGTAACTCGCCTCTTCCGACATCAGAAATCCGACAATGCCGCTCACTTCCTCAGGCCGTCCGATCCGGCCCATCGGAATCATCTTGAGGATTTCGTCAATCGGCGCCTTGTCGATCATCGCGGTCTCGATAACGCCAGGCGCAACGCAATTGACGGTAATATTCCGCGTCGCAAGCTCCACGGCCAGAGCCTTTGTCGCACCAATAATGCCAGCCTTTGCAGCGCTGTAATTGACCTGACCGCGATTACCGACAATGCCCGAGACGGACGATATCGTGATAATGCGTCCACCATCTCGACGACGGATCATCGGCATCGCAAGAGGATGAACGACATTGAAAAACCCATCCAGGTTAGTGGCCAGCACCTGGTCCCAGTCTTGATCGTCAAGCGCGGGGAAAGCATTGTCGCGCGCAATGCCCGCATTGACGACGATGCCCCAATAGGCGCCATTTTCCGCAATGTCCGCTTCAAGCGCCTGTCGCGTCTCAGCGCGATCCGCCACGTCAAACCCGAGAACGCGTCCCTGACCGCCCGCTGCCTCGATCGCCGTCAACACCTCTTCCGCGCCGTCGCGGTCACGCCCATAGTGGACAGTTATCGGAAATCCGACCGCGCCAAGTCGAAGCGCAATTGCTTTGCCGATGCCTTTGCTGGCGCCGGTCACAAGAACGGATCGCGGGAGTTCCTCCTTTTTCATGCATGATCCTCCACCATCGTCATCTCGCCATTCTCCGGGCGATAGACATTCAATGATGCTGACACAAGTTCAGCCTCATCGGAACGAATAACGCAATCGAATGAAGCCATGCCTCCGTCACTGAATGCCATTTTCGCGTGAACCTTCAATCGCATGCCGTCGGTAAAATATCTCTCCTTCGACGAATAACGCCTCGACCCCAAAAGAAATCCGATCGATGGCTCCGCGCCCGTTTCCAAACGCAGCGCCCCGTCAAATGCCGCAATTGTCTGCGCCATATACTCGAGCCCGACATAGGCAGGCACACCATGCCCTGCGCGCCAGAACGGGGAGGCTGAAGAAATCACAACCTCGGCCACAGCAGAATTTTCATTCGCCTCCAAAAGACGATCCAGCAACAACATCGTGCCGCGATGAATGACAAGCTGATCGATAGGAGGCAACGACGGCACCATCATTCGCGCGCCAGTATCAATGCAGCATTGTTGCCGCCAAAGGCGTATGAGCAACTCATGGTGTAATTCCCCTGAATGCGTTCTCCCACTTCATCTGCCAGACGAATAGGCGCGAGAGCGGGATCACGCTCTCCATCCCAGATATGCGGCGGAAGGATACCCTGTTGCAGCGCCATGATAGCAAACGCCGCCTCATTCGATCCCGCAGCCCCAAGCATATGCCCGGTCAGACCTTTGGTCGAACTGCACGGCAACGCATCTTCGAACAATTCATAGGTGACCTTTGCCTCCATCGCATCATTCAGGCGCGTGGCGGTGCCATGAAGGTTGAGATAGGCAAGATCACGATTGTTGATTCCAGCGGTTTCAAGCGCCCTTTCGATGGCGAGACGCGCGCCCTTGCCTTCGGGGTCTGGCGCACTCAGATGATGAGCGTCCGCGCTTTCACCCCAGCCTGCGAGACGAATCTCCGCGGGCTCACGCGTCACCAGAAATAGCGCGCCGCCCTCGCCAATGTTGATTCCGCCCCGATTTGTGCTGAAAGGGTTACAGCGTTCGCTGGCCATTGAATCGAGCACCGAAAAACCATTCAGCGTCAATCCGCAGAGCGTATCGACCCCACCGGCAATGACCGCATCGCACAGGCCCGCGCGCAACAACCGCGCCGCGCTCGCCAGCGCCCGCGCCCCCGAGGTGCAGGCCGTCGAAACCGAGAAGCAGGGCCCCGCAACCCCCGTGACGGCAGCGACAAATTCTGCGGCGTCGCCAAGCTCCTGACGCCGGAAGTCAAAATGGGGCGGCGGCCCCTCTGCCGCAATCCATTCCAGCAGATGCGATTCTGTCTGCGAAGTGCCCGACGTGCTGGTCCCGACGACGACACCGACACGACCGATCCCGTATTTTTCCTTTGCCGCTTCGATCGCATCGACAAGTGGCATCAGACATTGTCGAACGAGACGATTATTGCGACTGTTCCATTCGGCAAATGGCGGTTCGAGACAATCAAGCTCAAACCTCAATCGCCCGACCGGCACCGACCGGCCATCGTTCAAGGCCGCCTGACTCTCCAGACCGCCCCTGTCTCCTGCAAAAAGGCTCTGCGAAACTTCCTGCCAGTCGCGTCCGAGTGCATTGGCCACACTCATGGCATTCAAATAAATGGAGCTCTTCGACAATTCGCTCACGGGCTCATTCTCCGGCCCTGTATGGTCAATCTGTAGTCATAGATTAGATTTGAAAGCGTGGCACTGCCGGACCAGACATCAGCCACAGGTCTTTTAATGAGAATGACATCCTTTCCCGATGCACGTATCCGCCGCATGCCATCGGGCGCATCCAGAACCGTCGCACCATGCAGCGCGCGCACAATTTCATTATGCGACGCATAAATCAGAAAAATATCGGCCATCATGCGCTCCGGGTGCAGTCCAGCTGGCGCAATAGGCTCTCTCTTCGCAACGATCTGACCATCGCTCCAGTCAACACGCATGATCCGGGGCCCTGACGGCACCGTCATCACGAGAATGAAGCGCTTCTCATCTTTCTGAAGGTACGACTGAATCAACTGTTGGCGACCCTGAAATCCTGCCTGCACGATCTGGGTCACATCAAGGCCGGTCGCAAAAGGCGCCTCGGCCGGAAGACTTAGCGTAATCCCCGGCGCCAGCATTTGGTCATCGATCCGAACCCGCGGAACCGAGACGCAAGCGACAAGAAACAGACACGCACAAAGGCTTAACCAACATCTCATGCACAAAGCTCGGCCAACAACTTCAGATATTTGTCGGACTGTTTAACAAATGGATTCTTCTCGTCCCAGGCATAACCCGCCAGAACCGATGTAATAAATGCCTTCACATCCCCCTGCCCTGATGGCGCGCCAAAAATCACGCGCTGGAAGCTGCCATCGTACCACCCATTGACGAATGTGCGGAACGTCTCAATGCCCTGGCTCAAGGGTTCGGCGAACTCTTTCTCCCAATCGGGATTTACGCCTTGAAGTTGCCGCTCCACCACGCGCGCAGCCAGCGAGGCGGACTTGAGCGCAATGGTAACGCCGGACGAAAACACCGGATCCAGAAACTCCCCCGCATTGCCCAAGAGCGCATAGCCGTCGCCGTTCAATTGCTTGACCTTGCAGGCATATCCCGAAATCTCACCAATTTCCCGGACGCGCCGCGCGTTGACCAGCAACCTTGCCATCAGCCCGGATTCCGCCACGAGAGCATTGAACTGTTCCTCCCGCGTCTCGCCATAGGGTGCGAATTTATGCGGCTCGCCAACAACCCCTACCGATGTCACGCCATCCGCCAGAGGAATAAACCAGTACCAGATGGTCGGATCGCTGGGGTTGATCGTAATGATGATCTTGTTCCGGTCATGCCACCCACCGGGAATATGATCTTCGACATGCGTAAAAAGAGAAAGGCGCGGCGGCACATCCGTTGGCACCTCCAGATCGAGAAGTCGCGAGAGAACGCGACCAAACCCGCTGGCATCCAGTATGAAGCGCGCAGAAATCTCTCGCTCGTCTCCGCTCTCATCGCGCACGCGGACACTCGGACGCTCCGCATCGGGCGTCATCTCGACCACTGTCTGACCAAAAGACACGCGCGCGCCCTTTCGTTCGGCGCCCCGGATCAGGAGCTCGTCAAACTTGTCGCGGCGGACCTGAAATGTTGTTCCCCAGCCATCCAGAGATTTGTCGCGGAAATCGAAACACTCTTCCCGCTCACCCCACCTGAAGATGGCGCCGTTCTTGTGCTGAAAGCCCGCTTCAACAACGTCCCGCAGCAGCCCCGCCTCTTCCAGCCACTCCATGGCCTGAGGCAGCAGGCTTTCACCTATCGAAAAGCGCGGAAATTGCGCCCGCTCCAAAACCTCGACAGAGCGACCGCGCGATGCCAGCAAGGCAGCTGCGACCGCACCAGCGGGACCCGCGCCGATAATAACGACATCAGCCATCATTGCTCGCTTTCAGAAGCCGTTGATTTGCTCTGCATACTAACGAATGGCGACAAGACAAGAGTGAGAAAAACGCCGATCGCCACCGATAGGCCGAAACTCTTGACTGGAAGCACCGAACTCAACCCCAACATGCCGACCGAAATACAGGTCATGGCAGCCGCCAGCGCGATACCGACACGGGTCCACCCCCCGGCTTTTCCAGGATTCTCCCATTGAAAAATGGCATAATCCACCCCCGCGCCCGCCACCAGAAATAGTCCCATGGCTGAGAAAAACGTGAAAGGCAGCCCCATAAGGCTCGTAACCGCAGGCGTAAGCAATAGCCCGGCGACGGTCGGCAATATAATTCTGAGAGCGGACAAGCGGCGGTAGGCAACGACAAGCATCAGACCCGTCAGAACGACCGCCAGCACCAGCCCATAGCTCGCCAGCTTTCGATAGCTACCAAAGAGTTCGGAATATTGTCTCGCCGGCTCGACAAATTCGACATCGGGCAAAGCGGGGACACTCGCAAGCGCGAGGTTGACAGGAACGATGGACCAGAACTGGTTACCCGTCCGCCCTCGAAAGTCGTTGATGAAGGCAGGTGGCGCCGGTTCACCAGACCCATTGCCCGGGTTGCTATAGGCATCGCTCCCTCCACCGCCCAGCAGGGCAAGCGCTTCCTTCAGATGAGACTTCAAAAGCCTGTCTCGAACCAGAGCCTCATCTGACACCCGCCGCATCCGCGATGGGTCGAAGCGACTTGCCGCCCAGAGCACTGCCCCGGCTTCACCCCTCTCATCCAGAGCATGCAGAAACTGCTCTTCATGAATGGTCGCCCTCTCGCGCGTATCTCCGCGCACCAGAAAAAAGGCCCCTGACGGTGAAAAACCGGTCAACGCCCGAATATGGGCCTCTTCCAGAGCAAGTCCGGGCGACGGCGCTTGAAACTTCTTCACGTTGTCGACGACATGGCCATGCCACAGGCCCAGGAAAAGGACCAGAACCGCCGCAACAAATACGCTCACCGCAACCCGCCTGCGGGGGCGCTTGCCCAGAAAACGACTGACGACATCCTTTGTCCACCTCGCGCCGGGGCCGATTTTCATCGCACGACCCTCCGCATGAGGCGTCAAAAGAAGCGTCGCCGCCCAGGCGGTCACAAGGCCGACACTTCCAAGCACAGCGATCTGACGGAAAGCGGAAACAGGAAAAAACAGAAGCGCGGCAAAGGCGCCAACCGACGTCAACATGCCAAGCGTCAGCGGCTTCAATATCCGTGCCCGCCGCGCCTTGTACTCAAGCTGAGGCTCCGCCAGACCAGTGACGAGATAATAGGTCGTATAGTCGACCACCATCCCGATCAGGGCTGCGCCGAACACGAGCGCGATAACATGGATGCTGCCGAATATGAGGAGAGTGGCGGCAAGGCCCGTAATGAGGGAAAAGACAACCATGCCCAACGCAATCGCAGGGGCACGAAGCGACCGAAACATCGTCCAGTAAAACAACAGGACCGCCAGTGTCGATATGCCGCCAATGACAGACATTTCCTGTCGCGCATGTGCCGCGCCATAGGCCGCATGGAAGATCGCCCCGGCGCGCTCGAGCTTGAGCCCCTTTGTAGCGTGATCACCCTTCCACTTCTCGACAATCGCGCCAATTTTGTCCTGCACGTCCAGCCTGTATACCGATGTCGTAATGACACCCGATATGATCTCGGCATCCGCGCGCGGAAGCATCCGAATGCTTGACGGCGTGAGACAGGCGAGAAGACGATTGGTCAGCAACAGCGGATCACTCTTCAGAAGAGCTGCGCCACCACTTCCCATCGGCGCATACCATTGAAGCAAGGCGTCACGCGCGACGGCAGCACCTTCGCCTTGCTCCAACCGCAACCTGTCGGCGGGACAGAGCATCTGCGTGCGATTGGCAAAAAGCCATTGCCACAAGGCCTTGCCGTCCTCTGACGACGGCCTGAAATTCCCACTCGCAACAAGCCCTGACAAGAGTGCCGCAGCCGCTCTATGCCGATCGGCGGCGGCGCCGCCCGTTATCGCAAACACCACACGATTTGACGCATCGTCGGTGGCGCGCCGCATGGCATCGTTCAAAACCTGATCGTGTGAATCGCCCGGAAGCAGCGAAAGAATATTGGTGTCGATATCTTCGACCAGATGCAAAGCAACATAGGTGGCTGACACGAGAAATGTCAGCAACAACAGAAAGGTTGCCTTGCCAGCCTTGCTCATGGCGCTGCGGCTTCGAACTGAATATGTTCCCGATCGCCATCCGGGCGCGCAATATCCACCGTCGAGACCTCCTCGCAGCCACGCACGGTAATCGTCCCGAGCAGTTGGCCGAGTTGATCGTCGAGCGGCTTTAGCACGACCGACCAATCTCCTTCGCCAGCCTGTACTGGCATGGAGATTGCGAAAATGGATTTCAGCCCGTCCCAGTCGCCACGCATCATGGAAGCCATGGTGCGGGCGATCATGCTGGAAAGCTCGTTCGAACCCGCCGCAACCTTGTTTGCCGGGCCGCCATCGATGGATTGGGTAATGCCGTCGGGAGCAATCGTCGTCTTTACGTCGAACGGGGTCAGCATGTGCCAGACGACTTCATCATTCCGCGCCTCGAGCCGCCCTGTCGACCTCAGCGGACGATCGACGCCGGATATCGTCTTCTCCTGAGTAAACGAACGATCGAGCGCACCCCTCTTCAGCGCTTCGGGAGACGGGCAGGCAAAAACCGCAGACGTCAGTCCGAGGCCAAGCAGCGAGGCAGAGAGGATGCCCACCGCTCGCAAACCACCGATCACATTTTTCATTTCATCGCACCGTTCTCCAGATCCTGCGAGGGCGCCTTCAACCCTGCAGGATGCCAAAAGTCGAAGAAGTTGAACCACTGCAAGGGCGCAAGTCTCACATAATGTTCAAGTCGTGCAGCATATCGTTCAATTGACTGACGAATAGCCGCTTCTCTCTGCTTACGCGGCAGTTCGATCCGATCGGCGAAATGTTCGAAGAAGACCCTATGTTTTTTTCCCTCACGTACGCAAAAAAGCAGATAGACCGGGCACTTGAGAATGGACGCCAGAATATGCGGCCCTTCGGGAAAAGGCGCCGGACTGCCGAAAAAATTTGCCCAGGCCACGCGGCTGACGCCGGTGACCGGTATCCGGTCACCCACGATCACGACAATCTCGCCATTCGCAATGGCCGCCTGCAACAGAATGGCAGTGTCGGGGCCCACTTGCGTGACCTGGATCACACGAAGCGTTGAACCTGCCTCCATTGAAGCGATAAGCGCATTGAAGCGTTCCGCATGAATGGTATGCACAAGCACATTCACCCGCGCCCGTTTCTGAAGCCCCCCGATCGCACGAATGACTTCCGGATTGCCGAAATGCGCCGTAATGAAAACCGCGCCGCGCCCGCTTTGCCGCACATCCGCGAGCGAGTCGGGAAAACTGTCTTCAATGTCATCCGCTGGAATATTGCCAGTCCATGCAACGAGCTTATCGAGCGCGGCCGCGCCAAAGGACATGAAATGTCGAAGAGAAAGATAGAGACCGGGCTTCTTTTCAATCGCCTTGGCGCGCCATAACCTTTGCAGATAGTCCTGCGAGCCGCGTCTTTGTTCCGTACCGGTCAAAAAGAAAAAGAAGATCACAGGCGCCATGACGACGAGGCACGCACGACGTCCAAAGATTTTGTATATCGACGCGAGAAATTTGAGGCCAAAAGCGCTGCCGCGTTCCCCGATATTCGCCCAATGGCTGGGCGCATGGCCATCTTCGCGCCACCGCCACAAGACCATGCCGGGTGCTCGGCGCAACATGCCAAAGAACAGTCGCGCATGCATCAACGATATGCCCAAATTCTCACGACCGGAAAAATTTGAAAGGTTGCCATCGGGATAGGTGACGCGCACCGGAACGGTCTTCACCTCGACGCCGGACCAGATCATGCGCACAACGATCTCGATATCGAAGCCCATGCGCAAGGACATCTTCGAACCCTCCGCTACGCGTAAAACCGAAGCCAGCGGATAAACCCGAAACCCGCACATTGCATCCACAACATGCCCGGTGAGCGTATTCACCATGACCCAGAAATGCGTGAGCCAGCGCCCGATACGACGCGCCCGCGGCATCGTTTCGTCAAATATCGGCGCACCCGTAACGAAGGCCGCCGGATTGTTCCGCGCGCAGGCGATCAGGTCGGGGACCTTGGCAATCTCGTGCTGGCCATCGGCATCGATCTGCAGCACATGCGAAAACCCGCGCCGCCCGGCAAGCCGAAAGCCGTCGAGCATCGCAGCGCCCTTGCCTCCATTCACATGTCGCACGTAGAGCTCCACGCCTTCGATACCAAGACAAATCGACCGAATGCGTTCGGCAATCGTTCCCTCATTGCCGTCGTCGACAACGATGACCGGCAAATCAAAACGTCGGAGCGCATGTAGAGTTCCCTCGAGCGCATCAACATGTTTGTAGGTCGGAACGATGGCGCATGGCGTGAAGTTCATGCCGCCAGGCCCTTGAACGTCCCACTGGCCGCTACGTCATCGCCAACCAGATAGCTGAAGGCAAGACTCTCGGCAGACTTGCGATTCAAGAGCAATGTAATCCGATCGCCCGGCAGCAGCATGCGTCGAAATTTGATGCGCGCCATTTCTTGACCATCAGGAATAATGCCCCAGATCTCCTCCGCGAGGAGTGACGCAATATGAAGCTGCGCCACACCGGGCAAAACCGGGCGGCCGGGAAAATGACCGTCAAACCACAGGAGTTCAGGTTCAAGCATCATCTCGAAGCGAGCTTCACTCTCTTTGACGTCGCGCGCGATAATTTTCGGAAGTTCCATCGGCTCCTTCGCAAACAGCGCACGCAAGGTCTCGACTGTTCGCTTGCCTTGCGCATTCTCGGGAATGGCCGACAGAAACCGCCAGTATTTCGGGCGCTCCATCGGCTCAAGGTCGGTGGCAAGGTGGTGGCGCATCTCGCGCGAGAAGCGAAAACTCCCCATTTCCTCCAGACGATGCTTCGCATCCTCTTCAAGCACGACAATAGCGCCCAGAGCATGGCCGCGACCAGGCAGATCCACGACCGACACATCTGCGACGCCAGCATGCTTGCGCATCACTTCCTCCACATGCGGCAACGACACCCGCTTGCCCTCGACCTTCACGATACGATCGAGCCGCGCCTGCAACGCAAAGCGTCCATCATCCCCGATCGAAACGCCATCGCCCATTGTCACAAATCCACGCTCGCCGGTGAATGGCGAACGCACGCAAAGAGCGCCCCCCTCGCCCATGGCAATTGCCACATCCGGGAGCGGCGTCCAGCGCTCCCCTTCTGTGGCTTGCTGCCGTCGGGCCACACCGCCCGTCTCGGTACTGCCAAGAATCTCGACAGGCAGACGGCCAAACTTTTTCAGCGCATCCTGGGCGGCTGCGAAGGGCAGCAGGCCTCCTGACGAAAAAATATGGCTCGGCGAACTTTCCACAACGAGACCTTCGGAGATGCGAGACAGATGAGCCGGACTTGAAACAATGCTGTAGCCCGGCCCCGCATGGGCGCTAACCTGCTCCCAGAATTCGAGTTGGCGAGCAAAGACCGGCCTTCCCGCCATCAGCGGCCAGAACACGCGAAAAAGCAGTCCATAAATATGTTGATGCGAGACGGTGCCAATGACCGGCCCTTCCGGCGCGCCCCATAGTTCCAACTGGGCTGCCGCTTCCAGAAGAATCTGATCCTGCCCCTTCAGACAAAGCTTCGCCTCACCCGTCGAGCCCGATGTCAAAAAGCCGACCTTCGCCTGCGGAACGATCTTCAAACCTTCCGCGCGAAAGTCCGCTCCTCCCTTCCCGACTGAGGCAAGATGAGCGTCACCATCGAGATTGCTGACATCGGTCACAAGCCGTTCGCCCACGGCGCCTAGACGGTGAAGGTATCCCGGCGCCGCATGTCCCGGCAGCAAGACATCTCGCCCCGCGCTCAATGCGGCGAGAAGCCCGGCCAGAAAATTGCCGGCATCCTCGCAATAGAGAAAGACGGATTCATTTCCGCTCAGAAGAAAGGATCGCAACCTCGCCGCTTCAGATAGAACGTCACGCGCCGTCAACACCTCAGCATCACGCAGCACCATAGGCGCGTCATCGTCAAATGCATCGAGAAAGGACCAGTCTTCCAATGTCATAACGCTGTCTTCCGCGCCCTCACGATACGCCGAACGATATATTCGCAAGCCATCAACGTACCTGCGGCGACATAGGAAATACCGCCATTATAGATCCCCCACTGCATCAGGCTGCCATGAAGCGCCGTCCAGAGCGCGATACTTCCATTGACGAGAAAAAATGCCATCCAGACACAGGTCACGACACGCGTATAGGTCACGCCGGAATCATCGAGGTCAGGTTCGGTTATTCTGGCAAAGCGCTCGATCATGCTCGGCGGCTTTATCAACGTCGCCCCGAAAGCGAGAAAAAAAGTCGCATTCATGAATACCGGGTAGAGCCGCGCCGCAAGATGCGGATCATAAAGGCTGACGACGATCTCACCGATGGCGACGGCCAACACGCTGAACGTCATCTCGATCGGCACGGGTGTCGACGTTCGAACGATGAGCCGCAGCAATAAAACCGCGATCAGGCCTATGACGATTGGCCATGGTCCGACCCACCGCATACCAAACGCGGCAATTGGCGGGAAGAGCAATGATGTGACAGCTAGAACCCCGGCCCAGAGGTCAAGCCGCTTGCCCGAGGAGTTCATGCACTTGATCTATTACATCGCTGACCGTGCGGACGGAACGAAACTGTTCCGACGACACCTTCTGCCCGGTGAAATCCTGCAACTTCAAAACGAGATCGACGGCATCGATGCTGTCGAGGTCGAGATCCTCAGCAAGAAGAGAATTCGGAAACACATTCGCAGGATCGATTTCGAAGAGCTCGCTGAGAAATTCTGTCAGCTTTGCCTGGATTTCATCGCGGGTCATACCGTTTGCCCTTCCTGCTGCATACCATTAGCAATGAAGTTCGAAAGAGATCTGACGCTAAAGAAATAACTCGAAAGCTTCTCGTCCTGCGTGTCTATCTTGACACCAAACGTCTTCTGAATTTCGACCCCGATTTCGAGCGCGTCGATCGAGTCAAGACCCAACCCATCGCCGAACAAAGCTTCGTCGACGTCAATTTCCTCTGCCGCAATATCTTCCAGATTCAGCGTCTCGATAATGAGACGCCGGATACGATCTTCAAGATCACTCAACCCCTGTTACCCCCATAACTGCCCGGCCAGAAAATCATTCAAATGGCGGGCGGCCACTGAAGGAACAGCGTCGCCCATAAAGTCCTCGATTTCAACCAAGCTATTAATCGTAATCGTGAAGCACGATCTAACAGGCGGTATTTCATACCATTTCTGCCCCTTCATCAGCGAAGGCGGGTCACATTTTATCGACACAAGCCGTATCGGCGCCCTGGCGCGAACAGCGATATTGGCCACGCCCCGTTGAAGTCGGATCGGCGCCCCCGGGACGGTTCTCGACCCTTCGGGGAAAATAACAATATTATTTCCCTTCCCGAGTTCCTCCGCACATACCTCGATAAGCTTCTCGGGGTCCCCATCATTTCGGATATATCCTGCGGCGGTCGTCACACCGCGCATGAACGGATTTTTCCAGATATCCCCTTTGACGATGCATTGAGCACGCTTCATGAGGGAAATCAACAACACCACGTCAAGCAGCGAGGGATGATTGGCGACGATCAGCGTCCCCCGGTCTTGCCGGAGCTTTTCCGCGCCATATATCTTCACGGCAATCGTACCGGTCGCCACCATGAAAAGCACATGCAGACGAAATGCCTTGTGGACCAGCCATTGCGCATAGGCCGCACGCTTCGCACTGTCGCGCACCAAAAGATTGATCGTCGGAAAGGCCGTCACGCTCAACAGCAGGCCGCCCAGACCGAAGAAGACAAATGAGAGCCCGGTGGATACCAGACGCCAGGCCTGCTCAATCCTTTGCATCTGCCGGAACCTTCAATGACCATTTCGTTCCGCGCGAGGCCCAACGCCTACACGAAGCCGCGCCGACCTCGAGGGCCGACAAGATCTTGTCGCAAAGAGCTTCCGAACCGGGCATTTCAATTCGGTCCTCATCTGAAGCCGAGAGATCGAGCGACAGTTGCGCAACAGCCATTGGGTCACTCTGAAGCGAAAGCTCCAAAGCCAGAGCGCGACCGGTGATGTCGTCATCAGAGCGTGTCGTTCGCTCTGTAGGCAAGGTCATTTCTGAATAAATGAGCGCCACGCGCCCCTGCGGATTGGCCTTTAAACGACTCCATGCCTCGACAAGACCTGCCGAGAGACTCTGGGATCCCGCCGCGACGGCGGTATGCCCGACATTGCTTTTGCGAATAAGGTCGATCACGCCAGGTGACGCGTTCAGCACCGACATGGAAAAACCAGCGGGCGACAATGTTCCCCCGACAGCCAGTTCCATCAGGAGTTTGCACGCCGTATCCATGTCGCCATAGCGAGAGCAAAAAACGACGTCCAGTTCTTCCACGTGGTCAAGGCTCAGCCCGCAAGCGACGGCCATTCGCCCGAAAACACCCAGCCGCCGCCGATGCCCGGGCGGAATGGCGCCTTCATCGACGCAAGCGCCAAAGCGCCGCCACTGCTGATCCGCACCGACAAGCTGCACCCCGGCCCACGAATGGACATACGCAACACCGTCCGACAAATGTTCCCCCTTCAAATGCCGTCCACACTCACCATTCACTTGGCGAGTTTGACAACATCGCCCCTCAGCGCCACGCCCGCCACAAAGCCTCCGGCATGGCACTCGAATTCCGAATTCAGGGAATTGGGCTCCTTTTTATAATAGCTTTCGATATTGATGACGGCATTGCCGCCTTCCTTCTGCGCGCGCTCCTGCAAAGTAATCAGCGCCGACAGCATGGCCCGGTTACAGGCTTCCTCATCCGGCTTGCCAAAGCTGTTGGTCTTCTTGTTGGTCGCGTAATTGCCGAACTTCTTGATCACGGCAGGATGATGGCTCTTGCCAAAATAGAATGCCACGCCGCCGTCCAGCTTTTGCTTTGCATCGGATGACGACAACACGCCATCGACCGGCAGGGTCAGTTTCGTATTGCGCGCTTCGGCAGCCTGAGTGCCGAGCATCGCAAGCAAGGCGCCCAAAACAAGCGGTCGAATAAACCGTGAAATCACCGGCATGGATTGATGGAAAAACATGCGCCCCCCAAGGCCCCTAATTTGAAAAAGAAAACGTGAGTTTTCATCTTCAAGCAAAAGCGCCAAAATCCCAAAAAAAATTCGATAAATATTGCACGCCGCCTGAGCGCACAGATGTGGGGAGACAATCAGGGAAAATGGCGGAGGGAGAGGGCTCCTCGACAAACTCGCTGATAAGCCGAGGCGAATCGCCCCCAGCTTCCACCCATTCCGTCGCAATTCGCCGTATGCGCAGTTTTACGCCGCTGCGGAATGCAAAATCACGTAATCGCAGGGTCGGCGTGGATGCGTCCCCCC
>JBAQNC010000108.1:0-10138 GCA_049303435.1 Parvibaculum sp. | reverse complement strand
ACCTTCGGGTCCGCGTCGTTCTTTCCGGTCACATAATTTGCACCATTTCATCGACTATATTGCGGCCAACAGCCTGTCGCTGCCTCAATACGCAGCCGCCTTCGCCGCCGTTCTTTTCGCCACGACCATGAAATCATTCGCAGGCTTCGGCTTCGGTCTCGCGGTGGTGCCGCTGCTGTCGCTGATCGTGCCGCCAGCCGTCGCCGTGCCCATGGCGCTGGCGCTCGACATGATCGGCTCGACGCAGCTTGTGCCGCATGCGCGCCGCATCGCCGACTGGCATTCGCTGCGCCGCCTGGTGCCCGCCGCCTTCGTCGCCATTCCCTTCGGCGTCTATGCGCTGACCGTGATCCATCCCGAAACGCTGCGCATCGGCATCAGCGTGGTGCTGCTCATCACCGTCGCGCTGATGGCGAGCGGCGCGAAACTGCCGCTGCATCTGCCACTCCCCGCCGTGCTCGGCGTCGGCGCGGCGGCAGGCGCATTGTCGGGCGGCATCGCCATGCCCGGCCCGCCGGTGATGATCTATTTTCTCGCGCGCCCGACGGCAGCGGCCATGAACCGCGCCTCGCTGCTGATGTTCTTCTTCTTCACCGACATCGGTTCGATCGCGACGGGCATCGTCTCCGGCATCGTGCCCATGAGCACCATCATCGTCGCGCTGACGCTGGCGCCCGCGCTCTTCATCGGCAACACGCTTGGACACCACCTGTTCGGTCTCGCGAGCGACCTGCACTACCGCCGCATCGCGCTCGGCCTGCTCGCCATAATTGCGCTTTCGACGCTGGCGCAGGTGATTCTCTTCTAAAGTTCCGCCATCGACGCAGCAAGTTGCCGCCACGGCGTAATATCCCAATAGCGGGTTGCTGCGCCGGACGGCGACGGCAGGACGAAGACAGACGGAAAGTCAGGCTGTGGCTCTTGGAGCCCCAGCCTGATTTTTTGTGTTGGGACGCCATAGAAGACGCTCGCCGCTTTCTTAGACGTGAAAGCGACGACGCGCGGGCGATACTTGCGCATGGCGGCGGTGAAACGCGCCACGTCGAACTCATGAACCTCGACATTGTGATCCATGCCGGAGCCGCGCTTGGACATATCGGTGAAGCCGATGCCTAGCTGCAAGAGATCGCGAAACTCGGAGGGCTCATAGAGGCGCGACGTGAGACCTACTTCGTGGAGCGTGCGCCAGAAGCGATTGCCGGGATGCGCATAGTAAGCACGCTGCGCCGCCGAACGATGCGACGCCGCCGTGCCGACGAAGACGAGGCGGAGATCGGGGGCGAGGAGGTCGGGGAGTTTGTCTTTGGTTTCAGGCATAAAGTTCTTCGTCATGCGCGGACTTGATCCGCGTATCCACGTCTTGGCCCAAAGTTGCGCCACTCGACTTTGCTGGCCAGCTTCAGTGATAAGGACCGCCAGAAATCTGACCCGTTGCCTCTTCGTCAATTAGAGGCTTTATCCAGACCTCAAGGTCCTTCAATGACTTTGCTGCTGGAAAATGGTCGTCCTCCCAAGGATCCAGTTGAAGCGTTGCGAATGCAAAGGCCTCACATGTACGTCGAGGATGAATCATCAAGTATTCTTGCCATACGTCCGACCTTGCACCTCCATGCACCCCATCAAGAAAGTCCGACCAAGACACCTCAACTTCCTCGACCGGACGGAGGTCAATAATGCTAAACTGTGCAAGTGTTTTTGTTGTGTTATCACGCCACGCGTTAAGCAGTAGAGATTTGGCTTCCACATCTGTTTGGGGCGCACTGTATCCGACAATCGTGACGTAATAAGCTTTCGACAAAGCGTCGGTTGCCCGCGTCCATTGATCAGCCACAAATTCGTCTGATTGATAGTCTTTTTTTTCTACTGGATAGAGCAATTTGGTCGGCATCTGACTAGGCTTGTCAGACAAAAACGTAAATGTCTTTTGTTCTTGATCGACTCCTAGGTCAACATTGCCGTGCAGAAAAATCAGATTAGGCAAAACCTTTCCGAGATGTCGCCACCGCTTATAGGCTTGAACCACCAAGGGGTCCCAGTTGAATGTAACAATTGAATCCTTTGGCCGAAGCGAAAGAACCAAGTAGTCATAGAACGTAGGCGCATCTGGAAGTTCTAACCCCCCGAAATAATCTCTTACGGCTACGTCTATTTTCTCGATCACATCTTGTTTTCCCGCAGCATGCATCCGGCTGTAGATTTGTTCAAAATTTCCGGAGGGGTCGTAGCCTGCCTCTTTGATAATTTCGACAATTTCTACCTTCTCTACAAAATCAGCCATCAATGGCAAAGGACGACCATTCTTGTCTCCTGCCGGGCAGCAAGCTCTACTGGCTCCCGCACCAAGTATAACGACGTGTGGCGAATGATTTATTTTAGTTTTTATGTCCAAGCGAGGCAGAGATTTTTTTCCAGTCTCGGAATTCCTCTCAGCCATCGTTTGTTCCTTCGTTGATTGCAAAATCTCTCTGAGCTCTCAGAATTCCAACAGAGATGAACCGCGCCACTTGTTGAGAGATCAATGGGTCCCGGGATCAAGTCCCGGGACGACACTGAGTTTGGATCAAGGAATCGGATTTTCCCGCTTGCTTCCAAGTGCGGCATTCGCCGCCTTGTTCGCTTCGCGGCCTTCTTCCAGATAGATCTCGCCGCCGGAGTTGCGGAATTCGTCGGCCATTTCCGCCATGCCGCTTTCGGCATAGTCGCGCACGTCCTGCGTGATTTTCATCGAGCAGAATTTCGGCCCGCACATGGAGCAGAAATGCGCGACCTTGTGGGCGTCTTTCGGCAAGGTCTGGTCGTGGAAGGACTTGGCGCGTTCGGGGTCTAGCGAGAGGTTGAACTGGTCTTCCCAGCGGAACTCGAAACGCGCACGGCTGAGCGCATCGTCGCGGAGTTGCGCTGCCGGATGACCTTTCGCGAGGTCCGCCGCATGCGCCGCGATCTTGTAGGTGATGACGCCTTCCTTGACGTCGGCGCGATCGGGCAGGCCCAGATGTTCCTTGGGCGTGACATAGCAAAGCATGGCGCAACCGAACCAGCCGATCATCGCCGCGCCGATGCCCGACGTGATGTGGTCGTAGCCCGGCGCAATGTCGGTCGTCAGCGGCCCGAGCGTATAGAAGGGCGCGCCGCCGCAAGCTTTAAGCTGCTTGTCCATGTTCACTTTGATCTTGTGCATCGGCACATGGCCGGGGCCTTCGATCATGACCTGACAGCCCTTCTTCCAGGCGATCTGGGTCAATTCGCCCAGCGTCTCAAGCTCGGCGAACTGCGCCTCGTCATTGGCATCCGCAATCGAACCCGGACGCAATCCGTCGCCCAGCGAGAACGACACGTCATACTGGCGCATGATGTCGCAAATCTCTTCGAAATGCGTGTAGAGGAAACTCTCCTTGTGATGCGAGAGGCACCACTTGGCCATGATGGAACCACCGCGCGACACGATGCCCGTGACGCGCTTGGCCGTCATCGGCACGTAAGCCAGACGCACGCCGGCATGGATGGTGAAATAATCGACGCCCTGCTCGGCCTGTTCGATCAGCGTGTCGCGATAGACTTCCCATGTCAGGTTCTCGGCCACGCCATCGACTTTTTCCAGAGCCTGATAGATCGGCACGGTGCCGATGGGGACCGGCGAATTGCGCACGATCCATTCGCGCGTGTTGTGGATGTTGCGGCCCGTGGAAAGGTCCATGACATTGTCGGCGCCCCAACGGATGGCCCAGACCATCTTGTCGACTTCCTCGGCGACCGACGACGAGACGGCGGAATTGCCGATATTGGCGTTGATCTTCACGAGGAAATTGCGCCCGATGATCATCGGTTCGACTTCCGGGTGATTGATATTGGCCGGAATGATGGCGCGGCCTTCGGCGATCTCGTTGCGGACGAATTCCGGCGTGATGAACTCCGGCAGACTGGCGCCGAAGCTTTCGCCCTCGGCAAGCTTGTGCGCGGCATTTTCCAACGCCTGTTTGCGGCCCATGTTTTCGCGCTCGGCGATGAAGGCCATTTCCGCCGTGATGACGCCCGCCCTGGCATATTCATATTGCGTGACGAGATGACCGGGCTTGCCGCGACGCGGGCGATTGTGAATAGGGAAAGCGCGCGCAAGTTTCGCGTCCGACACATTGCCATTGTCTTCCGGCTTCACATCGCGACCGTCATAAAGCTCGGTGTCGCCGCGCGCCTCGATCCAGACCTCGCGCGACCGCGGCAGACCCTTCTCGACATCGATCGTCACCGTCGGATCGGTGTAAGGACCCGACGTGTCATAGACGCGGACGGGCGGCTCCTTCGCCGTCTCGTGAAGCGAGATTTCGCGGAAAGGCACCTTCATGCCGTCGAAGCCCTCGGGCGAGGTGAAAATCTTTTTGCTCGCAGGCAGCGGACCTGTGGTGACATCACCCAATTCGGGCCTGGGGTTCTGAATGTTCATCGTGGATCTCCGTCGTAAATGCTTCGGAAATCCGGGAATAGCGGAGGATGGCGGTTTTTCCCGTCCCTTCGCCGGCATGACCCGGATCAGGTTCTAAGGGTGGTGGATCAGCGTCAGACCCATCTCAGCCGGTTGCGCCGGCCCCCCTCGGAAGTTCAGGCAGTGTGACTCCTGTTCGGGATGGGGTAAAGGGTTGAGAGAAAATAGTTCGGCGCAACCTGAAAGAAAAGATGGATCGCCCGATCAAGTCGGGCGATGACGGAGATTGGTTGTGATATTTTCAATTTCATCGTCATGCCCCGGCTTGACCGGGGCATCCAGCTTTGACGCCAAAAGTTTGGAGGAACCCCCATGCCCTTCCCCACACGCCTCACCGAACTTCTCGGCATAGACCTGCCGATCATCCAGGCGCCCATGGCGGGCTCGGCGACGCCGGAACTGGCGGCTGCCGTCGCCAATGCAGGCGGGCTTGGCTCGCTGGGCGTCGCCATGATGACGCCGGAGGTCTTGCGCGAGGCTGTCGCCAAAACGCGGGCGCTGACGAACAAGCCCTTCAACCTCAATTATTTCGTGCATGAGGAGCCGACACTTGACGGCTTCGACGACGCGCCGATGCGGGACGCGCTGGCGCCCTTCTACGAAGATATGGGAATGGGCGACGTGCCCGCACCCGCCTCGCCTGCGCCTGCCTTCAACGAAGAAGCGCTGAAGCTGCTGCTGGAGCTTGCGCCGAAAGTCGTGAGCTTTCATTTCGGCTTGCCCAATGCCGACGCAATAAGCGCCATCAAGGAAAAAGGCATCATCATCTTCGGTTGCGCAACGACGGCGGCGGAGGCGCGCGCGCTGGAGCACGGCGGCGTCGACGCCATCGTGGCGCAAGGCCACGAAGCGGGCGGCCATCGCGGCACCTTTCTCGATCATGTCGATCTCGGCACGGTGGGCACAATGGCGCTGGCGCCGCAGGTGGTGGACGCCGTGAGCGTGCCCGTGATCGCGGCGGGCGGCATCGGCGACGCGCGCGGCATCGCGGCCGCCTTCATGCTGGGCGCGGACGCGGTACAACTCGGCACGGCCTATCTGGTGACGCCGGAATGCGCGACGCATGCAATCCACAGGAAAGCGCTCGACGAAGTGTCGGACCACGGTACGGTGGTGACGAAACTTTTTTCAGGCCGACCGGCGCGCGCCATCCGCAATCATTTCACGCAAGGTCTGCACGAGCTTGAAGGCAAGGCCGCGCCCTTCCCCGCGCAGCGCGGCATGGTCGCGCCGCTGATCGCGGCAAGCGGCAAGGCGGGCCGCGCGGAATTCATGCAGCTCTGGTCTGGACAGGCGGCTTCGCTCTCCAAGCCCGAACCGGCAGGCGAAAAGACAACACGGCTGATGCGCGAAGCCCTTGATTTACTTGGCTAAAAACTGTCGCAAAACAATCCCATAATGCCGGGAAGCGCAATTCGGGCTAGTGTGTGAGCCACCGGGTCCGATTCGAGAGACCCGACAAAAAAGGGGAAAACGCCATGACAGTCGAACTGAGCGCCATCGTCTATAGCGGCATCTTGCTGCTGATCCTGATCACTATTTCCGCCGCCGCCAATGTCAGCGCCATGGGCATGGAATGGGGCGTCGGCAACCGCGGCGACACGCCATCGGGCGACGGCTTCAAGGGCCGCGCCAAACGCGCCTATATGAACCTGCTTGAACAGCTTGTCATATTCTCCGCCATCGCCATTCCGGCGCATATGGCGGGCATCCATTCGAGCCTCACCGTACTTGCCGCCCAGCTTTTCCTTGCCGGTCGCGTGGCGCATGCCATCGTCTATCTTCTTGGCTGGACATTCATCGGCATCCGCACACTGGTCTGGACCGTTGCCCTGGTCGGCACGATCATCCTCGCCTATGCCGTCTGCACATCGGGCGCGCTGATCGTCGCCGCCCCTGCCGTGATGTAATCACGCTACATCCGGACAAATGAAAGGCCGCGACGGGGGGACCGTCGCGGCATTTTGTTTTTCTAGCTGACGAACAGGAGCGCCAGAAAGGCGAGAGCATTATTCGCCACATGAAAGAAGATCGAAGGCAGGATCGATCCGCTCCTGAGATAGAGCCACATGAGGACCGCGCCGAGCAGCACTATCTCGAAGGTCATCAACACGCCGACCAGACCGCCCGCAAAGACATATTGGACATGCACCGCGCCGAACACGACGACGGCGAGCCCGGCGGCAAGCATTGGCGGCATGTGACGCGCCAGCGCGCGAAACAGCACGACGCGAAAAAGAAGTTCCTCGATCACCGGCAGGATCAAAACGATCAGCACGGCGGAGACGATATTCCACGCTGCCTCGCCCGACACGAGGCCATTCATGGTGAGCAGGCTCTGACTGGCGACATTGTCGCCCGCGAGAAGCGTCAGACCGCGAATGACAATCTGAAACGCCACGAAGGCGAGAACGGCGACGCCCATCCATCTGGCGCGCGGCCAGACGAGACCGAAAGCGGCAAGCCCCGCATGGCGGTGACGCGCAATCCAGCGCAACAGGAACAACACCACGACAGAGGTTCCCAGCCCGCCAACCACGACAAGACGGTTCACGCCGTCGCTTGTGGCAGTCAGCGGACTGCCCTGCCCCTGGCGCAAAAGCGTGTCGACAAGCATATAGATGGCGACGACGAGAATCTGCGCGCCGATATAGGCCACGAGCAACCAGACGGCGTCACGCAACAGAAAGCCGCTATCCTCGGGCGCGCCTTCAGGCACTGTCTCGGATAGCGGCTCTGTTTCGCTCATGCTCAATCCTCGAAAGGATCGGTCATCAGGATCGTGTCTTCGCGGTCGGGCGAGGTGGACAGAAGCGCGACGGGCGCTTCGATCAGCTCTTCCAGATAGCGCACATATTTGACGGCGGCGGCTGGAAGCTGCGCCCAGGAACGCGCGCCTTGCGTGCTGTCGGACCAGCCTTCCAGCGTTTCATAGATAGGCGTCACCTTGCGCTGCGCATCCATGCCCGCCGGGAAATGATCGACCCGCTTGCCATCGACTTCATAGGCGACGCAGACCTTCAACTCATCGAAACCGTCGAGCACATCGAGCTTGGTGAGCGCAATGCCGGTGATGCCGCCGGTCTTGATCGCCTGACGCACCATGACGGCGTCGAACCAGCCGCAGCGGCGCTTGCGGCCCGTGACGGTGCCAAACTCATGACCGCGCTCGCCGAGCCGCTGACCGACCTCATCGGTGAGTTCGGTCGGGAACGGGCCTTCGCCGACGCGCGTCGTATAGGCCTTGGTGATGCCGAGCACATAACCGATGGCCGCAGGGCCGACGCCGGACCCAGCCGCCGCCTGTCCCGCCACGGTGTTGGACGAAGTAACGAAGGGAAAAGTGCCGTGATCGATATCGAGCATGGTGCCTTGAGCGCCTTCGAAAAGAATACGCTCGCCCTGACGCTTGGCTTCGTCCAGCAGACGCCAGACCGGCGCGGCGAAAGGAAGAATGCGTGGCGCGATCTCCTTGAGCATCTCGACAAGCGGCGCGACTTCGAATTCTTCGAGGCCATTGCCGCGACGCAGCGCATTGTGATGCGCCAGCAGGCCCTCGACCTTGACGGCGAGCGTGTCGGGATCGGCCAGATCGATGACGCGAATGGCGCGACGGCCCGCCTTGTCTTCATAAGCCGGGCCGATGCCGCGCTTGGTGGTACCGATCTTGACGCCCGAATTGGCGCTTTCGCGCATCTCGTCGAGTTCGCGGTGAACGGGAAGGATGAGGCAGGCGTTTTCGGCGATGCAGAGATTGTCCGGCGTGACATTCACGCCCTTGGACGCAATCGCCTCGACCTCTTTCACGAAGGCCCAGGGATCGAGCACCACGCCATTGCCGAGCATGGAGCGCTTGCCGGGACGCACGATGCCCGACGGCAGCAGCGAGAGCTTGTAGGTGACCCCATCGATGACGAGCGTATGGCCCGCATTGTGCCCGCCCTGAAAACGCACCACCACATCGGCGCGCTCCGACAGCCAGTCCACAATCTTGCCCTTGCCTTCGTCGCCCCATTGAGAGCCGACAACCGCTACATTCGCCATGATTTCAATGCCTTAAGGATGACCGCACAGCGGCCCAAACAAGCCAAAAGCCCCCACGGGCCTTGACCCTGAGAGCTTTGGCATTGTCTATCCGATTGGGGCGTCGAAGGAAAGTAGATATGACCCCGAAAAGCCGATAGACCAGAGTTCCCGGACCCTTGTCTCCCAAAACACCGCTGAATTGGCCGAATGCCATCCATGTCGCTTGCCATCCCCGATCACGCCCCCGAGCCGATAGCTCTGCCGGAAGTAACCGAGGCGGGCCTCGACGCCTTTGTGACGACAATCATTCTGGCGGCCTGCTTTCACATTCTGCTCGGGCTTTTTGGCGCCTATCGCTTTGCCGAGCCGCCACCCGCCTGGAAAAACCCGCGCCCGCCGCTGCCCGCCATTGAAGCGGAACTGGTGCCCGCGCCGCCTCAACCCGCCGAAGCCATTGGCGAAGCGCTGAAAGAGGCGGAGGAAGAACTGCCGCCCGTCGACGCCAAGCTCGTCAATTCGCTGAAAGCAGACGCCTTCAAGACATTGCTCACCTGCCGCAATTGCACACTGGCGGGCACGAATTTCACCGGCTCCTATCTGCGGCTCGCCAGCCTGCAACATGCGGATTTGCGCAAAGCCAAGCTTGTCGGCGCGGAACTGACCGGCACGTTGCTTTCATACGCGAACCTCGAAGGCGCGGACCTGCGCGGCGCGAACGCGGCGGGCGTCGACCTGCGCGGCGCGAACCTCAAGGGCGCGGACCTCTCCTATGCGCGGCTCGATGCGGCGCTTGTCACCAATGCCGATTTCACCGGGGCAAAACTCGTGGGCGCGAATTTCCGCGTCATCGAATTCGTGGACGGGCTCACCTTTCGCGACGCCGACGCGCGCCACGCGATCTTCCGCTTCGCCTATCTGCAGAAAGTCGATTTTCGCGGCGCGGACCTGTCAGGCGCCGACTTCACCCGCGCCTGGGGCCTGACCAACACGCAACTGGCGCTCGCCTGCGGCGACGAGAAGACGAAACTGCCTGAGGGGTTGCACATTCCCATGTGCCCGAAAGACACGCCCAAATAGATTCGGGATAAAAGCGACTTTCTGCCAACGACCTGCAATACTCAGCCCACAAACCGATAACAAGAAGGCGGGGCCCCATGAGCGCGAAGATAGACGAATTGCTGACGCGCATTGAAGGGCTTGAAAAAGAACTTCAGGCGGAATTTGCCAAACAAAGCGCCGGACTTCATTTCACTCTCGAACATGGCCGCGCGGTCTTTGAAGAAGAAATGCTGCGCCGCCACCGCGAAATGCAGGTACGGCTGTCGAAATACATCATGGGCGCACGACCGATGGTCGTGCTGACAGCGCCGTTCATCTATTCGCTGATCCTGCCGCTGGCGCTGCTCGATATTTTCGTGAGCGCCTATCAGGCGGTGTGCTTTCCAGCCTACGGCATCGAAAAGGTGAAGCGCGCCGACTACCTCATCTTCGACCGCAACCACCTTGCCTATCTCAATGCGCTGGAAAAGCTCAACTGCGCCTATTGTTCATACGCCAACGGGCTCCTCGCCTATGTGCATGAGATCGCGGGCCGCACGGAGGCCTATTGGTGCCCGATCAAACATGCGCGCAAGG
>JBAQNC010000107.1:0-1921 GCA_049303435.1 Parvibaculum sp. | reverse complement strand
CTCTAAGCCGGTCACCGAGGTTGATTTCCTAGTCGGGCTTGATGACGAAACACGAATTGGAGCGCTTCGGTACAAATACGTCGGCGAGGACAATTTTCTGCGCCCTGATCGGGATAGACGCCTTCCGCCCATTCTTTCTTTATCACGGTTGATGAATGCTGCCGATGCGGTGCAAAGTCAGACTGAAAGTGTCGATGATCTCACCCACCTGCTCGGCGATGGTTCCCCGCTTGGCGGCGCCCGGCCCAAGAGCGTTGTTGTCGACACTGATGGATCGCTTGCGATTGCAAAATTTCCAAAAGCTGATGATATCAGAAACATCGCTGCCGGTGAGCTGTTGATGTCCAGGCTGGCTTCAATGGCCGGTATCCGGACCTGTGAGACCCACCTCGTGAAAGTTGCAAACCGACCGATCAGCATTGTTCGTCGGTTTGATCGCAATGATGACGGCGGACGGGTTCACTTCATCAGCGCGAAGACCATCCTCAATATCGGAGATAAAGCTGAAGGTTCTTACGCAGATATCGCAATGGCTATTCGGCAATACTCTGAATGGCCGATTGAAGATTGTCATGAGCTGTTTCGCCGGGTGGCCTTCAATATCCTTGCGAGCAATTTTGACGACCATCTTCGCAACCACGGTTTCTTGTTCAATCCGAAAACGGGGAAATGGCGCCTGTCGCCCGCCTATGACATGAACCCGGTGCCGATTTCAGAGAAACAGCGCGAGTTGACAACATGGATCGATGAAAGAGGTCCAGAGGCATCCCTCGCTCAATTGATGAACGCGCGTGACATGTTCCTTGTCGACGAGCAAGACGGGCACAATACGATCGCAGAGATTGCGGAAGTTACCAGCCAGTGGATGAAAATCGGTTCCGAGATTGGCCTCCGCTCATCGGAGCTAGAGCCCTACAAAACAGCTTTTGAACACGACGAGCTGAAGCAAGTACCATCTACGACCGTGCGCACGCCGTAATGTTTTTCGACTGACCGACTCTCACTGAGTGGTTCGAGTGGAATGTTAGTTCGCGGTTGTTCTGGCGCCAGCGTACGCGCGTCCGACGGAGCTGGTCCGGGTTGCGCGGGCAGCCGCCTCCCCGCACTTTCGCACGTTGCTTTTCCAGTGCGATTGATTTCCTTCCCACTCTTTGCCAGAGAGCAGACAGGCGGCAAATGCGACCTGTCACTACAAGAAAGATGGTTTGAAATGTCATCCAGAAACTCAATTCAGCTGAGTTCAAAGAGGTAAAATCAAACTCTACAGAAAGTTTAATTTTTGTTCAATATACTCAATATGGCTGAGCAAAAAATATCTTTGTTAAACCGACTGGGAAAAGACCTACCCGAAGGGCTGGTCGTTGATGCTGCATGGCTGGAGGAGCGCGGCATGGCAAGCAACCTGCGCGCTTACTACGTCAAGAATGGCTGGTTAGAGCAACCGGTTCGGAGCGTGTACCGGCGGCCACGAGGCGCGCTGAGTTGGCAGCAGGTGGTTATATCCCTTCAGACTTTGCTGCTACGTGCGCCGTTCATCGTTGGTGGGCGGTCAGCGCTCGAACTTCAGGGCTTCGCGCACTACCTTTCGCATGAGGTCAAAACAATCCACCTCTTCGGACCGAAGCACCCGCCAAGCTGGCTGCAAAAGCTGAACCTTCCACAGCGCTTCGTCTATCACAACAGCACTAAGTTATTTCGCGACGAGCCTATAACGTTGGGCCTTGGAGGCCTTACCTTGGACATATCGCAGGTAAGCGGTCGTGCCCCAAACCGTTTGCAGGGTAGCAACCTGACGACAATCACCTGGGGACAATGGGATTGGCCATTGACGCTTTCGCAGCCTGAGCGCGCCTATCTTGAAATGCTTGACGAGCTGCCGCGCAATGAGAGCTTCCGTCAGGCTGATATGATCATGCAGAGC
>JBAQNC010000106.1:0-24722 GCA_049303435.1 Parvibaculum sp. | reverse complement strand
GGGCAGGGATGAGGCGTCAGTTATTGAACAGGAAGTGCAGCACGTCGCCGTCCTGCACGACATATTCCTTGCCTTCCGAGCGTGACTTGCCCGCGGCCTTTGCGCCCTGTTCGCCCTTGAGCGTGATGTAGTCGTTATAGGCGATGGTTTCGGCGCGGATATAGCCTTTTTCAAAATCCGTATGGATGACGCCTGCCGCCTTGGGGCCGCGCGTGCCCTTGGTGATGGTCCAGGCGCGGGTCTCTTTCGGGCCGACGGTGAAATAGGTGATGAGGTCGAGCAGCGCATAGCCCGCACGGATCAGGCGGTTGAGGCCGGGTTCCGTGAGCCCCAGCGTTTCGAGATATTCCTTGCGGTCTTCCTCGGGAAGCTGGGCGACTTCTTCCTCGATGCGCGCGGAGATGACGACGCTTTCGGCGCCTTCCGCCTTGGCGCGTGTCTCGACCAGCTTTGAATATTCGTTGCCGGTGGCGGCGGAATCTTCCTCGACGTTGCAGACATAGAGCACGGGCTTGGAGGTCAGAAGGTTCAGGCCTTCCCATTCCTTCATGTCGTCGTCGGAGATCTTGCCGTCCTTGGTGGCAAAGCGCGCAGGTCTGCCGTCGCGCAGATAGGTAAGCGCGATGTTGATGAGTTCGACCTGAAGCCTGGCTTCCTTGTCGCCGCCTTTGGCTTTCTTTTCCAGATTGGTGACGCGTTTCTCAAGGCTTTCAAGGTCGGCGAGCATCAGTTCGGTTTCGACGATCTCGGCGTCGGCCAGCGGGTCGATGCGCTTTTCGACATGGATGATGTCGTCATCCACGAAACAGCGCAGCACATAGGCGACCGCATCCACTTCGCGGATATTGGCGAGGAACTGGTTGCCGAGGCCTTCGCCCTTCGAGGCGCCTTTGACGAGGCCCGCAATGTCCACGAAGGTCAGGCGTGTCGGGATGATTTCCTTGCTGCCTGCGATGGCGGCGAGCGCTTCCATGCGCGGGTCGGGCACGGCCACTTCGCCGACATTGGGCTCGATGGTGCAGAAGGGATAGTTGGCGGCCTGGGCGGAGGCCGTCTGGGTGAGCGCATTGAAGAGGGTCGATTTGCCGACATTGGGCAGGCCGACGATGCCGCATTTGAAACCCATGACTATTTGTCTCCGCTCTCTTCGCTATTGCGTTCTGCTGTTGTCTTGGCCTTCGCAGGCTTTTCTTCTTTAGGCTTTGGCGGGTTCAGCGCCAGATGCACCCGATTGGCGAAGCTGTTGAAACGGCCTTCGCCCAGCAATGGCGCTTCGGCGACGATCGTGTCGAGCAGCGGCTCCACCCACTTCATCTCCGCCTTGCTGAAATCGCCGAGCACGGCGTTCAATACATGCTCTCGTTCCTTGGTGCCGGGGTGCCCGATGCCGATGCGGATACGGCGGAAGTTTTCGCCGATGTGGCTGATGATCGACTTGATGCCATTGTGTCCGCCCGCGCCGCCGCCCGTCTTGATGCGCAGCTTGCCCGCAGGCAGGTCGAGTTCGTCATGAATGACGACGACGTCCTGCGGTTCGAGTTTGAAGAAGCGCACCGCTTCGCCAACCGCACGTCCGCTTTCGTTCATATAGGTCATCGGCTTCATCGCGAGCACTTTTTCGCCGCCCAGCGTGCCTTCGCAGGTCAGACTCTGGAAGCGTTGGCGCTCGGGTGAAAAGGAATGGCGGTGGACAATCGCGTCCACCGCCATAAAGCCGATATTGTGCCTGTTGAAGGCATATTTGGGTCCGGGATTTCCAAGGCCCACGAGCAACAGCATTGCGCGGGCTCCTTCTGTTCGTCCCGGTTCGTCCGTCCCGGCAACCGGGTTCTTACTTCTTGTCGCTCGCAGCCTTGACGTCTGCAGGCATGTCCTTGGCGGCAGAGGCGGCCTTGGCGTCAGCGGCAGCGGTTGCTTCTTTTTCGTCATCGGCATTGCCGCCAGCCGAAGCCACAGCTCCCGGCGTCGCGATCGTTGCGATCGTGAAGTCGCGGTCAGCGATGGCGGGGCGCACATTCGCGGCAAACTTGACCGTCGAGATGTGGATCGAGTCGCCCAGATCGAAGCCCGTGAGGTCGACTTCCAGAGCTTCGGGAATGGCGTCCGCCGGGCAGATGACTTCGACTTCGTGGCGCACGATATTCAGAACGCCGCCGGCCTTGAGGCCCGGTGAAGCGTCCTGATTGACAAAATGCACGGGCACGTCGACGTGGATCGTCGCGTTCTTGCCGAGGCGCAGAAAGTCGATGTGGATGATGAAGTCGCGGACCACTTCGCGCTGCACGTCGCGCGGGATCACACGTTCGATCTTGCCGTCGATGTCGATGTCCAGCGTATGGCTGGTGAATGTGCCCTTGTTGTAGAGCGCGGTCACGATCTTGGTGTCGACGGAAATGAGTTCAGGGGTCTGCTTGTCGCCGTAGATAACGGCGGGGACGCGGCCTGCGAGACGAAGCGAACGAACAGCCCCCTTGCTGCTCTTCGTACGTGCCTCGGCCTTGAGCGTCAGTGTCTCGGCCATGGTCTTGATTCTCCAACAAAAAATGCCCCGAAGGCGGGCTGCCCCGGGCGCATGCGACGTTTCCTCCAGGGGTGTGGACGTCGATTGGGGCGGGTTATAGCCGCGGGGAGGCCAAAACTCAAGCCGGAATAAGGGTTTGGGGATTTGGGCGGAAAGGCCCGTTTTCAGTCGAACAGACTCGAGACCGAGCGTTCTTCCGCCGTGCGCAGCATGGCTTCGCCGATCAGCGGGGCGATGGTGACGGTGCGGATGTTGGGGGCGCTTTTGACCGCTTCGGTCGCCATGATCGAATCCGTGATCACCAGTTCCTTGAGCTGCGAGGCGGAAACGCGGGCGACCGCGCCGCCCGACAGCACGCCGTGGGTGACATAGGCTGAAACCTGTGTCGCGCCCTTGGCCAGCAGCGCCTCGGCGGCGTTGCAGAGCGTGCCCGCGCTGTCGACAATATCGTCGACGAGGATACAGGTGCGGCCCTTCACGTCGCCGATGATGTTCATGACTTCGGATTCACCGGCGCGTTCGCGGCGCTTGTCGACGATGGCGAGGTCCGCCCCGATGCGTTTGGCGATGGCGCGGGCGCGCACCACGCCGCCGACGTCGGGCGAAACGACCATCAGGCTTTCGCCCTTGTAGTGGTCCTGAATGTCCTGCGTCAGGACGGGCGCGCCGAAGAGATTGTCGGTCGGGATATCGAAGAAGCCCTGGATTTGTCCGGCGTGGAGGTCGAGCGTCAGCACGCGGTCGGCGCCTGCCGTGGTGATGAGATTGGCGACGAGTTTGGCGGAGATCGGCGAACGCGGTCCCGGTTTGCGGTCCTGACGGGCATAGCCGAAATAGGGGAGCACGGCGGTGATGCGCCGCGCCGAGGCGCGCTTCAGCGCATCGATGATGATCAGCAGCTCCATCAGGTGGTCATTGGCCGGATAGGAAGTCGACTGGAGCACGAAGACGTCCTCGCCGCGCACGTTCTCCTGAATCTCGACGAAAACCTCCATATCCGCGAAACGACGGACGACCGATTTGGTGAGCGGCAGGTTCAGGTAGTTTGCGATGGATTCGGACAGCGCCCGGTTCGAATTGCCTGCGACAAGCTTCATGGCTTTTAAAACTCCCGGGGATTGCCGTCCTGTGACGATGCTGCGACGGTGCGAGCGCGTTTTAACAAGGCGATATGGGGCTGTAAACAGGCGGAAGTCCAGTTTGCTTGCCGAAGGGCAAAGCAGTCAGGAAGCGTTGCCTTGTTGCCGCGATTGGCCTGCGATGAGGGCGGCGATGCCCTTGGCCGCCGGGTCAGCGGCGGATTTCGCGAAATCGCCCCAGAAGCTGGCGATTTTCGAGGGACTGGTCGTCGTGGTCTGGGTCACTTCGCCCATGAGTGCGCCATCGGCGCGCCTGATGGCCCATGTCAGCGCGACGTCGGTGTCGCCTGTCTCGGTCGACGAGATTTTGACACGGCCCTGGACAATGAAGCGGTCGGTGATTCCCTTCGGTGCGGCTTCGTTCAGGGCTTGCCGGAGGGCGGCGCTCAGGGCCGTTGCCCCGTCGCCAGGGGCAAAGCCCATCGTGATGTCGAATTGGGGTCGCATGGCCAGCGCCTTGGTGATGCTGGCGCTCGCCACTTTCTCATCGGGACCGACAGAGGGAACCGCGAAAGTCTCGGCGGGAGCAGGGCTTTTTTCTCTTTCATCAAGGCTGCCGCGCAGGTTGAGCATGACCTCGGGCGCAGGCAGGGAGACTTGGCCAAGGGTTTCGGACAGGCCGGGCGATGGCGTTGTTTCCGCTACCGGGCCGGGATTGGCGGTGCAGGCGGCAAGCGTCAGCAGGCTCAGCGTCGCCGCTGCGCCTGCGCGCCACCATCTACGTCCTGCTATCGTCGCCATTCCGATGCCCGAATTCACGAATCTCATGATTCGCCTGACCATAAGGTAGCAACTCGGGTCTCAGACGTCTGGCGTCAGGGCAATCGCCGACATCTGCCGTCCATAGTCGGGCTCGCCGCGATGGGTGGTGCGGCGATAGGAGTAGAACCGCGCTTCGTCGCCATAGGTGCAGCGGTCGAGCCTTGTGACCGTCCCGATATTGGCGGCCCCCAACCGATGCGCGACATAGCCGGTGAGGTCGAACATGAAATAGGCGTCGCGGGCCGAGGGCGTGAACCAGATCTCATTCGCCACATCCATATCGAGAAAGCGGTCTCTGAATTCCGGTCCCACTTCATAGGCGTCGCGTGAAATGCAGGGGCCGATGGCGGCGATGATGTTTTCGCGGGCCGCGCCCAGTTCCATCATGGCCGTGATCGTCGCTTCCAGAACGCCGGTGAAGGCGCCTTTCCAGCCCGCGTGCGCCGCGCCGATGACGCGGTCCTTTGTGTCGGCAAAGAGAACGGGTGTGCAATCCGCCGCCAGCACGCCGAGCGCAATGTCGGGTCGCGTCGTCACCATGGCGTCGGCCCTGGGCGCATCTTCATGTGACCAGGGTTCGGTGACGTGGATCACATCGGCGCTGTGTATCTGATAGACGGTGAGCAGGTTTTCCCGGGCCACGCCGAGTTTGGTGGCGATGCGTGAGCGGTTTTCGATCACGGCGCCCTTGTCGTCTTCCGAGCCAAGTCCGCAATTCAGACCGGCATAGATGCCTTTGGAAACGCCGCCTTCGCGCGTGAAGAAGCCGTGTCGGACATGGGGCAGGGCTTCGAGGGCGTCGGCGGTGAGCATATGTCAGACCTCAAATCCGGCGGGCGCGGGCGCGCCGATGGGTGTCAGAGCCAGAACCTTGAAGAGGCTACCCATTTCCTCAGCCGATGTCAGGCGTTGTTCGGCGCTGTCGATGTCGCGCGCCTGATCGGGCGTCGCATTGGTCTTCAGTCTTTCCGCGCGTTCGCCGATGCCCAGTGCGCGCAGGAAGGCGCCCTGTTCGATGGGACCATAGGCTTCGACGCCGCCCGCCTTGGCCGCCAGCGCCAGCGCTTCGAAATCGACATGAGCGGTGAGGTCCGCTTCGCCCGGATTTTCAAATGCATTGACGAATTCATGGGCGCGCAGCGCCTGCAAGGTTTCGCCGGCCGCACTTTTCGGGTGGCCATAGTCGATGATGAGCGCCGCACCGCCATGTTTGGCGATGCGCAGCGCGATGTCCTCGGCAAAGGCGGCGGACGCTGGCGAGACTTCGGCAAGGCTGCCGATGGGCGCATTGCGCTGACCAGCGGCGAGGATGTCGTTGGAGGCTTGCGGCACAGGCATGATGGCGGGTTCAAAGCGCGGTTCGTCTTCCGTGCCGCCTTCGCTCAGCATGACATAGCGCTCGCACCAGCCTTGTTTCGTGCGGACGAACTGGCGGATGGGCAGAGCGTCGAAGAATTCGTTGGCGATGACGTAAAGCGGGCCTTCGGGCAACGTATCGAAGCGATCGTGCCAGTTGGCGTTAGGCACATTCTGTTTCTGGATGGCCGCGAGCACCGGGCTCGTTTCGACGAAATGAATTTCGAGCGCAGGCAGAAGTCCCGGCACGGCGCGCAAGGCGCGCAGCGCGTCCGCCATCAGCGTGCCGCGACCGGGTCCGAGTTCGGCCAGCACGATTTTCGACGGGCTGCCCTGTGCGATCCATGTCTCGGCGATCCACAGGCCGACGAGTTCGCCGAACATCTGGCTGATTTCAGGCGCAGTCGTGAAGTCGCCCGCCGCGCCCAGCGGGTCGCGGGTCATATAGTAGCCATGCTTGGGGTGGCCGAGCGCCAGCGCCATGAAATGGGAAACGGGCATCGGTCCCGTTTCCTTGATGAGGCGGGCGATATGTTTGGCAAGCGCAGACATCAGGACTTCTTTTTTTGTTTGGTCGCGGTCATGTTGAATTTGGAGACGGCAAGCTTCGGCGCCTGCCAGACGATCAGCAGACCGGCAATGATCATCGGGATCGACAGCACCATGCCCATGGTCAGCCAGCCGCCATAGAGATAGCCGAGTTGAATATCGGGCTCGCGGTAAAATTCCACAAAGACCCGCGCGAAGCCATAGCCCGCGATGAAGGCGCCCCAAATCGTGCCGGAGCGTTTGAAGGCGTCGAAATGATGGCTGAGGATGCGGAGTACGATGAACAGCACGATGCCTTCGAGAGCGGCTTCATAAAGCTGGCTCGGGTGACGCGCCATCGGTCCGCCATTGGGGAAGATGACGCCCCAGGGCATATCGGTGGCGCGGCCCCATAGCTCGCTGTTGATGAAATTAGCGATGCGGCCGAAGAAGAGGCCGATGGGGGCTGCCGCGCTGACGAGGTCGAACATGGCGAGAATGGGAATGCCCTGACGGCGCGCGTAGATACCGAGCCCGATCAGCGTGCCCAGTGCGCCGCCATGAAAGCTCATGCCGCCATGCCAGACGGCGACGATCTCGAACGGGTGGGCGAGGTATTGCGGCAGGTCATAGACCAGCACATAGCCGATGCGTCCGCCCAGAATGACGCCGAAGGCGGCCCAGAGCAGCGCGTCGTCGATCTGGAGCGGCGTGACGGGGACGGGGCCTTTCCAGAGCTTGGGCGACGAGACCAGCCGGATAATGTAGCGCCAGCCAAGCGTCAGCCCTGCAATATAGGCCAGCGCATACCAGCGAATGGCGAGCGGCCCGATATGGATGAGCACCGGATCGATGTCGGGAAAGGGAATGCCAGTCATGCGCAGGAAGGTCCGGTGATTTGAGGGGCGGTGCGAAAGCGATGCCAGTGTGGCCGTGGCCTGTCTAGTGTCAAGTTTCGATAAGATCAGGTGGGCTGCGGCGTCTGGTTCGTTGAGTCCCGAGCGTGCGGGCGGTAGGATGCGCCCAGTCCTTGATGATGGAGAAGACCTATGACCCAGACGCAAAACCGCGTCCTTGATGAAATCGCCCGGATGTTCACCAATGCCGCTGGCGCCGCGCAAGGGGTGCGTCAGGAGGTCGAAACCGTCATCCGCTCGCAGGCCGAGCGCCTCGTCGCCGATCTCGATCTCGTGCCGCGCGAGGAATTCGAGGTGGTGCGCGAGATGGCCTCTCTGGCGCGCGAGGAAAATGAAGCCTTGAAGGTTCGCATCGAGGCGCTGGAAGCCGCCCTTGCCACCAGACCTGCTGCTTCCAAGGCCAAATCCGCTAAATCGACCGCCAAGCCCGAGACGCCTGCCCCTGAGACACCCGCTGAAGACTGAGCCGGGCTCGCGCTACGTCTGCCATTTCTGCCCACAGATTTCTGTCCCGTTTTGCGGCAAGGACAGGCCGCAAGGCTTGCACCGACTCAACGTATCCGCCACGTTGTGTTGGTAGATGCGGGCAGGTTCACCCACAATATCTTGTGGCTGGCTGTCTGTGAGGGCGTTGGTTGGCTCATGTCGCGTCAACCCACTTGATCGGGGTGCATAGATGAGGGCTTCTCTCGTTGAAGTTGACGAGTTTGACGCAAATCCCCTGGATCTGCTGGAACAGGTGGCGTCGATCCGGGACTGGATCTACGAGCGCAGTCACGAGGATGAGCTGACCATTTGCGTGGCGGGCGAATGGCGCGACCATCAGATTTCGCTGAACTGGCGGCACGACCTTTCCGGGCTTCACATCGCGACAACGCTTGATATGCGCGTGCCCCCTGACAAACGTCCGCAGATTCGCCATCTCATCTGTCTCATCAATGAGCAACTCTGGTCGGGCCATTTCGACATGTGGGCGGAAGAGGGCGTTCTGCTGTTCCGCAACAGTCTTCTGCTTTGTGGCGGAGCAGCGGCCACGCCGGAGCAATGCGAGGCCATGTTGCGTCTCGCGGTTGAGGCCTGCGAGCGCTACTATCCGGCCATCCAGTTTGTTCTCTGGGCAGGCAAGAGCGCGGAAGAAGCGATTGCGGCTGCGATGTTCGAAACGCAGGGCAATGCCTGAGAAGCTTGGGCTTGACGATCTTCTGACGCGATAGAAACGGTTTCAGATATGACGATTGATCTTCAAGGGCCACTTGTTCTGGTGGGCGCTGGCAAGATGGGCGGCGCATTACTTGCCGGTTGGCTCGACAAGGGGCTGATGCCGAAAGACATATTCGTGCGCGATCCATCGCCTGCGCCGGAAGTGGCCAAGCTGATCGCCGAAAAAGGTATCGGCCTCAACTTTTCCGTGGCCGACCTTGTCGCCAGAAAGCCCGCCGTCGTCGTGCTGGCCATCAAGCCGCAATTGATGGGGGCCGTGCTGCCCGAACTTGCCGACCTCGTCTCGCCCGACACGTTGTTCGTTTCAATCGCGGCGGGCACAAGCCTCTATGGCCTGAAGGAATTGCTGGGCGAAGATATGCGCGCCGTGCGCGCCATGCCCAATACGCCTTCAGCCGTCGGTCGCGGCATGACGGTCTGTTTCGCCAATCTGCTTGTTACCGCGCAGCAGCGCAATATTGCCGACGCGCTTTTGCAGGCCGTCGGCGATGTCGGCTGGGTGGAGAGCGAACCTTTGATCGACGCGGTCACGGCGATCTCAGGCTCGGGCCCGGCCTATGTCTTTTATCTTGCCGAATGCATGGCGGCGGCAGGCGAAGCCCTGGGTCTCGCGCCCGAACTTTCGATGCAGCTTGCGCGCGCTACCGTGAGCGGTGCTGGCGAGATGCTGCGCCAATTGCCTGACGATGCGGCGACGTTGCGCAAGAACGTTACCTCGCCCGGCGGCACGACGGCTGCCGCGCTTGATGTGCTGATGGGCGAGGGCGGGCTTTCGCCTCTGATGCGCCGCGCCGCCGTGGCTGCGCGGGATCGCGCCCGCGAATTGGGCAAGTAGCCTGTGGACTGGCTGACGTTGTTCGGTCTTTTTGCCGTCACAGCCATGCTTGTCACCTATGCGCTTGAAGCGAGAAGTCACTGGTTTGTCTTCGGTTTCGCAGGTGCCTGCGCATTGGGCTCGGCCTATGGCTTTCTGCAAGGCGCATGGCCCTTTGGTCTTGTCGAAGCCATCTGGTCTCTCGTCGCCTTGCGAAAATGGTGGCGTCTGCCTGAGCGTGCTTGACCATTGATCTCGCCTCCTGTTTTCTCGACTGAGTTTCAGGAGTGGTGCATTGGCCAAACGACCCGATAAATCCCGGAAGATTGTCACAGCGGCGTTCAAGCTTGCCGCGAGCGGTGGTTGGCATGATCTGACGCTGAGCGAGATCGCGACGATCGCGAAAGTACCGTTGCCGGAACTGGCGCAGCTTTTCCCCACCAAGTCGTCGATCCTCGCCACCTGGTCGCGCGATGTGGATGCCGAAGTGCTGAAACTTTCCGACGCCGAAGACCTCGAAGGCGAAAGCGCGCGGGACCGTCTCTTTGATGTCCTGATGATGCGTTTCGATACGATGGCCCCCTCGAAAGAGGCGCTCAAACATATTGCGCGTGATATGTCGCGCGATCCCGTGGCCTTGCTGTCGCTGTTTGCGCCCGCCTTTCAGTCGCTTGGCTGGATGCTCGAAGCGGCGGGCATCGACAGTTCGGGTCTGCGCGGCGCCTTGCGCGTACGTGGACTGGCGATCATCTGGGCGCGGGTCTTCAGCATCTGGCTTGAAGACGGCGAGGATCAGGCAAGGACGATGGCCGAACTTGATCGGCGGTTGCGGCAGGCTGAAGACCTGCTTCTCGCGGTCGCGCGTTTGCGCAATAGCGGCGTACAGGATGCCGCTGAATAATTTCTAGAAATGATAGACCCGGCAGGATGTGATCTCATTGTCGCGCCATTCGACGATCTCGATCACGCGCATGCGTTTGTCTTCTTCGCCATTGAGGATGCGCCAGTATTCGACGGCGGCGCGGCCATTGGCGCCATCCTCATCGGCAATGACCTGCATGATATCGGCGCGAAAGGATTTCAGCCGACTGGCCGAGGCCTGAGCGTAGGCCCGGACTTCCTTGCGTGACCTCAAAGTGCCGTCTGCAATCCCCAAGCGTTCGACGACGACGCTGCTCATGTGCTGGCCATCTTCCGCATAAAGAGCTGCAACACGGTCGGGGTCGAGGCTCGTCCAGGCCGCCTGCCATCTTGTCACCATGTCGGGAATGGCTTGTTCCATCTCACCTTCCCTCAGAACAGATCAAACCGGCACGTGAATGATGGCGCGCAACCCGCCCAAGGGGCTGCGTTGCAGGCTGATGTCGCCACCATGTCCACGGGCAATGTCACGCGCGATGGCGAGCCCCAGTCCGGTGCCGCCCTCGTCGAGATTGCGGGCGTCATCGAGCCGGTAGAAGGGACGGAAGACTTCTTCCAATTGGTCTTCTGGAATGCCCGCCCCATTGTCGTCGACGATAATGTCGATGTCGTCCTCATCGCGTATGGCGGTGATCCAGACCTTGTCGGCATATTTGCCGGCATTGTCCACGATGTTGGTCAGGCAGCGTTTGAAAGCGTTCCGACGCAGCGGCAGATAGAGTTCGCCATGCGCTTCGAGGGTAACGTCATGGCCCTTGCGCAGCGAGTCCTTCTGGATCTCGTGGAGCAGGCCCTCAAGGTCCGTGAGTTCGGAGACTTCATTGGGATCGCCACGCACGAAATCGAGATAGTCTTCGAGCATGCGCTCCATTTCGCGCACGTCCGCGCGAAGCTCCTCGACTTCCGGATTGTCCTTCATCATCGCCAGTTGCAGCTTGAACCGCGTCAAGGGCGTGCGCAGGTCGTGGCTGACACCGGCGAGCATGGCCGTGCGCTGTTCGATCTGGGCGCGGATGCGCTGGCGCATCTTGATGAAGGCGAGTGCGGCGCGGCGCACTTCTGAGGCGCCTTGCGGCTTGAACTTTTCGACATCGCGCCCGAGGCCGAAATTTTCCGCCGCCTCCGCCAGACGCTCTATGGGGCGGACCTGATTTCTCAGGAACAGCAGGGCGACGATGATGAGGACGGTCGAGGCGGCAAGCATCCAGACGATGAAGATATGCGAGTTTGCCGCGTAGACATGGCTGCGGAGGGGTAGGGCGCGCATCACGCCGCCTTCATAGGCGATCCTGATGTCGACATAGTCGTCGTAATGTCCGGTGTCGAGCCAGAAGGGGTGCCCGATGCGCAGCTGGATTTCCTGTGCGAGCGAACGGTCGAGCAACCCGTCATATTGCCGGTCTGGTTCGGGCAGTTCTTCACCCGGCAGAAAGGCGACCGACATGGAAAGGTATTTGCTCGCCTGGGCGGCAATGCGCGAGGCTGTGTCGGGGGTCGGGTCTTTCTCGTATTCCGACATCAGCATGGCAATGTCGGCCACCGCGCTTTGCGACAGCGCTTCGGTCACCATCTGCCAGTGGCGTTCCATGAAGACATAGGTCACGAAGATTTGCAGTATGACCATTGGCAGGACAATGATCATGAGCGAGCGCCAATAGAGCCCTGTCGGCAAAAAGCGTTTCAGGAATAGGAATGGCCGAAAGAGCATTTTGTTTCCAGACGGTCGGGCTTAATCCGGGATCAGTATGTAGCCTTCGCCACGCACCGTTTGCAGATAGAGAGGATTGCGCGGGTCGATTTCGATCTTGCGGCGAAGGCGATTGATCTGCACGTCGATCGAGCGCTCTGCCGCTTCATTGTCGCACAGATCGAGGCGCGAAATCGCCTCGCCCGGATGAGCGGCGAAGAGGCGCATGAGTTGCACTTCGCGCGTCGTGAGGCGGATGATCTCATCGCCGCGTTTCAGTTCGCCGCGCGCCACATTGAAAGTGCTTTCTCCAAGCGTGATTATTTCATCGCGCGCGCTTTGCGCCCTCGTGCGGCGCAGGATTGTGGAAATGCGCAGCAGAAGTTCGCGCGGCTCGAAAGGTTTGCCGAGATAGTCGTCCGCACCGCTTTCAAGTCCGCTGATCCGGTCATCCGTTTCGGTGCGCGCGGTGAGCATAAGGATCGGGACATTCGAAGTGCGCCGTAGGGCATTTGTCAGTTCCAGGCCGCTTTCGCCCGGCATCATGACATCGACGACCAGCAGGTCGAAGGTGAGATTGTCGAGTGCGGCGCGCGCCTCGGCGGCGTTTTCCGCGGTTGAGATGCGATAGCCGTTTTCGCTCAAATAGCGTTTGATGAGTTCGCGAATACGCCGATCGTCGTCCACAACCAGAATATGCGCCACGTCTTCATGTGGCGGTTGTGTCGATGGACTGGAGATTTCGGCGGTATTGCTCATTTCTTTTTCCGGTTGATCAGCTTTTCGACTTCGTGCCGATTTTCTTCATTCAGCAGCGCCAGCATCACTCTGCGCCAGGCTTTGGCGCCATCGGGTCCGGCGGCTTCCAGCGCCTTGGCCACGCGGGCGCGTTGTGGGGCGACGAGACGCCGCAGCAGTTCCTCGCCGTTTTCGGTCAGATAAAGGCGGCGCTGGCGGCGGTCCTTTTCGCCGGTCTTCTGTTCGACGAAGCCGCGTTCGATCAGTTGCCGCAACACGCGGGCCAGACTTTGCTTCGTAATCCGCAGAATATCGAGCAATTCGGCGACCGTGATGCCCGGATTTCTTCCCACGAAATGCACGACGCGGTGGTGCGCCCGGCCAAATTCATAGGCCGAGAGGATCGCATCAGGGTCGCTGATGAAGTCCCGATAGCCAAAAAACAGCAATTCGATGGCCTCTGTCAGGCGCTCATCTGCTTCAATTTCCGGCATCGTCGGGCCTTCTTTCTGTATGGAAGCGCCCGGTTTACCTGGGGTTTTCGAGCTTGTCATGTATTTATGTCAGCCATGTTGACATATTTTTTCCGTGATGGTAGAAAATCGTCACCGCCTGAAAACAATAGACGAAACTAGGGCGGTCGAATCTTGGAAATTCTAACTGTTTTCGTCGAGCTTCGAACGAGGCAAAGTGGCGAGTGAAAGAGCGCATGGCGGAAGGCTCATAATGGGTCTCAGCCAGATGAACGCTCACAGGTTCGCCGAACAAGGACCAGGCTTATGGCAGACATACCTTTCGACAAGCGTGATGGTTTTATCTGGTTCAACGGCGAGCTTGTGCCGTGGGCGGATGCGAAGATCCACGTACTGACGCATGGTCTGCATTATGGCAGCAGCGTCTTTGAAGGCTGCCGCGCCTATGGCGGCGAAATCTTCAAGCTGCAGGAACATTCCGAGCGTCTGGTCAATTCCGCCCGCATTCTCGGCTATGAAATTCCCTATACGGTCGAAGAGATCAACGAGGCTTGCCGCGCCGCGCTCAAGGCGCAGAAGCTGGTCGATGGTTATGTCCGGCCGATCGCCTGGCGTGGCAGCGAAATGATGGGCGTCTCGGCCCAGAAGAATCGGATCAACCTGGCGGTCGCCGCCTGGGAATGGCCGTCCTATTTCGACATGGAACAGCGCAAGAAGGGCATTCGCCTTGAAATGGCGAAATACAAGCGTCCCTCGCCCGAGACCGCGCCGTCTCATGCCAAGGCCGCCGGCCTTTACATGATCTGCACGATCTCCAAGCATGCCGCCGAGAACAATGGCTATGCCGACGCGCTGATGCTCGACTATCGCGGTTATGTCGCGGAATCGACGGGCGCCAATATCTTCCTCATCAAGGATGGCGTCATCCACACGCCGACGCCCGATTGTTTCCTCAATGGCATCACGCGCCAGACGGTGATCGGTCTTGCGAAGAAGCGCGGCTACAAAATTGTCGAGCGCCACATCATGCCGGACGAGCTTGGCTCCTTCAGCGAAGTCTTCATCACCGGCTCTGCGGCGGAAGTGACGCCCGTCGGCGAGATTGCCCAACATCGCTATACGCCGGGCGAGATCACCTTCAATCTGCTTGGAGACTATATGGCCGAAGTGAACCCCAAGGTCGCGGCTCGCGCCAGCGCCTGAGGTCTTCCTCCATCGAATTGAAAAAGGGCGGCTCGTCGGAGCCGCCCTTTTTGTTTGCCGTTATTTGACGTTCAGCGGACCCATCATGCCGAGGTCGGCGTGGCCGGGAAAGTTGCAGGCAAATTCGAAATGACCGGGTTTGGTAAAGTGCCAGATCAGTTCCTTGGTTTCGCCGGGTTCGACCGAGATCGAGTTGTGGTCGGCGTGTCCCATCTGGCTCATATCCATGCCTGCCATCTCGATCATCATTTGCCGGTGTTCGGCCTGTTCCCTTGCGTCGCCAAGCACAAGCTCATGCGGTTGCTCGCCCTTGTTGATCAGGACAAAGCGGATCGTTTCTCCTTGCTTGACCTCGATGTCTTTCAGATCGAAAGCGATTTCTGTCGCTGTCACGGTAATCGTGCGGTTCACCATTTTAGCGTCGCCGGGTTCGCCATAGAGGCCCTCGGTCATGTGCTGCTGCGGTGCACCTTCCATATGCTCAGGCATCGCGCCCTGCATATGGTCCATTGAGTTGCCGTGCCCCTCCTGTGCCAGTGCAGCCGACGAAGTCATCAACAGAAAGGCGGAGGCAGCGAGAGCGCCAAGGAGGTGGGCGTTGTTTTTCGAATGTGTCATGGTTTTTTTCCTGTGTGTGAAAGATCAGAAGCCGAGGCGAAGGCCGATACGGAGCGTCAGCTCGCCCGCCTTTTCGCCATTGGCTCGTTTGATGCGGGCCGTGTTGCCCGTTGCGGTTTCGTAGACAAGGTCGAGATAGGGCGCGAATTTGCGTGTGAATTCGTATCGAAGCTGTGTGCCTGCTTCGATACGCGAGAGGCCTGAGCCGATATCCAGTCGTGGGACATCGCGCGCATAGAGATCGGCTTTGACGTGAGGTTGAAGGATCAGTCGTTGTGTGATGGGCAGGTCTATCGTCTGTTCCAGACGTGCGCTCACGACGCCATGCGTCGAGACGAACATATGGGCGTCGGTTTCGAGGAATTGCGGCATCAACCCCTGAACGCCGAAGACAAGGGCGCTTGTCGGATGCGGATCGAAATCCTGTCGTATGCCGGTCTGGATGTCCCAGAAGGGCGAAACCATATGGCTCCAGAGCGCCCAGACCTCCGAGCGTTCGACATGCCCGTTCTGCATTTCGCCTTCGCTGCGCAGGACAAGCTTGTCGGTGTCGCCACCGACCCAGCCTTGTCCTTCCCAGTTGAGCAATCCGCCTGAGCGGTTTTGCGTGCCGTCAACTTGCAGGCGAAGGAGATGAAACATGTCTTGGTGCATGTCGCCTGCCATCGCTGGCGTGGCGAGGACGCCTGTCGCGAGGGATGCGAACAGGGCGAGTTGTTTCAATGCTTTGCTCATTGTGCTGCCTCCGCGCGCAAGCGGGCGACAACGACCTTGCGCATCATGCCGCTTTCCATGTGATAGAGGAGATGGCAATGGAAGGCCCATTCACCTGCTTCATCCGCCGTCAGCATCACCGAATAACTCTGGCCCGGCGGCACGCTGACGATGTGTTTGTTGGGCAGACGGTCGGCAGGCTGGCCGTTCACCAGTTGCACGAACATGCCGTGCAGATGCATGGGATGGGCCATCATCGTATCGTTGATGAAGGTGAGTTTGACGCGCTCGCCGTATTTCAATTCGATGGGCTTGGCGTCGGCATATTTCTTTCCGTTCAGCGTCCAGATGTAGCGCTCCATATTGCCGCCCAGATGAACGATGATTTCGCGTGTCGCTTTCCGTGTGTCGGGCTGCACCTTCAGCGATTTGAGATCGGCGTAGCTCAATACTTTCAGCGACGACGGCGCGCCGGAATTCCAGCCCATCGGCTGGTCTTCTTCCTTCTTCGAAGTTTTGGGTTTGTGCATGTCGTGCGCATTGTCCATCGACATGCCCGACATATCCATGCCGCTCATATCCGTATGGTCCATGCTCATGTCGCCCATGCCCATGTCGGCCATGGTGAGGAGCGAGCGGGCGCGGATGGGCGGCACGGCGGCCTCCATGCCGTTTCGCGGGGCGAGCGTGCCTCGTGCATAGCCCGTGCGGTCGAGCGATTGGGCGAAGATCGTATAGGCCTTGTCGTCACGCGGCGTGACGATCACGTCATAGGTTTCGGCGATCGCCATGCGGATTTCGTCGACGACGACGGGTTGCACATTCTGTCCATCGGCGGCCACCAGGATCATCTTGAGGCCGGGGATGCGCAGGTCGAAATAGGTCATGGCGGAAGCGTTGATGAAACGCAAACGAACGCGCTCGCCGGGTTTGAAGAGGCCCGTCCAGTTCGCTTTCTCCGATTTGCCGTTGATGAGAAATGTATATCCCGAGACGTCGGCCAGATCGGTCGGATCCATGCGCATGTCGCCCCAGGCGAGGCGATCTTTCACGGTGGCGCCGAATCCCTTTTCGTCGACGTCGCGGAAGAAATCGCTCATGGTGCGACGCGAATAATTGTAATAGCCACTGTCACCCTTGAGATTGTTCAGGATGGTTTCAGGCTTCTCCGTGGTGAAGTCGGAAAGCGTGACGACGTAGTCGCGGTCGGTCTTCACGATCTCGCCGCCCGCAGGGTCGATGACGATGGGGCCGTATAGCCCTTCCTGTTCCTGTCCACCTGAATGGGAGTGATACCAATAGGTGCCGCTCTGGCGCACCTTGAAGCTATAGGTGAATGTCTGGTCCGGTTTGATGCCGGGGAAGTTATTGAAGTCCGGCACGCCGTCCATATCGCCGGGCAGCAGAAGCCCGTGCCAATGGAGCGATGTGTCTTCCTTCAGCTTGTTGGTGACATGGATGGTTACCTGCTCGCCTTCCTTGAAGTGCAAGGTCGGTCCCGGCAATTGACCGTTGATCGTCAGGCTTTCGCCGTGCCTGCCGCCGACATCGACGTCTTGTCGGTCGATGGTGAGATTGTATTCGTCCGCATTTGCGCTCGTGCTGATCACAAGTGTCGCAAATGCGGCCGCAAGGATGCGCCGCTTCATGGCCGTTCTCCTGATGCCGATAGAATTAGGGAATGTGGGGGCGGCTGTGCCGCCAGCGCGTCGCGCGCTAGATCAGCAGGCGGCCTGTCGTCGCCAGCACGGAGGGGAAACTGGCCCGTCCATTTTCCGGCGGTGGCCGTCTGGTGCTTGCGACAAGGTCTGTGGGGTGCGCATTTACAAGAAGCGTCTGACCGAAATGGACAGGCGATGTCGTCAGCAGGGGAACAGGCGTTGTTCCATTGGGCTGCTGCAGGAAGGTCCAGTCCGCATGGGCCAAGCGGCTGCTCTGATGGTGACAGTCATGTTCTTCCGTCGCCATCTGGTGGCGGCTGCCCGCCTCATGGCCCATCGCGTGGGTTGGGCCAAAATCAGGCGTCATGGTCAGGCAATGGGCCTGCTCGGCAAAGGTCAGCAATCCGGCCAGCACAAAGCAGAGGGCCAGAATCTGTCTCAGATATGAGGACGAGCTGCGATTCATGCGTGAATGCTAAGCCTTCCAGCTAGGGGAAGGTCAAGCGCTATCGGTTTTATTTCCAGCGTTCGGCGGCTTCGTCGTCGCTGGCCTTGGCCTCGACCCATGTCTCGCCTTCGCGTTTCCAGAAGGGCGCACGGGTTTTCAGGTAATCCATCAGGAATTCGGCGGCCTCGAAAGCATCCTTGCGATGCGCCGAGGCGGTGATGACGAGGACGATATTGTCGCCGGGTTCGAGCGTGCCGATGCGGTGGACGATGAGGCAGGCCTGCAAGTTCCAGCGTACGTTTGCTTCCGTCTCGATCTTGCCGAGTTCGCGTTCCGTCATGCCGGGATAGTGTTCCAGCGTCAGCGTTACGTCGCGCACGAGACCGGAGAAGGTCACGACCGCGCCTATGTCGCTGCGGCTCTTTGTGAGCGCGGCGATTTCGGTGCCGATGTCGAAGTCTTCGGTCTGAACGCGGTTCATGGGCTTTCTTATTTTTCACGTCCCCCTTGTGGGGAGGTGAAGGAGACGAATTTACCCCCCCGTCACCGGCGGAAAGAAGGCGACCTCCTGCGGGTGTCCCAGCGGCGTATCGAGATCGGCATGTTCCTGATCGATCGCCGCGCGGATGACGCGCATGTCCTCGAAGGCGGCCTCATAGCCGGGGCCGCGCGTGATGAGCCAGGTAACCAGGCCCTTCACATCGCGCACATCGGCGGGCGGCGTCACATCTTCTTCCGGCACGCCGATCTTCTGGCGCAGAGAGGCGAAATAGAGAAGCTTCAATTTTGCAGTCCTATTTCTTGATTGGCGCGGTCAGATGCTTGATGCCCGCGCGGAAATAGTCATAGCCGGTATAGAGCGTCAGGATGGCGGCGGCCCAGAGCAGGCCGATGCCGAGTTCGGTGACGCCTGTGACGAGCTTGTCGCCTGCGGGTCCCGCCAGCAGAAAGCCGAGCGCGATCATCTGGATCGTGGTCTTCCATTTGGCGAGTTGCGACACGGGTACGCTGACGCGCAGCTCGGCGAGGAATTCGCGCAGGCCCGAGACCAGAATTTCCCGGCTCAGAATGACCAGCGCCGCCCAGAACGAAAAGCCCGCAATCGTGCCCACGCGTGTCAGCGCCAGCAGTACGGCGGCGACCAGCAGCTTGTCGGCGATGGGGTCGAGCATGCGCCCCAGATTGGACTGTTGTTCCCAGGCGCGCGCCAGATAGCCGTCGAAGAAATCCGTTATGGCGGCCAGCGCAAATATGCCAAGCGCGGTCCAGCGACCCCAGTCCGTGTCATAGACCACGCAGCCCACGACGATGGGGACCATCAGGATGCGGGCATAGGTCAGCAGGTTCGGCAGATTGACTGGCATGGGGCCTCATTCGTGCGGGCCGGGGTGCCCGCTCAGGTCAGCATAGCAAATGTTCGGCGTCTGTCAGGTCGCGCCGTCGGGATTTCCATGAAAGAAATCATAGATTGTTCGGGCCAGATTGGCGGAAATCCCGTCCACGGCCTCCAGATCGGAGAGACCGGCCCGTGAAACGGCTTTGGCTGAGCCAAAATGTTGCAAAAGGGCGCGCTTGCGGCCCGGTCCGACGCCGGGCACCTCGTCGAGCGGATTGACGCCGATGGCCTTGGAGCGACGTGCGCGGTGACTGCCGATGGCGTAGCGGTGCACTTCGTCGCGCAGGCGCTGGAGGTAGTAGAGCACAGGATTGCGCGGCTCCATCATGAAGTCCGGACGGCTTTGCATGAAGAAACGTTCGCGGCCCGCGTCGCGTTCAGGCCCCTTGGCGATGCCCACTGCCGTCACGCTGTCGATGCCGAGTTCGGCCAGCACTTCCAGAGCCACCTTCAATTGTCCTGCGCCGCCGTCGATCAGGATGAGATCCGGCCAGTCGGGCGGCGTATGCGGGGCATCTTCGCCCTCGACCCGTTCGGGGCGCGGTTCGCTGTCCTTCAGCAGGCGCGAAAAGCGGCGTGTCAGCACTTCGCGCATCATGGCGTAGTCGTCGCCGTCTTCCATCTCGCTCTTGATGTTGAACTTGCGATATTGCGACTTGATGAAGCCTTCAGGTCCCGCCACCACCATGCCACCGACCGCGTGCGTGCCGGAGATATGGCTATTGTCATAGACCTCGATGCGTTGCGGCGTTTCAGCCATGTCGAAGGCTTCGGCGACACCTTCCAGCAATTTGCGCTGTGACGAGCTTTCCGCCAGCCGTCGGCCCAGTGCTTCGCGCGCATTGGTCATGGCGTGCTCCATCAGTTCGCGTTTTTCGCCGCGATGCGGGCGACCCACCGCGACCTTGCGGCCCGCGATGATGGTCAGGGCTTCGGCCAGCAATTCGCGTCCGGCTATGTCATGGCTCAACAGCACGAGACGCGGCGGTAGCCGGTCTTCATAGAATTGCGCGAGAAAGGCGTCGAGCACTTCCGCCGCATCGAGATCGCGGTCGTGGCGCGGGAAATAGGCGCGATTGCCCCAGTTCTGTCCGGCGCGGAAGAAAAAGACCTGAATGCAGGTCTGGCCGCCTTCCTGATAGGCGGCGAAGAGATCGGCTTCGGTCAGCGTCTGCGGGTTGATGCCCTGATGCTGCTGCACCTGCGTCAACGCACGGATGCGGTCGCGATAGATGGCGGCGCGTTCGAAATCGAGCGCGGTGGAGGCTTCTTCCATATTGGCGACGAGTTCGCGCTGCGTCTTGCGCGAACGTCCGCGCAGGAAGTCGCGGGCCTCGGCGACGAGTGCTTCATAGCCTTTGGCGTCGATCTCGCCGGTGCAGGGGGCGCTGCATCGCTTGATCTGGAAGAGGAGGCATGGCCGCGTGCGGCTTTCGAAAACGCTGTCGGAACAGGAGCGCAGCAGAAAGGCCTTTTGCAGCGCATTGAGCGTGGCGTTGACCGCGCCTGCATTGGCGAAGGGGCCGAAATAGTCGCCCTTGCGCGAACGCGCGCCGCGATGCTTGATGACTTGCGGAAATTCATGGTCGCCGGTGAGCAGGATATAGGGGAACGACTTGTCGTCCCGCATCAGCACGTTGTAGCGCGGCTTGAGCCGCTTGATGAGGTTTGCCTCCAGCAGCAGCGCGTCGGTCTCGGTCGCCGTGGTGATGAATTCCATCGCCGTGGTCGAGGCGATCATGCGGGCGATGCGGTTGGAATGGCCTGTCAGCTTGGCATAGTTCGAGACCCGCTTTTTCAGGCTGCGGGCCTTGCCGACATAGAGCACCTCGCCGTCGGCCCCGAACATGCGATAGACGCCGGGGCTGTCGGGCAGTTGTTTGACCTTTTCCGCGATCAGCGCGCTACCGATGAGCGCATCGGGGGCAGGGGCTGGTTTACGGCGTTTGGGCGTGCTTTCGGGTCCGGTCGCGGATGCGTCGGCGGAGGTCTCTACCGGTTCTTTCTGGTCATCGTCAGTCATTGTCCGGTCTGGTCAGCGCGAGATGGGATGTTCTCCCACATATTGGCAGGCAGCCTGTGGATAAGTGTGTTGAAATCCTTGGGCATCCAAAGGTTAAACCCTTGTCATATTTCGCCATTATGTCGGTTCGGTAATTTTAGCGAAAATTTTAACTCTTTGAATTCATTGGCTTTTCTTGTGAAATCCTGGCGTCCCCGCCGTGTCGAAATTGTCATGAACCATTGAATCTACTGGATTTTTCCCGTTTTTTCCGCTGTGCACAAACCATCCGTAGGCGGCGCGAGATTAACCAAACCTTTGATTTTGCTAAAGCTTTCGGCGCCCATAAGCAGGCGAAATAAGCTTACTTTGCTCGTTCAATTTCGACCCCGACGCTGGCGGCCTCGGCGATGGCCGCGAGCTTCTCGACCCGGATGCGGGCGACGCTGACGCGCGGGTCCTCAAGGCACTGGCTGGCGATCTGCTCGGCCAGCGTTTCCACGAGGTTGAGGTGGCCCTTGGCGACGATCGATTTGATTTCGTTCACCACCGTTTCGTAGCAGACGACATTGGCGAGCGCGTCGCTATGGGCGGCTTCCAGCACGGTCAGATCGACATTCACGCGGATCGGCTGTGTCCTGTCGTGTTCGTGCGCATAGACGCCGATATGCGCCTCCAGCAGCAGATCGCGCACGAAAACATGGCGAATGGAGCGGGTGGCGTCGGCGATCTTCAGCGGCGTTACGTTCTGGGTCATGGGCGTGCCTCTTGGCGAAAAGGGCATATGGGGAGCGAGGGCGGAAATGTCATTCGGGTTTCCCCATGACGTCCGGCGTCTGCCAGGCCAGATGTTGACCGCCATCCAGCGCGATCATCTGCCCGGTCATGGCGGGCGAGGCAAGGATAAAGCGGATGGCCGTGCAGATTTCCTGAGGATTGGTGCCTCGGTGCAAGGGGGTGGCGGCGGCTTCGTTGGCGAATTCCTCAGGCGTCTGGTGGATACTGGCCAGTGTCGGCCCCGGCCCGATGGCGTTGACGCGAATACTGGGCGCAAAAGCCTGCGCCATGACGCGGGTCATGTCCCAGAGCGCCATCTTGCTGATCGTGTAGGAGAAGAAGAGCGGATTGGGCCGCCAGACGCGCTGGTCGATGATGTTGATGATATTGCCGCCGGTCGCGGGCAGTTGCTCGTGGAAGGCGCGGGCGAGAAAGGCTGGCGCGCGCAGGTTCACATCCATATGCGCGCCCCAGGAGGCATAGGTCATGTCGGTGGCTTCATCGGCCTCGAAGACGGAGGCGTTATTGACCAGCACATCGATGGGACCCAGTGCCGCCCGTGCGTCGGGAACGATCTTTTCAACAAGCGCCGCGTCGCCCAGATCGAGGCTCAATATGGTCGCCTTGACGCCGCGCTGTTCGATGTCGCGGGCGAGCTTCTCGCCGTCCTGATCCGCGCCATGCGGGCGGATGGTGAGCGCGAGGTCATAGCCGTCGTCGGCCAGCGCCAGCGCGATCTCGCGGCCGATGCGTCGCGCAGCGCCTGTGACCAGCGCAACGCTCATGAATTTTCATCCATCGGCTGATAGATCGCATAGTGCTTGCGCGTCCGCGTCACCACTTCCCAGACGCCGCTGAAGCCTGCGGGCAGGACGAAGGCGTCGCCGGGCTTCACCGTGGTCGTCACGCCATAGGCGTCCGTGATCCGGCTTTCGCCTTCGAGGATGTGGCAGAACTCGCTCTCCGTATATTCGATCTTCCAGCTGCCGGGCTCGGCCTCCCAGACGCCGGAGAAGAAACAGCCGTCCGAGGACTCAAAGGCGTTCCAGGTCCGGTTGTGCGGATCGCCGCTCAGGACGCGGTCGGGCGCGGGCGCGCCGGTGTCGGGTTTGGCGAGCGTGGTGACAGGGATGAGTTTCGTCATGGCGTTCCGGCTTTGGTCAATTTGCGATTGGGTCGGTCCCTTGCGGGACAGGCGCGGGAGACCATAGCAAGGAAAAACGGCGGATTGCCTGCCTGTTTGCCGCAGATTTCTGTCAATTTCGCCGAGGCCTCCGTTTCGGCAGGCTTTTTGCTCCCTCACTCTCAACAGGCAGGCGGGCGTCCGAATTCGGCACGGACCTGTCCCGAAATGACGAACAGAGGCGAGATCGAGAGCATGACCGTAGCGACCCAGGACCAGACGTTGAATCTGCGCGGCCCATTTCCGGACGCCGTCCCGTCGTCTCGCGCCATTGCGCCCTCGCCGGAGGCGCGGTCGATCGACCGTATCGTCGCCGATGTCAGAGCCGGGGCAAGTTCGCGGATCGGGGTCACGGTTCACAATAGTCTTGCCGATGCCGAACTCTCGTGGCGGGCTTTCGAAGCGGAAGCCGTCGGCCTCGGTTTTCAGAATTTCGATTGGCTCAATGCCTGGTATGTTCAGGTCGGTGCGGCGGAAAATGTCGAGCCCGCCATCGTCACGGTATCGCTCGATGGCGAGCCGGTCATGCATTGCGCTTTCGGCATCGAGCGCCGTCTGGGCATGCGTTGTCTTACCTGGTTCGGCGGCAGGTTCGCCGACTACAAGGCGCCGATGCTTGCCGCCGATTTCGCCGAGCGCGTCACGCCCGAGCAGTTCGCGACCATGTGGGAACGCATCCAGCGTGAATTGCCGACGCATGATTTCATTTCGCTCGAAAATCAGCCGAGCCATATCGGCGCCCTGGTCAATCCTTTCGCCATGCTCGATGGCGAAGCCGCGCCCGACGAAGGTTTTGTGATCGACCTGCCGTCCACTTACGAAGAATTCACGCAGCAATTCCGCTCCGCCACGCGCCGCGCCGATCGCGCCAAGGAGCGCAAGCTCGTTCAGGCCGGCAAGCTCGAATTCCGCATTGCCGAGGATGCCGATGAGGCGCGCCGCATGACGGCGGATATTCTCGACCGCAAGGCCGCCCAGCTTCGTGCGCAGGGCATCGCCTCGATCTTCGAGGATGCCGGTTATCGCGCCGCCTATATTGCGCTGGCCGCCCTGCCGCCCAAACGTCGCCTGCTACAGGTCGCGACCCTGACGCTCGATGGCGAGTTTCTGTCGGGTTCCATCGCCCATATCCGCGGCGATCATCTGACGCTCATGGTCCACACTTTCGAGCCCGAATATGCGCGCATGTCGCCGGGTCGCCTGCATCTCCTGAAGCTCATCCAGACGAGCCTCGACGCCGGGCACAAGACCTATGACCTCTCGGTCGGCCATGCGCCCTACAAGGACAGCATGGGCGCGCGGGCGATGCCGCTCAGAAATTATGTCGTCTCGGCCAAGCCCTGGGGTCTTGCGGCCGCCAGCGCCGAGCGTGCGCGTCTCGACCTCAAGCGTCGCGTCAAGAGCAGCGACCGGATGATGGGCTGGCTGCGAGCCTTGCGTCGCAGCTTCCGCGCGGCCTAGGCGGGACGCTTCTCCCAGGGCTCCAGCGTCCCGGCAATGCGCCGGGCTATCGGATTTTCCATTTGCGCGATCGCGGCGGCTGAAATTTCTTCATGCGTCAGCCAGCGCGATGTCGCCCCTTCGATCACAAATCCCAAAATCAACTGCGCATAGGTGATGTCCGTCTGCAATGCCAGCGCCTG
>JBAQNC010000105.1:0-2675 GCA_049303435.1 Parvibaculum sp. | reverse complement strand
CATCTCCACACTCTGTCTGCGGTCGTTGGTATCAATTGCAAGCCTTACCGCAGCACGTGCACCGGCTCTTTCTGCCTCCAATAGAATATTTAGAAAATTCACCACCTCTTCATGGGCCATGAAACCCATGTATTCGTTACCGGCCAGCGTCGCTGTGCAACTAGGTGAAGCAAGATCTATACTCTCAACCTCTCCGATAGGTTTTTGAGGAATAGCTTCTCGGCGCGCGTCAATGGCCTCAGCCAAGATCTCCCCCATCCGCTCAGCTGCAGTCGGGATATTAGAGATTGCTGCAGCTCCAGTACCCGCATACAACGCCATCTGTTCCAACTTTCCAATTGTGGACTGAAGGGGTGAATCTGTTCCGAAGCGATAAAGAACTCGCCCAGAGTCCTCACCAATTATTTGCCGCTCTGAAGAGAATGGATCGCCGTAATCGCCATCTGTTACGCTGTTTCGAAGCACGCGCACATATGCGTCTCGAGGCCAGTTGATATGAAAATCCTGCGTATAAATTATGTCGCTTGGCGATGCCTCAACAATCCTTCCCTTATGGTAATCATGCGCAAAGGCTTCTTGCGTCACAAGAAATGACGTACCCATGACGATACCCGCCGCACCATGATTCAATGCATCCGCAAGATCCGCGCCCCTTGCAATTCCGCCCGCAGTCAAAATCGGCTCATCGCGTTCCAGCGACACAACGTCGGCCAACAATTTCAATCGGGCCTGAGTGCCCCGCACATGGCCGCCAGACTCGACGCCTTGTGCGATCAGGATTTGCGCACCCGCGTCAAGCGCCTGAATCGCTTCTTGCCTTGATCCAACCTGGCATATCACAAGTATCTCATTGTCACGCAACCTCAGAATAACCTCGTCATCCAAGTCCCAGAACAGGCAAACAGAATGAACCCTCTCTTCAAGGCACACTTGGAGTTCTTTCAAGAAGAGATCCCGAGGCGTCGCCGCTGGAATAAGGTTTACTCCAAAGTCTTTCTCCGTTTGCGCGCGGACTTCGTGAATCTGCCTCCGAATGAACTCGGGGGATTCTCGCACCATACCGAGAATGCCGTATCCTCCAGCAGCGCTTACTGCGGACACTAAATTTGCTCGCGCGACGCCCCCCATACCTGCCAGCACAACGGGCACATCACACCCTAATAGGTCGCAAACCTTCGTATGGAGGCCATACCGCATCAACTCTAGCCGCTCCCCCTCTCTTCCTCGCACACTCATTTTACCAATGCCAAATATGGTCATGTGCATCGAGCAGCTTTGGTAGATCCTCCCAATTCAATAATTTTATTCCCTCAATAGTGAAAGCCTCTCCAAGCCCGCGCCTGTCTATTTCGTCTCGCATAACATAAACAGGCACGTCTTTAGCTATGAGATTCTCTAGCTCTCTTTCAAGGTTCGGTGGATTGACTTGAGTCCATCGACCAAATTCAAGGCCACTTGCATCCTGTCCTTTGAGAACGTAATTAACTGCGTTCCCGGTGAGAAGAACCGACAAGTCCGCGCCTGTATCCCGCATCGAATGAGTGAGCCAGATAATTGTATCGTCTTGCTCCTCAAGAGTACCGCGATACGCTGCTTCGATGATCTGAAGCGCCTTCATGTAATTACCTCGTTGCTATAACCAAGGAATTGTCTGACGCCTGGGCCAGCTTCCAAAAGTCAGCTGGACTACCCCGACGTACGCCCTCGACAACTTCGTCGATACCACGCTCGTCGGCACACAGGCCGCAATTTACCCAATTTACGCTGCCTCCACTCTCTTGCGCCTTCGTCATAATTTCTGACACCCAGATTTTCGGGAGCGGATGGTGCTCTGTTTCTACGTTGGTTCCATGAACACCGTTGCCATGAGCTTTCTGCTTGGCAAATGACAAATGTACGCCGCCCTCATACGCAAATACGTTGAGATTGAAACCACGTCCCGCCGCTATCTCTAGGAGTCGAAAGAACGTCGTGGAGCGCGCGCTTTCAAAGGGCGGATCCATAATTGCGAACGTCAGGGTCTTTTTTTCGCTCATGCGGATTCTCCTAATGCCAAATTGTCTTGGTACCAGCAACCATTTCATCAACTATAAGTTCTAGTGAGGCTCTCTTTATCCCATCGGCAAGCAATGCTCCGTCGACCGCGCGTTCTCGCAGCGAAAATTCATCTGCCAGCACTCGAACACCTGCGCCAATTGCTTCACGCAAGCGCCAATTTTCTGCGCCAATGCGAGCAGGAAAAACACCGTTCTGCAAGAGAAAAAGCGTGACATCTCCCCCAGAGGTCTTAAGCCCAATAGCCATTCGATAAAAATTTCGCGTGTCACCACACTCGAAGGGATCTCTCGACGAGATCAACAAATACCTACTCATTCAATCCTCCGTTAGACAGATATTCCGTCAGCTGTTGAAGTCCATCCCGCTCGTTACTTCACGCACGTAACCTGCTCGAATAACGAAGTCACCAAAGTGTTCCGCTTCATCTCGGGCGGAGGCATAATGTGCAATAATCGTATCAAGCTCCTGAAGGATGCGGACTTCGTCGACATTCTCGAGATAGAGCCGGTTGAGACGTTGACCATAAAATCCGCCACCCAAATAGAAGTTGTACTTCCCCGGCGCACGCCCAGTGAAGGCTATCTCGGCGAGATACGGACGGGCGCACCCATTAGGAC
>JBAQNC010000104.1:0-2717 GCA_049303435.1 Parvibaculum sp. | reverse complement strand
GCCTTGGCCCGCATAGCTCGAAAAAACTCACTTGCGCGTCGGCCCCGGCCTCCTTAAAAGCGTGAACATGGTTCACAGTTTTGCAGAGAGTGGCGAATTCTCGCCCGCCGTCGCCCAGAACAGGACGCGCAAGATGCGCGAAATCCTGAGCGCCGCGCTGGATCTCGCCTGCGAGGGGGGCATCGACAATCTGACGCTGCATGCGCTGGCCGCCCGCATGGACCGCTCGGTCGCCGCCGTCTATCGTTACTTCTCGTCGAAGGAAGCGGTAATCGGCGAATTGCAGCGTCTGGTGGCGACACATATTCGCCTCATCAATATAGACACAGCGACGCGCATTGATGAATGGGCGGCGGCGGAAGGCCTCTCGCCCGCCGCGCATCGCCTCGCCCGGCTGATCGGCGCGGGCCAGACCTATGAACTTTTCGCGCAAGACGCGCCCGCCGAATTCGGCCTGCTGACGCACTACCTGGGCAGCTCGCGCGAGGAACTGCCCGAACGCGACGTCGAGGCCGTGCTTGCGACCGCGCGCGGCAGCCTCGACAGGCTGGCCGAAGATTTTGCAGCGGCGCAAGCCGCAGGCGCGCTGACGCCGGGCAATGCGCGCGAACGCACGCTGATCCACTGGGGCGCGCTGCAAGGCGTCATCCAGCTGATCAAGGTGCTCAGGCGCGGCGGCGGCTGGACGGCGACCGACGGTCTGGCCGACGCCACCATGCGCAACCTGCTGCAAGGCTGGGGCGGCGACGCCGGGCTTATAGGCGAGCTGGCGACACAAATTCGCGACAAGAAATTCGCATGCGCCACAAGGGCCGTGCGCGATCTGCTGGACGATATGGAGCCTGCGTAAAATGCAGGCCGAACAAAATGAGGGAACGGAAATGACAACGCATGATCTCGTCATTCGGGGCGGCACAATCGTCGATGGCACGGGCGCCAGACCCTTCACCGGCGACGTCGCCATCGACAATGGAAAGATTTCCGCCGTCGGCACGGTCGAAGGCAAGGGTCGCGAGGAATACGACGCGACGGGCCTTCTGGTTACACCCGGCTTTGTGGATATTCACACGCATTACGATGCGCAGGCGACATGGGACCCCTACCTCACCCCCTCCTCGCAGCATGGCGTGACGACGGTGGTCATGGGCAACTGCGGCGTCGGTTTCGCGCCGGTGAAACCCGCCGACCGCAACGAACTCGTCGATCTCATGGAAGCGGTCGAAGACATTCCGGGCGCGGCCATGCACGAAGGCATCAAATGGGAATGGGAAAGCTTCCCCGAATATATGGACGCCATCGAAAAGCGCAGCTACGCCGTCGATATCGGAGCGCAGATGCCTCATTGTGCGCTGCGCGTCTATGTCATGGGCAAGCGCGGCATCGACAACGAACCGGCGACGCCCGAAGACATCGCGACAATGCGCGACCTCACCTATGAAAGCCTCAAGGCGGGCGCGCTCGGGTTTTCCACCTCGCGCACCGACCTCCACAACACGTTGCAGGGCGAGCCTGTGCCCGGCACGCTGGCGGCGACGGAAGAACTCTTCGGCATCGCCGAAGCGCTGAAGAAGAGCGGCACCGGCGTCTTCCAGATCGCGGCGACGCATCGCGAGATGGAAAAGGAATTCGACTGGATGCTGAAGATGGCCAAGGACACCGGGCGGATGGTGACCTTCCAGATCCAGCAGATCGACGAAGCGCCCGACCTCTACAAGAAGATGCTCGAACATCTGGACGAAGCGCGCGCGCAAGGCGTGACCAATCTGCGCGGCCAGCACTCGGGCCGCCCCGTCGGCCTGCTGATGGGCTGGCAGACTTCGGTGCATCCCTTCATCGGCTTTCCCGAATACCGTCCCTATGGCGCGCTGCCCTTCAAGGAGCGTCTGGAAAAGCTGAAGGACCCGAAAGTGCGCGCCGAAATCTGCGGCGGCAAGAACGTCGACAAGCTCGGCGACTTCGGCACTTTCATCACCACGAGCTTCCACAAGATGTATCCGATGGGCGAGCAGGAAAACTACGAGCCCGCGCCGGAAGATTCCATCGCCGCCGTGGCGAAGCGCGAAGGCATGACGCCGACCGAAGTCGCTTACGATGCGATGATGCTGAACGACGGTCAGGCGATGCTCTATTTCCCGCTGTTCGGCTATTCGACCAATGACTTCACGGCGATTGAAGCGACGCTGAAACACCCGCAGGCGGGCCTCAGCCTCGCCGACGGCGGCGCGCATGTCGGCGCGATCTGCGACGGCGGCACGCCGACCTTCATGCTGACCCATTGGGCGCGCGACCGCAAACGCGGGCCGAAACTGCCCATCGAGGATATCATCCGCATCCAGACGAAGGACACGGCGGAACAATATGGCCTCCTCGACCGCGGCGTGCTGAAACCCGGCATGAAGGCGGATGTGAACATCATCGACTTCGACAAGCTCACTTTCACCCACCCCGAAATGCGCTTCGACCTGCCTGCCGGTGGCCGTCGCCTCTGGCAGGGCGCAAAGGGCTACAAGGCGACGATCCTGTCAGGCATTGTCGTGTCGAAAGACGATGAGCCGACAGGCGCGCTGCCCGGCAAGCTCATTCGCGGCCCGCAAGCCGCCGTTGCATAAGGCATCCCTCATCGCTAAACACTGAAGGCGCGGGCCCTCGGGTCCGCGTCTCTCTTTTCGGTACCCCACATTGCAGCATTTCATCGACTATCTCGATGCGAACAGCCT
>JBAQNC010000103.1:0-1565 GCA_049303435.1 Parvibaculum sp. | reverse complement strand
CGGCTGGGCAATGTCGATATGCGCGACATGAAGGTCATGCGCGGGCTGGTCGCCAAGATGGCGAAGCGTCTTGTGGCGCTGCATTCCCGTCGCAAGAAGGTGGACAAGAGAGGTCAGCTCGATGTGCGGCGGACGATCCGCGCCAATATCGAGTTTGACGGCCTCATGTTCCATACGATCTGGAAGCAGAAGAAGGTGGATCGGCCAAAAGTCATGGCGATTTGCGATGTATCGGGATCAGTCGCGCAGGTTGCGCGGTTTTTGCTGATGTTTCTTTATAGCGTTCAGGAAGTCCTGCCGCGCGTGCGTTCCTTCGCCTTTTCAGGCCAGCTTGGCGAAGTAACGGAACTCTTTGATACGACGCGCAAGATCGAGGACGCGATTGCTTACGCCCTGCGTGATCACGGCGGCGGGTCAACTGACTATGGTCAGGCCTTTGTGGATTTCGAACGGCTCGCGATGGATGACATCGACCATCGCACAACCGTGCTGATCCTTGGCGATGCACGCTCCAATTATTCCGACCCGCGTGGCGACCTCCTGAAGAAAATTCATGCTCGCGCACGTCGGGTAATCTGGCTTAATCCAGAAGCCAAGAGCATGTGGAACTCGGGCGACAGCGAAATGAAGCGCTTGCAGCCCTATTGCGACAAGGCCGTGACATGCTCTTCGCTCAAGGATCTGGAGCGGGTGGTGTCCGAATTGCTGCGGCACGCCAATTAAGCCTGTTTCCGGCTTATTGTTGCCTCAACGCCCTTGTTTGTCCCATTTTGATGCGTCTATCCTGCGTTTGAAATAGGTATGTTGCCTGCAAAGCAATAGGGGGACAGGCCTGTTTTCGGGGCATTTGTGCTGTTTGTTTGCCGGGAGTTATCGTGTAGTGGGCAGAGGCTGGGGATGTAGATTTGCATTGGCAAGCGCCAAGGCCGCCTTTGTGCTGTCTCTCATGAGCGGTCCGCTCATGGCCGCGCCGCTGCCGCTTATACCTTCGCAATTTGGCACGCCCGCACTCGCTCAGGTGGAAGCATCCCTCAAGACCACGACGCCGTCCGAGACGCCACCGCGCGATGCCGGGGGCGAAGAGCCCCTTGCCGTCGCAAGTCCCGCGCTTGCCGCCAAGACAAGCTACAATGTCGTCGTGCTGGGGGACTCACTCGGCGATGGCATCTGGGCGGGACTCTATCATGCGCTTCGTAAGGACAAGCGCTTCCACGTCATCCGCAAATCCAAAGTCGCAACCGGTCTGGTGCGGCACGACTATTACAACTGGAATGATGTCGTCACCGAAGTGGCGGTCGAAACGAAGATCGACATCGCGGTTGTCATCATGGGCACGAATGATCGCCAGCCGATCATCAAGGATGACGTACGTTATGCGCTTTTCGATCCGGAATGGCGCAAGATCTACAATGCGCGGATCGATGCGTTTACCGACGTGTTGAAGGCGACTGGCGCGCGTATCTATTGGGTTGGTTTGCCGGTCATGCGTAGTCCACGCTTTGAAGGCGATATGGAAACATTTTCCGGGCTTTTCAAAGCACGGGCAGCGGCGAATGGCGTTGTCT
>JBAQNC010000102.1:0-1757 GCA_049303435.1 Parvibaculum sp. | reverse complement strand
TCCGGCGCAGCCTTCGCAACCGCCTCGGCAGACGCAGGCTTTGGAATGGCAACGACCGGCTTCTTCTTTTTCACAAGCGGCGGCGGCGGCGTCTTCTTGTGGACGACGGGCTTTTCCGGTTCGGGCGGCGTTGCTTGAGGGCGCGGCGCTTCGACCTTCGACCTGGCCGGAGCCGCGACAAGCGAAATGGAAATGACATGCGCCCTTTCATCCGTGCCGACGGGCGAGCGCGAGGGGACAGTCAGAAAGGCGGCGGCAAGGCCCGCATGTACGGCGAGACTCACAAACAGCATCACCCACAAGAGGCGATGAGACATGACAGGAGACGGAGGCGACACGAATGCCGCCTCCACCTTGCCTGACAGGATCATATCTGTGGGCAATGCGTTCATCAATCAGAGGCTCAACGTGAGACCCAGATTGAACGAACGGCCAAGCCCCGGCACCGGACGCAAGACGCCCGTGGCCTTCAGGTCGCCGAGCGACTGACCGGCAAGCGGATCGTCATAGGCCTTGTCGAAAAGATTATCGACGCCGACATCGACCCGCACATGGTTCCACGTATAGGACGACCCCAGATTGACCAGCAGATAGGAAGGCGTCTGCGGCTCGTTGCGGAGCCTGTCCACCGCATGTTTGCGCGCGGCGCCCTGCAACTGGATGTGACCTGCCCAGTTGTCATAGCTCTCCTCAAGCGTCACCGACGCGTTGAGCGGCATGATGTGATAGAGGTCGCCGCCCGTGGTGAGGTCGCGGCCATGCACATAACCAAGCGTGCCCTTGAGCGTGCCTTCGCCATAGGACGTGCTGTTCCACAGCTGCGTCTTGCCCGAAAGATTGAGCCCGTAGAGTTCGGCATTGTGATTGACGAACTGGAACTGCGAGAAGCTGCCCAGCGCGGCGATCCTGGTGACGCCGATATAGTCGGTGACATAGGTGTAGTAAGGCGTGACCTTCACTTCCCATGAACGCTGTGCGCTGTGAAAATCAGCCGTCGCACTCAGCGTATGGGCAACTTCGGAATCGAGATCGAGATTGCCGACATAGCCATTGCCATCGCCGAACCAGCCGATCATGCGGCTCGCCATCGAGCCACGGCCCCAGGCGTAAAGTTCATAGAGATTGGGCGCACGCGACTTGCGCGCATAGCCGAACTCGAAAGCCGACGCCGGATTGGCTTCATATTTCGCAATCGCCGTCAGATCGAAATTGACGAAGCTGCGCTTGTGGTCCGCCGCATTGAAAGCGATCGCCGCCGCATTATCCGCCGCACACATCATGCCGCAGCCATAGGACTGCACATTGCCCGTATCCATCCAGACCGTGTCATTGCGAACGCCCAGCTGGCTCGTCCAGCGTTCCGACCAATGCGCGTCCCATTCGGCGAAGGTGCCGAGGCGATCGCGCTTGCCGCCATTGATGTTCACGAAAGTGTTGGGGCTCATCATCATGCTGCCCGTGACCGGCGGCCACCAGTCATCGAGACGCAAAAGGTTGAGTTCGTTGCCGAAGCGCAGAACGTCGCCGCCGCCAAGCGCGATGGAGGCCTTGACGGTATAGCCGCCGGAATCGGATTTGGTATTCATCGGCATGCCGCCCGTGGCGACGCCACCCTTGTCGTCAAGGAAGTTCATGGCGTGATTGACGTTCTGCCAATAGGCGCTGCCGTCGAGCCGACCCCAGTCATAGATGCCCTCATAACGGCCATTGACGAAGGTCGAGCGGTTATCCGTCATGTCCATATACTGGTTGGGATA
>JBAQNC010000101.1:0-10358 GCA_049303435.1 Parvibaculum sp. | reverse complement strand
CGCGGCGCGTCAGCCGATGCGCCGCCGACCCGTTTCGCATCAGAGCGACAAGGGCGGCGCGGTCTTGCGGAGAAAGGAAGCCGACGCGAATCATGCTCAGAGCATGAATCTATTTTTCACAGTTCGGCAACCGATTTTTTCGCCGTCTCAATGAGTCAGGGTATATAAGAAAAATGGTGCCCCCGGCAGGATTTGAACCCGCGACCCCCTGATTACAAAGCGAATGGTGGGTGAACCCGTGATATTTCTCTATCTGATGTAAATCGAAATCGTGTTTGAAGACCTGATTGCGGGGCAAGTCATCTCGGGCGTTCGCTCTCGCTGGGTGTGCAAATTGAGGGCGGCGATGATTGCTTATGGCGCAAAGTGAACCTTGCCCTGTTAAATTTATAATCTCACTGAAGCCGTGCGGTCGCTGTAACAATCTTGGTGTCGATATGAGAATTCTGGGTGCCATTCTGGCGGGTGGACAATCCCGGCGCTTCGGGCGGGACAAGGCAGAAGCCGTTATTGACGGTGTTGCCATGCTCGACCATGTCATTGCTGGTTTGTCGCCTCAGGTTGATGGTTTGGTGGTCTGCGGACGCGATTGGAAGCGGGTGACGCGGGTGGATGACCGGCCTGCAGCAGACATGGGTCCCTTAGGGGGCCTGAACGGCGCACTTGCCCATGCGCGCGAAGGAAAATTCGATGCGGTGATGACAGTGCCTGTCGATGTATTGCCGTTGCCCGGCAATTTGGTGGAACTTTTGTCTGGAACAGATGCGTCGGTTTTTGCCGAGCAGCATCTGATCGGCTATTGGCCGGTGCGGTTCGGCGAGATGCTCGATCTTTATCTGGCGACGCCGCGCAATGGTGCTTTTCGAGGGTGGCTTGATCACGCGGTAGCAAGAAAGATCGAGGAACCGCTCCGGATGCACAATATGAATGCGCCCGAGGATTTGAAAACATTTCTCGGCGAATAGAGTTTGGTCCTGTGCCGGAACCAAGACGGAGGCGTTCCGGCACAGGCCTGTCATTGCGACGCGCTTAGAGGACTCTTCACAAGGAATAGCCGATCTCGATCCAGATTTTCTGCGTGTCCGTCGAGAAAGTGTCCGCCTTATAGTCCGCAAATTTTGCGATGATCGTCGTGTCGGGGCGCGGTTTCATAACGATCTGTGCGTCCCATTCATGTCCGTAGTTGATGGAGCCGATGTCGCTGTCGAACTGGTGATAAGCCGTGACGAGTTTGACGGGACCGAAGACGCTGATCTTGCCGAGGGCATAGCTCGCACCGCCTTGAAGATCGCGGATACCATTGGCCGGTGTTGTCAGGAATTTATCTGCCCATCCCTGAAACTTATGCAATGTCGCAAGCGGCGTCTGGAAGCTTGTGTTGGCGGCGCCTGTGTCGGCCCCGAGAATTTCATAAGCCGCGTTGAGATCAAGCTTGCCGAGGGAGAGCGTTGCGTCGGCGAGCCAATAATCGGCTTTATAGTCGTTGGGGTTGTCTTTCCAGTCGGCCTGGGTCGCATAGCTTGCTGCGAGCGCAAGCGACGTGTCCGTCGTCAGCACGAATTTGCCCGATGCGCGCAAACCGTAGGTCTGGCTTGAGAACTGACGGCGACCGAATTCGTCCTGATCGACAAGGAAGGCAAAACCTTCGAGCGTGACCTTGCTCACTTCGGCACTCAAAGTGGCAAACACATTGCTGCCCGAAATCGATTGGATGGCGCTGTCATAACCAAAGATGGTGCGGTCAGCCCAACTGTAAGTCACGTCGGCCTTGAGGGGGCCAAGCGCCGTTGTTTCGACGCGGATCGCATCGAAGGTCTGTTCATTCTGGCGCCAACCGACACTGCCGACAAATCGCTGGTCATCAATATTGATGCGCTGGCGCCCCAGGGTGAATGTCGTGTCGTTGATGCCTGTGTATTGGATTTGCAAACGGTTGAGTTCGGCATTTTCCGGATCGGCGACAACGGGATAGGTCGTTTTGCCGTTAGTTGTGCTGTTGTAGTGCTCGCTGAGGGTCAATGTGCCTTCTGCCTCGCCGAGAATAGACACATCGCCATTGGTGAACTGCAAACCGGCGCGGACGCGGGCTGTGACCGCATCGGCATCCTTGGTGAAACCCGTCTGATCCACGGTCTCATAACGAAGACGCGCGTCAAGAAGCGGTGTCCAATGTGGCGCTTCGGCGGCCAGCGCTGGCGTCTGCGCAACCGTCAACACACCGAACAATCCTATGACAAATGTCGGGCCGCGGCGTCGTTTGGACGACGCTGATGCCATTTGGAATTTCATAGGGTCAGAATTTGGAAAAGTCGTCATTGAGGCCCCCGAAGGATAATGGAGAATGAAAAAGCACAGCCGAACCCATTCGTCCGTTCACAAATCAATGCGTCGGACGCAAAAAAACCGCCTCGAACGGCGGTTCAAAAAAACCGGTTCGGGCGGCACCATTGCCGGATGACGGACACGATCCCCTGCATTGGGGTTGTCCGTCTATATGTTTCAGACGTTTAAATCTGAACGTCGCAAACGTGTCATTAATTTACGCTGCACCGCAAGGGAAATTTTGCGCCGCACCATATTTTTGTCATGCCTGTGTCTGTGCGGCCAGATAATCCATCGGTCTGTCAGGGTCGAAATTGCGCCCGTCAAAGAAACTGTCCGGCCCGAGAATGAGACGTCCACTGACGGTCCCGGCACCTGTCGGAAAGCGGATAGCCCCCTCAACTTTGGCGCTCGCACCCGGCAGGACAGCGTTAGTGCCTTCGAGAGCAGAGCGATAAACATCCGGGCGGAACACATCAGCCGCAGTGGCGAAACCTGCCTCGGTGCCTGGTGCGTGACCCCAGCGTACCATCTGGGAATAGAGCCACATGGCCTGACTGCGCCATGGAAAATTCGCAGCCTCGTTATGCAACAGTAGAAAATCACGCGCGGGTATTTCCGCCTCATCGCGCGTCAGAGCAAGGCGGTTCGTCAACGCCCGCGCAATGAGGACGGCGGGCTGGTCGATATATTCGGGTCTTGCAAGAACCTCCGCCACATCTTTCACATTGGCAGGGTCTGAGACATAGCGTCCGGCCTCGTGGAGTGCGCGCAATAGCGCTTCGACATCTTCGCGGCGCTCGTCGAGCAGGTCTTTGCGGAAGGCGAGAAGTTTTTCAACGCCGCGACTCCAAATTTGGGCTGTTGTGGCGATGATCTGACCGACACCGCGGTCGACCGCCACGCTGCTCCAAGGTTCGCCGACGCATGAACCGTCGACCTCGCCGCTCATCAAGGCATCGGCGATGAAGGGTGGCGGCACGACGATAATATCGACATCGGTTTCGGGATCGCAGCCGCAGGCCGCAAGCCAATAGCGCAAAATATAATTGTGACTTGAATGACGGTGAACGACCGCGAAGCGCAGCTTGCGGCCCTTGGCGGCAAAGTCTTTGGCAAGGGCTGCTAACTTTATGCCGGTCTGCTTGACGTCAGAAAAACTTTGATGGTCGACAGACATAAGCGCGGCAACGCGGAGGCTTACTGTGATCGCATTACCGTTGAGCCCCAGCATAAAAGGCGCCACAAGCGGTGTCGTCATTTTCGTCTGATCAAGCCCGAGCGATGTGGCGATGGCGAGAGGCGCAAGAAGATGGGCGGCATCGGTCTGGCCGTAGATAAGCCGGTCGCGCACTGTGGCCCAACTCGGGTCTTTGATCATCGAAATCGAAAGCCCGTGCTTGTCAGCGATGCCGGATTCATGCGCAATAATCGGCAAAACTGAGTCAACGAGTGGTAGAAAGCCAATCCTGAAATGCGTCATGACTGGTCTCCAAGCAGGGCTTCAACCGAGATCAAGGCTTCCGCGACATCGGCGATGCGGCGACCACTGTCCATGGCCTGTTTGCGTAGCAACCCATAGGCTGTTGCCTCATCTATCTTGCGGCGTTTCATGAGCAACATCTTTGCTTTGTCCACGGTTTTGCGCTCGGCGAGCTCTGATTTGGCTTCGGCTAATTCGCCCTGAAGTCTCGCGAAGGCATGAAACCGGCGCACAGCAAGTTCGAGGATCGGTTTGATACGTTCCTTGCGCATGCCGTCGACGACATAAGCGGAGATGCCTGCATCCACCGCCTCTGAGATGGCGCGCTCGTCTGTCTGATCGACGAACATGGCGATCGGGCGGGACAGGGCGCGCGACAATGTGAAACTTTCTTCCAGCATGTCGCGGCGCGGGTTTTCCAGATTTATCAGGATGACATCCGGCGCGAGCGATGTGAGCCGCGCGACAAGGCCTGTGCGTTCAACGAGAAGATGCACGTCCGTGAGGCCTGCTTCACGCAGACCTTCCGCGATCACTTCCGCACGGGCAGCACTCTCATCGACAACGGCAATTTTCAGTTTGGCCTCCTGAACACTAAAGGCCGAACCTATCGTTGAAATCGCGCCTGTCAATTTAGTGTTTGCGACAGGCGCATAGGGCTGCGGTGAATGAGCAGGCGGGAAAGAACGAGAATTTGTTGCGCTGCATAAAATATTGTCTGTGCGCCTATAATTTGTGCAAGGCAACATCGGAGCGGGTGGCCAGAGCAAAGGCGGTACATCAGCAAAAACGCAGGAGTGAGCCGGAAACGTCACCGTTCCTGACTTGGCACGATTTCTGCTTTTAACGTATCGGGCCCAAGACGGGCTCTACATAAGCGCGTTCAATGAAGAACGTTGCTCACGTTGGCAAAGCCGCCGAACTGAATTGTCACCCGAATTTCGGGTGTGGTCTCAGTCGGGCGGCTTTTTTGTTTTTCAAACGTGCCTTGCAGGCACGGAAGCGGAGTAACCGATGAACGATGGTTTGGGCCGGATGGTGTCGAAAATTGTGATGAAGCGTCGTGGGCTGTTGCTCGGTGCGACAGCATTGTTGCTCGCTGTGTCGGCAGGTCTGCCGATGGCGACGGAGGCAAAAGCCGCCCCGCTGAAGCTCGAAAAGGAAGAGCTTAAGCTCGGCTTCATCAAGCTGACAGATATGGCACCGCTGGCGATTGCCTATGAAAAAGGTTTCTTCGAAGACGAAGGTCTCTATGTGACGCTTGAAGCGCAGGCGAACTGGAAAGTTCTTCTTGATCGCGTCATCACCGGCCAGCTCGACGGTGCGCATATGCTGGCGGGTCAACCGCTCGCCGCGACAATCGGTTTTGGCACCAAGGCCCATATCATCACGCCATTCTCAATGGACCTGAACGGCAACGGCATCACCGTGTCGAACGCTGTCTGGGATGCGATGAAGCCGTATCTGAAAATGCAGGCCGATGGCAAGCCGCAACATCCTATTCCGGCAAGTGCGTTAAAGCCGGTCGTGGCGGAATACAAAGCCAACGGCAAGTCCTTCAACATGGGCATGGTCTTTCCGGTCTCGACGCACAATTACTATCTGCGCTACTGGCTTGCCGCAGGCGGGCTAAACCCTGGCCTTTATTCGGCAGGTGACACTTCGGGCAAGATAGGTGCCGATGTTCTCCTGTCCGTAACGCCGCCGCCGCAGATGCCTGCAACGCTTGAAGCCGGCACAATTGACGGCTATTGCGTCGGCGAACCGTGGAACCAGGCTGCAGTCTTCAAAGGCATCGGCGTGCCTGTCATCACCGACACGGAAATCTGGAAGAACAATCCCGAAAAAGTGTTCGGTATCACGGCGGAATTTGCCGAGAAAAATCCCAACACTGTGATTGCTCTGACCAAGGCGTTGATCCGCGCTGCCGAGTGGCTGGATGCTGACAATGGCGCCAACCGCGCCGAGGCCGTGCGCATTCTCGCTAAACCGAATTATGTCGGGGCAGACGCCGCCGTGATTGCCAATTCCATGACCGGCACGTTTGAATACGAAAAGGGCGACAAGCGCGACATTCCCGATTTCAACGTTTTCTTCCGCTATAACGCGACCTATCCCTTCTATTCAGACGCCGTATGGTTCCTGACGCAGATGCGTCGCTGGGGCCAGATCGATACGGCGAAATCCGACGACTGGTACGCCAATACGGCAAAGTCGGTCTATCGTCCTGATATCTATCTCAAAGCCGCACAGGCTTTGGTCGATGAAGGCAAGGCAAAGAGCGCCGACTTCCCTTGGAAGAGCGACGGCTACAAAGCGCCGACTGCCGATTTCATTGACGGTATTGCCTATGACGGTCATGCGCCCAACACCTATATCGACGCCTTTCCGCTCGGCCTGAAAGGCAAAGAGCAGGTCGTTGGTACAAAGATTGTCGCGAAATGATGCCCACCAAATTACCGCGCCCCACACAGAAGGACCTCCCCCATGTCGATGCTGACTGAAACCGGCGCACAGGCAAGACCACGGCGCGAAAAGATATTTGCGGCGTTGAACAAATCTTCCCGTTGGCTCGATATTCTCGGCTTCGGCTGGTTCGTGCCGTTGTTGAAGATGGCGGCGGGCGACAGCCTGCGTGAACAAATGGTGGAGCTGCGCGAGCGGCTTTTCGTACCGCTGATTGGCATTGCGCTGTTTCTCGTTGCTTGGGGCGTGCTCGCGCCGCAGGTGACGACGTCGCTGGGGGCGATTCCCGGACCGGCGCAAGTGTGGGAACAAGCTAAAAGTCTGGCGCATGATTATGCGGCTCAGCGTCAGCGGCAGGCCGATTTTTACGCTCGCCAAGATGCGCGCAACGCGGAATTTATTGCGCAGGGTGAGGCCGACCGTGTGCGTCACCACGACTACACAGGCCAACCGACCTACATCGATCAGATTCTCACATCGCTGAAGACGGTTGGTCTCGGCTTTTTGATTGCAACGCTCATTGCCGTGCCGGTGGGTATCGCTTCTGGCCTGAGCCGTACGGTGAGTGGTGCGCTGAATCCGCTGATCCAGATTTTCAAACCTGTGTCGCCGCTCGCCTGGCTGCCGATTGTGACCATGATCGTCTCGGCGGTTTATGTTGATGCGACGGAAGCCTTGCCGAAGTCGCTGGTGATTTCAGCCGTGACAGTGACGCTTTGCTCGCTTTGGCCGACGTTGATCAACACGGCGATGGGCGTAGCCTCAATCGACAAGGATCTGATGAATGTCGGCAAGGTGCTGCAGCTTTCAACCTTCACCACGATCCGCAAGCTCGTCTTGCCTTCTGCTCTGCCGCTGATTTTCACCGGACTGCGCCTGTCGCTCAGTGTCGGTTGGATGGTGCTGATTGCAGCCGAGATGCTCGCCCAGAATCCCGGCCTTGGAAAATTTGTCTGGGACGAATTCCAGAACGGTTCGTCGAACTCGCTCGCCCGCATCATGGTTGCTGTGCTCACCATCGGCATCATCGGCTTCGCGCTGGATCGCATTATGTTCGCGCTGCAAACGGCGTTCACCTTTCAAGCGAACCGATAGGAGACGCACGTGAGCATTCTCGAGATCAATGGTCTCAGTAAATCCTATGGTTCCGGGGAGTCGCGGACGGATGTCCTTGAAGACATCAATCTGAGTGTGGATGAGGGCGAGTTCATTGCCATTGTCGGCTTTTCCGGCTCGGGCAAGACGACGCTTATCTCGGCGCTTGCTGGTCTCATCGACGCCGACAGCGGTGAGATCAAATTCAAAGGTAAGAAAATCAAAGGCCCCGGACCTGAGCGCGGCGTGGTGTTCCAGTCCTATTCGCTGATGCCCTGGCTCTCGGTGCGCGGCAACATTGCACTCGCCGTGGACAGTGTTTTCAGAAAGAAGTCGGCGTCCGAGCGCGCAAAACTTGTCGCGCATTACATTGATATGGTTGGACTCACTCATGCTGCCGACCGCAAGCCCGGCGAATTGTCGGGCGGTATGCGTCAGCGTGTGGCGGTCGCCCGTGCGTTGGCTATGCAACCGGAAATACTGTTGCTTGATGAACCGCTCTCGGCGCTCGACGCGCTGACGCGGGCAAAGTTGCAGGACGAATTTGCTGAAATTTCGCAAAAAGAAAAGCGGACCATCATTCTCATCACCAATGATGTAGATGAAGCCATTCTGTTGGCAGACCGGATCATTCCGCTGCGCACTGGCCCGCGTGCGAGCCTCGGGCCTGCCTTTGACGTCAACATTGCTCGCCCACGCGAGCGTGGTGCGATGAACCATGATGCGGAGTTCATCCGGCTGCGCGCTGCTGTCACTAAATATCTGATGGATATGGGGGCAGACCGCGCGAGCGGTGTTCCCGATGGATTGCTGCTGCCTGATGTTCAGCCGATCCGTTTGAACAACACGAAGATCAAACTTCCTAAAGCCTATGAAGACGCAGCTCATTCGCCGATCACCAAAGGCTATGTAGAATTTTCCGGCGTCACCAAAGTCTACCCCACACCCAAGGGCCCGCTGACAGTGGTGGATGGGTTCGACCTCAAGATGAAACGCGGTGAATTCATTTCGCTGATCGGTCATTCGGGCTGCGGCAAGTCCACCGTTCTGTCGATGGTGGCCGGTCTCAACGCGATTTCGTCCGGCGGTATTATTCTTGATGGTCACGAAGTGGTCGGAGCCGGACCTGACCGCGCTGTCGTGTTTCAGGCACCTTCGCTGATGCCCTGGCTCACTGCGCGCGAAAACGTGGCGCTGGGTGTTGATCGCGTCTATCCCAATGCGGCACCAGCTGAGCGTAAAGACATTGTCGAATATTATCTCCATCGTGTGGGGCTCGGCGATGCCATGCATAAGCGCGCGGCTGACCTTTCGAACGGCATGAAACAGCGCGTCGGAATCGCGCGCGCCTTTGCTCTGTCACCGAAGCTGCTTCTGCTTGATGAACCCTTCGGGATGCTGGACAGCCTGACGCGTTGGGAGTTGCAGGACGCTCTGATGGACGTATGGACGCGCACCGAAGTGACCGCAATTTGCGTCACGCATGATGTGGATGAAGCAATCCTGCTCGCGGACCGCGTAGTAATGATGAGCAACGGGCCGAACGCGACCATCGGCAACATTATGACTGTGGACTTGCCACGTCCGCGCTCGCGTAAGGCTCTGCTCGCTCATCCCGACTATTACGCCTATCGCGAAGAGCTTCTTGATTTTCTTGAGGCCTATGAGGGCGGCGCCAATCCATCGGCTGAGACGCTCGAAGCCATCATGCAAAAGCGCGCCCAAAGACCAGACACATTTGTTGGCAACGACATTGAAGCGGCGGAGTAACGACATGCCCGAAAAACTCGTCATCATCGGCAATGGCATGGCGCCCGGCAGAATGCTGGAGCGGTTGTTTGAAATCGCGCACGACCAATATGATGTCACCATCTTCAACGCGGAATCGCGCGTCAATTATGACCGCATCCTGCTTTCACCTGTGCTGTCAGGTGAAAAGGCGTTTGAAGAAATCATCATTCACGGTGACGGCTGGTATGTTGAGCGTGGCATCATGCTCTACAAGAGCCACAAGGTGGTCGAGATCGACCGCGATAAGCGCACGGTGCGATCTGAGCATGGTGAAGTGGCATCCTACGACAAGTTGGTGATTGCCACTGGTTCTGTGCCCATCGTTATTCCGGTGCCGGGCCACAATTTGGCGGGCGTCCTCACCTATCGCGATCTTGACGACGTGATGGCGATGCTGCTCGCCGCCAAAGGCCGCGGCCATGCGGTGGTGATCGGTGGTGGCCTGCTGGGTCTGGAAGCGGCGGCGGGATTGCAGATGCAGGGCATGACCGTGACGGTTATTCATCTGATGCCCACACTGATGGAGCGTCAGCTTGATAGTTCGGCTGGATATTTGCTGAAGAAGGCGCTGGAGGACCGTGGCATCCGCGTTCTGACAGGTGCGAATACGAAAGAGATTGTCGGCACGAGCAAGGTTGAAGCTGTGCTTCTCGCGGACGGTACGGAAATTCCAGCCGATCTCGTGGTGATGGCGGTTGGCATTCGCCCTAATGCGCAAATTGCCAAAGACGCTGGATTGACCGTCAATCGTGGCATCGTCGTCAATGATCAGATGCAGACGAGTGATGCACGCATCTACGCGCTCGGCGAATGCGCGGAAATCAACAACACTTGCTACGGGCTCGTCGCGCCACTCTATCAAATGGCTGGTGTTGCAGCGGCCCATCTGGGCGGTGATACGGAGCAACATTTTGTGGCGACGCAGACAGCGACGCGCCTCAAAGTGACGGGTATCGACCTCTATTCTGTCGGCGATTTTGCGGAAGGCGATGATCGCGAGGAAATCGTGCTGCGTGACGCCACCGCCGGAGTTTATAAGCGCCTTGTGCTGAAAGACGACCGCGTGGTCGGCGCGGTCATGTATGGCGAAGCGGCTGATGGACCGTGGTTCTTTGATCTGTTGAAGAATGCCACTGACATTTCGGACATGCGCGACACATTGATCTTTGGTCAAGCCTATCAGGGCGGTGCTGCCCTGGAC
>JBAQNC010000100.1:0-12597 GCA_049303435.1 Parvibaculum sp. | reverse complement strand
TGCAGGGCGATTTCGGCATGCTCTACAAGGGCCCATTCCATGTCGATGCGCTGATGCGCCTGCCGATGGTCTGGCGACCTGCGCCTTCGGCCCATGTGGCAAGCGGCGAAATCGATGCGCCCGTGGGTCAGGTCGATCTCGCGCCGACCTTCTGCGAGATCGCGGGCGTCGCGCCTGCGCCCTGGATGCAGGGCAAATCCATGCCCAAGGGGAAGGACGAAACGCGACCGCGCATGATCTGCGAATGGGACAGCCAGTTTCCCAACTACGGCATGCATATGCGTTCCATCTATCGCGACGGCTATCTGCTGACGCGCTACGAGCCTTCGACGGTGGGCGAGCCGACCGGCATAGAGGCGATGGGCGAAATGCTCAAAGGCACGCCCATGGGCGCGACCATCTTTGGTGAAGCAGGCATTTCCTATGTCGGCACCGAGGGCGAGCTTTACGATCTGACAAACGATCCACATCAGTGGGAAAACCTCTGGGACGACCCGAAGCACCGCAGCCTGCGCAGCGATCTGGTGGTCGATCTTTATGACAATATGCCGAAGGAGCGAGCCGAGAAGCTGAAGGTCGAAGCGCCGGCTTGAGGCGGGGGCGTAAGAAAGATGGATCCCCCGGTCAAGCCGGGGGATGACGTTGAAATAATAGGCGAGCAATAAGAAAATCGTCATGGCCCGACTTGATCGGGTCATCCAGCTTTTCTTCCATCGCCGCCAACGCAAAATGAGTCTTGTATCGCGCCGGACGCCGACGCACTCTGGCTTCAGAAAATCATAATCGAGGAACGTCACATGGGATTGATCGTCTATGGCGCGTCGCTGTCGCCTTTCGTGCGCAAGACGCGCGTGTTTCTGGCCGAGAAGGGGCTGGACTACACATTGGAGCAGGTGAACATCTTTCCGCCGCCGGACTGGTTCAAGAAAATCTCGCCGCTGGGCCGCATCCCGGTGCTGAAGGACGAGGAGACCGGCGTGACGCTGCCCGACAGTTCCGTCATCTGCGCCTATCTGGAAAAGAAGCATCCGAGCCCACGCCTCATGCCCGCCGACCCGGTGGAATATGCGCAGGCGCTCTGGCTTGAAGAATATGCCGACAGCGAGCTTGCGACCCGCGTGGGCATGGGCATGTTCCGCCCCGTCGTCGTCTCCAAGATGATGGGCAAGGAAAGCGACCACGCGACGGCGAAGCAGACGCTGGAAGAAAAACTGCCGGCCTATTTCGCCTATCTCGACGAACAGATCGGCGACAAGGAATTTCTGGTCGGCGGCGCTATTTCCATTGCTGACATTTCTGTCGCCACGCAATTCGCGAACCTCGCGCATACGGGCTATGCCTTCGATGAAAAGGCCTATCCGCATCTGGCGCGCTACATCAAGGCGATGCATGCGCGACCGAGCTTTGCCGCCTGCATCGAGGAAGAAAAAGGCCTGCTGAAGCAACTCGGCTTCTAGGTTTGGACATTTGACGTTGCGGAAGGGCGGGGGAAGAAATGCCTCCGCCCTTTGCCTTTCAAGTGAGGCCCCAAAGGCGCTAGTCTTCTCCCAAAATAAAATGAAGTTGTCTGGGAGGACGAAATGAGCGCCGAAACGAAAACGGCCTGGCCTGTCATGAGCATTGCGGAAGCCAACGCAAAGCTGACCGCGCCGGGCATGCCTTTCGAAATGGAAACGGTCAAGGTGCGCGGCATCGAGTTGCGCGCCTACAAGAATGCGCCGCCAAACCTGCGCGCCGTTTTCGAGGCAGGTCGCGCCTGGGGGAGCCGCGATTTCCTCGTCTATGAAGGCGAGCGCCTGAGCTTTGAAGATCACTACCGCGCCGTGGTGACGCTGGGCCGCGAGCTGGCGAACAGATATGGCGTGAAGAAAGGCGACCGCGTGACGATCGCCATGCGCAATTATCCCGAATGGTCGATCGCCTTCTGGGCGGCGGCAGCGCTTGGCGCGATTGTCGTGCCATTGAACGCCTGGGGCACGGGACCGGAACTCGAATATGGCATTCTCGACAGCGGCACCAAGCTCGTGATCGTCGATGGCGAAAGGCTCGACCGTCTGAAGCTGCATATGAAGGACCTGAAGGCGGGCGGCGTCACCGGCGCGATCGTCGCGCGTCCGGGCGGCGTGCCGCTGGGCGAGGCGGTGGCGATGGATGCGATCATCGGCAAGCCCGGCGCCTATGCGAAGCTGTCGGATGAGCCGCTGCCCGATCCGCATCTTGTGCCGGAAGACGACGCGACGATCTTTTATACTTCGGGCACGACGGGCAAGCCCAAGGGCGCGCTCGGCACGCAGCGCAACATTCTGACGAACCTCATCAGCGCAGGGTATGCGACGGCGCGCGCCATGCTGCGCCGGGGCGAGCCGCTGCCCGCACCCGACCCGCAAGCGCCGCAGCGCTCCATGCTGATCTCGGTGCCCTTCTTCCATGCGACGGGTTGCCATTCGATCCTCGTGCCGATCTATGCCGGTGGCGGCAAGCTTGTCATCATGCACAAGTGGGACCCCGAACGCGCCTTGCAACTGATCGAGCAGGAAAAGATTCAGGCCTTCGGCGGCGTGCCCGCGATGGCCTGGCAGGTGCTGGAAAGCCCGGACTTCGCCAAATACGATACCTCAAGCGTCGAGGGCATCTCTTATGGCGGCGCGCCCTCGGCCCCCGATCTTGTCGAGCGCATCAAGCAGCAGTTTCCCAAGGTGCAGCCCGGCAACGGCTACGGGCTGACGGAAACATCTTCCATCACGACGCAGAACTCGGGCGAGGATTATCAGAACCGCCCCGAAAGCGCCGGACCTTGCGTGCCCGTCTGCGACATGAAGGTGGTTGACGAAAACGGCAAGACATTGCCGCTGGGCTCCATCGGCGAACTCTGGATCAAGGGCCCCAATGTCGTGAAGGGTTACTGGAACAAGCCGGAAGCGACGGAAGCCTCTTTCAGCGATGGCTGGCTCCATTCGGGCGATCTGGTGCGCATCGACGAAGAGGGCTTTGTCTATATTCTCGACCGCGCCAAGGACATGCTGATCCGGGGCGGCGAAAACATCTACTGCGTTGAAGTCGAGGGCGCGCTCTATTCGCACCCCGCCGTGATGGACGCCGCCGTCGTCGCCATTCCCCACAAGGTGCTGGGCGAGGAAGTGGGCGCGGTGGTGCAGCTCGCGCCGGGCAAGAGCGTCACCGAAGAAGAGCTGAAGGCGCATGTGCGCAAATTGCTCGCGGGCTTCAAGGTGCCAATCAAGATCGAGATGCGCAACGAACCCCTGCCACGTAACGCCAACGGCAAGATTCTGAAAAGCGAATTGCGCGAAGACATGAAGAAATATGCAGGAACAGGCGCGGCCTGAGGGAGAGAAGAAGATCATGGAAATTTCATTGAAAGGCCGCGTGGCGCTCGTCACCGGCGGTAGCCGCGGCATCGGGCGCGCGATTGCGCTGGCGCTGGCGCAAGCGGGCGCAGATGTGGCGGTCAACTACCGTCGTGGCAAGGACGAGGCCGACGAAGTCGTGGCCGAGATCGTGAAGATGGGCCGCAAGGCGAAAGCCTATGCGGCGTCTGTCGAGAGCTTCGAGGAAGATCAGGTCATGGTCGCCGACGTGCTGAAGGACTTCGGCTCGATCGGCATTCTCGTCAATAATGCGGGCATCGCCTCGCGCGGCAATACGGTCGCCGACACCGATCCGCTGGAGCTTGAACGCGTGTTGCGTGTTCATGCGCTCGCCCCGCATTACATGTCGAAACTGGTGATCCCGCATATGCGCAAGGAGACGCGCGGCGACATCATCATCATTTCATCGGTCGCCACGCTGCATCACGCGGCGAACGGCGGACCCTACAACATGGGCAAGGCGGCCGGCGAGGCGCTGGCGCTGACGCTCGCCAAAGAAGAACGCAAACACGGTATCCGCACCAATATCGTCGCGCCGGGACTGACCGCGACGGACATGGGCTCGCGTCTCGCCGCCGCCCGCGCGGGCAAGAAGGGCATGGATATTCACGACCTCGACGCGACCATGCCCTTCGGTCATGTCTGCTCGCCGGAAGAGGTTGCCGCTGCCGTCGTCTATTTCGTCTCGGACGCCAACCCCTATGCGAACGGGCAGAAGCTCAACATCGATGGCGGCGGGAATTGAGGGGAGAAGGCTTTGACCGAATTCCAGACGCTTCTTTACGAGACGCCCGCGCCGCATATTGCGCGCATCGTGCTCAACCGGCCCGATACGCGCAATGCGCAGGACACGCGTCTCCTCTATGAGCTGAACGATGCTTTCGACAAGGCGGCGCAGGACAATGACATCAAGGTCATCATCCTCGCCGCCATCGGCCCGCATTTCTCGTCGGGTCACGACCTGCGCGAGCGCGACACACATGCGGCGATGAAGGATTATCCGACCGTCGGCACATGGTGCGGTTTTGAATGCGCGGGCGCGGAAGCGCAGATGGCGCGGGAGAAAGAAATCTACATCGGCTTCAGCGAACGCTGGCGCAATATTCCAAAGCCGACGATTGCCGAAGTGCAGGGCAAATGCATCGCGGGCGGGCTGATGCTCGTCTGGCCCTGCGATATCATCGTGGCGGCAGACGACGCGGCCTTTCTCGATAATACGGTGGCGATGGGCGTCGGCGGCGCGGAGTTTTTCAACCACCCCTGGGAACTCGGCGTGCGCAAGGCGAAGGAACTTCTCTTCACCGCCGATTGGTTGACGGCGGCGGAGGCGGAAAAACTCGGCATGGTGAACCATGTCGTGCCGCGTTATGAGCTGACGACATTCACATTGACGCTGGCCGAAAAGATCGCGACGAAGCCGCTCTTTGCGCTGAAGCTGGCAAAAGAAGCGGTCAACGCCGCGCAGGATGCGCAAGGACGGTCCTCGGCCATGCAGACCGCCTTCGCGCTGCATCAGCTGGCGCATAGCCACAACATGCAGGTCCACGGCATGTTGATCGACCCGAGCGGGATTTCACCGGCGGTGAAGCGCGGGTGAGAGACTTTTCAGAATTTGCGTTGAAGACGTGGATGCCCCGGTCAAGCCGGGGCATGACGTTTTTGGGGTGGATGATTTTATTTCCGCTGTCATCCCGGGTTCTCCTTTGATGCAAAGAGGGGCCGGGGTGACAGTTTGTGGGTGTGGCTATCCTTCGAGACGGACCTTCGGTCCTCCTCAGGATGAGGCATCATTTTATTGCGACCTCATCCTGATGAGCGATAAAGCCGCGTCTCGAAGGATGGCCGTATTACTCCGCCGCCGAGATCGCCTGCTGCACGGGCTTCGTGCGTTTGAAAAGTGACGGCAGGACGTTGATGAAGCTCAGCAATACCGCCGCCGCGTAAGGCACCGACTGCACGAGAAGCACGGCGACCCAGAGGCGCGAGAGGCTGTCGTCGAAGTTCGGGTTGAACAGGAAGGCGGCGGCGAGGCCCCAGAGAAGCACCAGCATGATGGCTTCCTCGCGCACCTGAATGATGGCGGCGGCGAGCGGCGGTTTGTCTTCGCATTTGGGCGTGCGGAAGAAGGGTTTGCCCGAGGTCACCATGCCATTGAGCATGGCTTTGGCGACGGTATGCGTGAGCCCCAATGCCGCGACGCCTGCGCCGAGGCTTTCGATGAAGCTGCAATCCTTGATGCGCACGGCATAGAGCCAGAGCGAGCGCACGAATTTGAAGACGAAGCTGCCGATGGTCGGGATGAGGAAGGCGGCGACCGGGAGCTGCACCATCTTGGGCGCGTAGAGCGCGAAGATGGAAAGCCCGATCGACGTGATGGTGAAGAGAAGCGCCAGCCCGTCGGCAAACCACGGCAGCCAGCCCGCCAGGAAATAATAACGCTGCGCAGGCGTAAGCCCGCCCTTGCGCGCCCAGGGGGCAAGCGCATCCCAGTGATGCTTGACGATCTGCACCGCGCCATAGGCCCAGCGGAAGCGTTGGCCGATATAGCCCGCCAGCGTGTCGGGCGTCAGGCCCTGACCGAAGGAATGGTTGATGTAAACGCTGTCGTAGCCATCGCGGTAAAGCTTGATGCCAAGCTCGGCGTCCTCGCAGATGCACCATTCGGCCCATGCGCCGACCTTGATGAGCGCGGATTTGCGCACCAGCGTCATGGTGCCGTGCTGGATGACGGCGTTGAAATAGTTTCGCTGCACCATGCCGATATGGAAGAAGCCTGCATATTCCCAATCGCACATGTTCTTGAACATGCTTTCGTGGCCGTCGCGATAATCCTGCGGCGATTGCACGAAGCCGATGTCTTCCTTCTGAAAGTAGGGAACCATCGTGCGCAGCCAGTCGGGCGAAACCTGATAGTCGCTGTCGATGACGGCGATGATGTCGGCGTCTTCCGCCGTCATCTTCAGGCCGAAGTTGAGCGCGCCCGCCTTGAAGCCCGGCCAGTTTTCCAGATGGAAGAAACGGAAGCGCGGCCCGAGCTGTGCGCAAGCCTCGCGCACGGGCTGCCAGACATCGGGGTCCGTGGTGTTGTTGTCGAGGACGAGGACTTCGAAATTCGGATAGTCGAGCTTCGATAACGCGATCAGCGTGTCGCGCACCATCTCCGGCGGCTCATTGTGAATGGGCACATGGATGGAGACCTTGTTCTCGGGATAGCCTTCGGCGTTTTCAAACGGCGCGAAATGGCGTTCGCCATGTCGCGTCCAGATGACCTCGACGAATTCGATGGCTTCGGCCAGCAGCACCATGAGCAGGAGCCCCTGGGCGGCGAAGAGAAAACTCCAGACGACCGTGTCGACGGAACTGAGATAAAGCCCGGTGACCGAAAGCCCCGCCCAGGCGAAGGCGGAGGCTGCGATCTGCGTGACGATGGCGAAGATGATGATGCCGGCGGGTTTCACATGTCGACGGATCATCATGAAGGCGACGGCGAAGACGAAGGCAAGCCCCGCCGCAATCGACGCCCAGATACGCCATTGCGGCGCTTCGGAGATCGAGCCTTTCATCGGAAATTTGGGTTCGCGGTCGGCATTGTAGATGCCCCAATAGGCGCCCGCCGCGCCTTCTTCCGATGCCTTCCACGGCTGGTCGAAGGCTTCCATCACATAATAGGTGAGGTCGGCATCCTTGGCGCGGTTGAGAAACTCGCGCATGAAGGTTGCCTGATTGACGAGCGAAGCGACGGCCTGTCCGCTCAACTCGGCTTCGGGAATGCCGGGATAGGGACGACGCGGCACGGTCTTGCCGCGGCTCGGCCAGCCCACTTCCGTGATGACGATGGGCTTTTTGGGATATTTGGCATGCAACTCGTCAAGCCGGTCGAAGACGGCATCGACCGCCTGATTGACGGGGATGCCTTCCCAATAGGGCAGGATCTGCACGCCGATGAAATCGACGGCTTTGGCAAGTTCGGGATTGTTGAGCCAGATATGCGGCGGTTCGGCGGTCGAGATGGGCTTCCAGACGCCTTTCGCGCGCGCCTCGCGGATATAGCCGATCAGATCTTCCACCGGCAGATCGTTGCGCAGCAGGCTCTCGTTGCCGATCAGCACGCGCACGATGTTGCGCTCTTTCCACAATTTGAAAAGATTGGCCATTTCCGCGTCGTTGCGCTGCTTGTCGCCGCTGATCCAGACGCCGAGGGAGACGGACAAGCCATCCTGGGCCGCCAGTGCTGGAATGTCTTCGAGGCCGCGGATCACGCTATAGGTGCGGATGGCCTGTGCGGTGCCTGACAGGAGCTTGAGGTCGGCGGCGATTTCATCATGCGTGGGATGGACGCCCTTGGTCGGGTCCTGATCGCGCTGATAGGGGCTGTAGGAAAAGCCGACGATTTCGCCCGCCCAGACTTCCGCCTCATGGGGCTGGTTGAACGCCGCCCAGATGGCCAGATTGGCCAGAATGACAATCGGCAAAACAAGGAAGAAGAAGGCGGCGACGCGGATGAGCGTACTCTTGCGTGTCGGGCGGGGGGCAGAAGTGTCCATTCAGGGTCCAAATAAAAGCGCCGCCAGAAATGGTGCACAGGTTCTGGCCCTGTGGCAGTCGGTCTGGCGCCGCTGCATTTGCTTGTTCGCCCGATTGAGAAAAGGGCGGCCCCCGCCGGGCGCGTCGGAAACCACCCATAATTCATGGTAGATCAAACGGATGTTGAACGGCCTAAACATGGCCAAAAAATGTCAGCATCCTCTCAGGCCGCAATCATTCCGCCGCCGTTGCAATCCGGACACCGGCGGGGCGGGTTTGCGCGCCGCGCACCAGCTTGCCGTTGAGCGCGCCGGTGGGCACGCCCTCGCGGAAAGCGACGCTGCCCGAAACGATGCTCGCCGTATAACCGTCGGCATGCTGGATGAGACGCTTGCCGCCTGCAGGCAGGTCGTTGACGATATGGGGCGAATAGAGCTTCAGGTGGTCGAAGTCGATGACATTGACGTCGGCCTTCATGCCGGGCGCAAGGATGCCGCGATCGAGCACATTGATCAGTTCGGCATTGCGACCCGTAAGCCCGTGGATCAGCCATTCGAGCGGCAGCCTGGGCCCGCGTGTACGGTCGCGGCCCCAATGGGTGAGCAGCGTCGACGGGAAGCTCGCATCGCAGATGATGCCGCAATGCGCGCCGCCATCGGAAAGACCGAAAGCGGTGTTGGGATGCTTCAGCATCTTCTCGACATTGTCGAGGCTGCCGGAGGTGTAGTTCATCAGCGGGAAATAGAGCAGCGCATTGCCGTCGCGCTCCAGCATCATGTCGAGGAGAATCTCGCGCGGGTTCTTGCCCGCAGCCTCGGCAATCGCCTTGACGCTCGCCTCCGGCGCGGGCTCATAGTCCGGCGTCTCGCCCAGCGCGAACATCTTGTGATAGCCGACGCAGATCATCTCGATGATCTCGCCTGCGGGATAGGTCGGTTCTTCGGCGAGAAGCTTCGCGCGGAACTCGGGGTCGCGCAGCGCCTTGACCTGCTGGTCGAGCGGCGCGCCCCAGATGGAGCGGAAGGTCTCGTGCATGACGAAAGGATTGAGCGAGGCGGTGAGGCCGAGCAGCAGGCCTGTGGCGCGCGGCGGCACCTGCCCTTTCATCGGCAGGCCCGCCTTGTTGGCTTCGGCGATATTGTCGAGCACACGCGCCCAGATGTTGGGCCAGCGGTCGTCCTGTTCGATGGTGATCGACATGGGACGGCCCGACAGTTCGACCATGCCGCGCAGCATGGCGAATTCATTGTCGGTATCCTTGAAGTCGGCGATCAACTGGAGGACGCCCTTGCCCGCCTTGCCCATGGCGCGCGCGATGCCGTGGAGTTCGGCGGCTTCGGCCTTGAGCGTCGGCGTCGAGCCGCCCTTGCTGTCTTTATGCTTCACCGTGCGCGACGTGGAAAAACCAAGCGCCCCGGCATCCAGCGCCTCGACGACGAGACGGGCCATTTCTTCCGTCTCGGCTTCGGTGGCGGGTTCGAGCGCGGGCGCACGCTCGCCCATCACATAGGCGCGCACGGCGGCGTGCGGAATCTGTAAGCCTACGTCGAGCGCCAGCGGCGAGGCTTCGACCGCATCCATATAATCGGCGAAGCTCTCCCAGTTCCACTTGATGCCTTCGGCAAGCGCCGTACCCGGAATATCTTCGACGCCCTCCATCAGGCTCAACAGCCAGTCGCGCTGCGCGGGCTTGCAGGGCGCAAAGCCCACGCCGCAATTGCCCATGATGGCTGTGGTGACGCCGTGGAAGGTGGAGGGCTGGAGATAGGGATCCCAGGTGACCTGACCGTCATAATGCGTATGCACGTCGATGAAGCCGGGGGTGACGATCTGACCCTTGGCGTCGATCTCCTCGCGTCCCGCGCCGACGTCCTTGCCGATGGCCGTGATAATGCCGTTGTCGATGGCGACATCGGCCTCGATGGGGGCAGCCCCCGTGCCGTCGAACACAGTGCCGCCGCGAATGACCAGATCGTGCATGGTTTCCTCCCCGAATTGCTCTAATGGCGTTTGGAGGGAGGATAGCGCAAACGGGAGAAGATACACAGGCGGAAGCGAGCAAGGGTAGCGTGAGATGTGTCAATATATAAATTAACAAAAAATATGTTATGTAAATGTATAAATTGACAAATTATTCAAAATGTATAGCAATATATTCACAAAAATAGTGAAATGCCATTATGTGAGTTGACGCCATGAGCGTGAAAACCCTCGCAAGGAAACAATACAGGGCGATTGTGGATCGCGCCGCCAAGCCTGCGCGCCAAATGCCGCGCGCAGGTGAAGGCTGGTTGACCACGGTACGAAAAGCGCTGGGCATGTCGGGGGTCGATCTCGCGCATCGCCTGGGCGTGACCCGCGCACGTGTTTCTCAGGCAGAAAAGGCCGAACACACAGGCGGTATTACGCTCAGGACAATGGACGAATTCGCCAAGGCGATGGGCTGTCGTTTCGTCTATGCCATTGTGCCTGAAGACGACGGTGACGTGGAGGGTCTGATCGCCATACAAGCGCGCCGCAGGGCCTCCGCGCTGGTCGCCAAGGCAAGCACCCATATGGCGCTGGAACGACAGGCCTTGTCGAAAAGCGGAAATGCGGCGGAGGTCGAAAGACTCGCGCAAGAGATGATGCGCGATATGCCGTCCGGTTTCTGGTCCGACAAATGAGCGACATCGCGGACGAGCCAGACGGCGCGACGCCGCTCGATCCCGATGAACGTGAGGGGTTGAAGTTTCGCCACGTCACGACGCGCGGCGAACTCAATGCGCTTGAGCAGGCCAACGTCGAGTCTGGCCTTACCTGGCTTTCCCGCCGCCGTAAGAAGGACATGCTGACCGACGAATTCATGCGTGAGTTGCATCGTCGCCTGTTCGGCGAGGTCTGGAGATGGGCGGGTATTTTTCGCCAAACCGAAAAGAATATCGGCGTCGACCCGCTGACCATCGCGGTTGAGTTACGCATGCTGCTTGATGATGCCCGTTTTTGGGTTGGGCATGATACTTACGCGCCACTCGAAGCCGCGGCCCGCTTTCATCATCGGCTCGTGCTTGTTCACCTGTTTCCGAATGGCAATGGACGTCACGCGCGCATAGCCGCAGATATCTATCTCGAAGAATGCTTCGGCCATGCGCCCATCGACTGGGCAGCGGGGCACGACCTTCTGACCACGAGTGAACGACGAGAGGCTTATATTGCTGCGCTGAGAGCGGCGGACAAAGGCGAGTTTGATCTGCTCCTGGCCTTTGTCGGCGCCTGACGCCCTCAGCTCGTCTGCTGCTTGCCGCGGTTCTGGATTCCCGCGCGGCGTTCTTCGATGGCGGAGGAATCGACGCTCTTGTTGCGTTCGCCGGAGAACTTCAATTCCGTCTTGAGGCCGTCGCCGAAGCTCTGGGCGAAACCGTCGTTGATGAGCTGCTTGTAGGCGGGCAGGCAATCGGGCACCACGGACAGCATGTCTTCGGCGAGCTTGCGGGCGACGGGCAGCAGTTCTTCGGGCGCGACGACGCGGTTGATGAGGCCCCAGTCGTTGGCCTGTTGGGCGGAGAGAAAATTACCCGTCAGCGAAAGCTCCTTGGCGCGGTAGATGCCGATGGCGCGCGAGAGCTTCTGGGAGAGGCCCCAGCCCGGCAGGATGCCGACGCGGGCATGCGTATCGGCGAAACGGGCGTTCGACGAGCAGATGAGCACATCGCAGGCGAGCGCCAGTTCGAAACCGCCGGTGATGGCGACGCCGTTGATGGCGCCGATGACCGGGCCGGAGAAGCGTCCGATGGAGGTGACGGGGTCCTTGTCACCGATGGCGCCGCCGACCGTGCTCGCGCCCGAACCCAGTTCCTTGAGGTCGAGACCGGCGCAGAAAGCCTTGCCCGCGCCCGTGAGGATGACGGCGCGGACCTCCGGATCGGCTTCCAGTTCCTCGAAGGTTTGGGCGATGGCGAGGCGCAATGCGCCCGAAAGCGCGTTCATGGCGGTCGGCCGATTGAGCGTGACGGTCGCGATTCCGCCGGATTTTTCGACGAGCAGGACGGAGTCTTCGGCGGACTTTGTCATTTTTCTTTTTCCATAACGTATAAAATGAGTTTGTAAATGGCTGTAATCCTCATCTATCAGAGGGGGCGTTTGGCCGCAATCGGGGGCTGTGAGGCTTAGGTTGACCATGGAGCCCTCTTCGGCAAGTATCCGCCACCTCGCTACCCCTGAAACAACTCAAGGCTCGATCTATTGAGTACTGCTTCATCCGACGAGAAACAGCCCTTTCGGCTCGCTCTCCACGTCGCAGCCCTGGGCGTCGTGTTCGGCGATATCGGGACAAGCCCGCTCTATACGATCCGCGAGTGCTTCGACGAGAAGGTCGGCCTCGAGCCGAACGCCGAGAGCGTGCTCGGCGTGCTGTCGCTCGTCTTCTGGGCGGTGACGCTGGTCGTCATGGTCAAATATGTGTTTTTCATCCTGCGCGCGGACAACAAGGGCGAAGGCGGCATCTTGTCGTTGGCCGCCCTGTCGCTGAAGCGGGCGGGGGCGACGACACGACTGGGCGCGGTCATCACGGTCGCAGGTATGGCGGGAGCGGCTCTCTTTTATGGTGACGGACTGTTGACGCCGGCCATTTCGGTGCTTGGCGCAGTTGAGGGTCTCAAGGTCATTTCGCCCGCCTTTGCCGACATGACCATGCCGATTGCAGCGATCC
>JBAQNC010000099.1:0-10737 GCA_049303435.1 Parvibaculum sp. | reverse complement strand
CACCTGCGCGATGGCAGGAGCTCAAACGCATCAACGGCGAGGTGAACGCGCTTCCCGAAATCAGCGATCAGGAAAACTATGGCGCCGGGAACATATGGTCCTACCCGGACGCCAAAGGCGGCGATTGCGAGGACATGGCGATGGAAAAGCAACGGCGGCTGATGGCGGCAGGCTGGCCGGGCGACGCCTTGCTGATCGCCACCGCCGCAAACAAGGATGGCGAAGGTCATGCCGTCCTGATCGCCGCCATGAAGGAAGGCGATCTCGTTCTCGACAATCTCGACACGACCATCCGTCTGTGGTCGGAGACACCCTATCGCTGGCGGGCGCCGCAATCGAGCAGGCGGCCCTATATCTGGCTCAATGCAGACCCCACGCGCATTGCGCTGACGCCTCATCCAGACTATCTGCCGCTCGGGGCGGCTGCCCTTCGTGGTGCTGGCCGAGAAACCGAACGCGCCCGAAACCACCGCGCCTGCTTCTAATGTCGCCGCGTTTTGATGAGCGAGACCAGCACGCCAATAGCCAACAACCCGAAAGTGACGCTGAGCGAGACAAGGGCCGGCACTTTCTCCACCAGTTCGCCATAGAAAATCTTGCCGCCAATGAAGATCAGCACCGCTGCCAATGCATATTTGAGATAGGTGAAGCGATAGATGACGGCGGCAAGCGCAAAATAAAGCGCGCGCAAGCCCAGCACGGCAAAGATGTTGCTCGTATAGACGATGAAGGGATCCTGCGTCACGGCAAAGACTGCGGGGATGCTGTCCACGGCGAAGATGATATCGGCCGCTTCGACGACGACCAAAGCCAGCAGCAGCGGCGTCGCGTAATAGACAAGGCGGCCCTTGCTCGGATGCATCTTGTGGACAAGGAACTGGTGGCCGTGAAACTCATCCGTCATGCGGATATGGCCCTGGAGGAATTTCACCATCGGATGACATTTGATAGCGGATTCATGTTCGTGTTCGTGCTCATGCGCCGAGGGCTTGAGCATGCGGATGCCAGTGATGATGAGAAAAGCGCCGAAGATATAGAGTACCCAGTGGAACTTGGCGATCAACACCGCACCTATGCCGATCATGACGCCGCGCATCAGGATGACGCCGACGATGCCCCAGAACAAAACCCGGTGCTGATAGAGACGCGGCACAGCGAATGTCGTGAAGATCAATGAGATCACGAACATGTTGTCGAGCGAGAGGGATTTCTCGATGGCATAGCCGGTGAAGAATTCCAGCGCCGGCTCGCGACCGAGGAATAGACCAACGCCGAGACCGAACAGGCAGGACGCCGCAATATAAAAGGCCGAGAGCCACAGGCTTTCGCCCACGCCGATTTCATGATCGCGCTTGTTCAGGACGCCAAGGTCGAGAATGAGCAATCCAATGACGATGAAAAAGAAAACGCCCCACGCCCAGACCGGGGTGCCGACAAATTCCATGACGAACCTATGTTACAGACGCCAGACCGGCGCATACGCTGTTACAGGAGTGGCGACGCAATTTTTTCTCCATCTGCCCCATTATTGAAGACATGGAGAAGGACACAGGGAGTTTCAACGGGGCAACCGATGGCGCGCATCGGTTTTGTCGACCGCCTGGTCAAGAATTACTTATCTCGCACCCGCACAAATTCCGCCTGAATGGCAACATGCACGTCATTGCCGACCGCTGGCCACCAGGCGCTGAGCCCCCATCGGCTGCGATCGAAATGGCCATCGGCTGAAAAGCCGAGCGTGTCCTCACCCGTCAGTGGATCGGGCGCGCCGCCGTTGAAAGTGACATCGAGCGTCACGGGATGGCTCTGCCCGTGGATCGTCAGATTGCCGACAAGCGTCGCGGTTTTCTCGCCCGTCGGTTTCAACGAAACGCCCTCGAAAGTGATGGTCGGAAAGAGAGCGGCATCGAACATCTGGTCGCCGGTGATGATCGCATCGAGTTCGGGATTATTGGTATCGACGCTGGCGGCATCGATCGTCACATGGGCGCGACTTTTCGCGATCTCCCCGGCGTCGATATCAAGCGTCGCCTGCATCCTGTCAAAGCGCATGACAAAACGCGAATAGCCGAAATGATCGACATCGAAGATGAGGCTCCAGTGATGCGGGTCGAGCTTGTAGGTTCCGCTCACCACATTGGTGGTGTTGCCGCTCACCTCATGTGTCACGACCTTGACCGCGGTGCAGCCGGTGAGCAGCGCAACCAGCATCAAGGCAAGCGCGATGGATTTCACAAACTTCATTGCCTTGTCGCTTTCAGATCGATTTTGACGATGGCGTCAGAGCCCGCAACGCTGGAGACGGAAAGCTGCGCACCGTCTCCAAGGCCAAAGGCGAGACGCTTCAGCGTCGTCTCACCCCTGACATGGGCCGTCTTGCCATCAATGGTAAGAGTGAAAGGCAGCGAGACGGGCTTCGTCACACCCTTGAGCGTCAGACTTCCATCGGCGACATAGTCGTCACCCTTGATGTGCCGGAAGTCCCTTGCCTCGAAAGTCGCGCGGGGAAAACCGCCGACATCGAACCAGGGTGCGAGCGGCAGATAGGTGTCTTTTTGCGCATCGCCGGTGAGACAGTTCACCATGTCGATCTGCACGGAGACCGAAGAAGCCTTGAGATCGGCGGGGTCGAAGGCGATGTCGGCAGTGAATGCGGAGCAGGCGCCGTTGAAAACTTGCGCGCCCTGCGTGCCCTGCCATGTGATCGCCTTGGCGTCCGGCACAACCTGCCATCTGGTGACGGCAAAGGCGGGCGAGGCAAGGATCAGACAGGCGAGCAGAACAACGACAAGTCGGATCATGCGGGAGGTTCCGATCGAAATTGGGCGCGCGTGGGGAGCATGCGCGTGAGAGTGGCGTCCTTCATGACAAGGTGATGGACGAGTGCGGCTGCAATATGACAAATCACGGCAAGCGAAGCGGCCCAGGCGAGCGCCCGATGCGCCCATGAAGCGATGGAGCCGATCAATTGTTTGTCGGGGCTCTCTACGATGAAAACGAGGTCGGGGATTGCAACCTTGCCAAAAATTAATGTCGGGATGCCCAGCGGCGAGGCAGAGACGATAATCCAACCAAGCAGAGGCATGATGAGCAATGCCGCGTAAAGCGAGAAATGCATGGCATCGGCCGCCCTCGCCTGCCAGCGTGGCAGCGTATCGGGCCTTGCGGGGGCCGTCCCACCAAGTCGCCAGAGAAGGCGGATCGCCACGAGCCCAAAAATGACGAAGCCGATCGATTTATGTGTCTGATAGAGCGGAAAGACGCGCGGGTCGCTCAATGGCAGCGTGGTCATGGCGGCCCCCATCGCCACCTGAGCCAGAAACAGCGCCGCCACCAGCCAGTGAAGCGACAGGGCGACAAGGCCATAGTGTTCAGGCGAATTGCGAAACTGCACTGAGCCTCCTTGCCCGACGACAGATTTCAGCTATCGAGACTGCTGACGCCATCACTTGCGCGTGAGCATGTCAAAGGTCGGCGTGACATGGTAGTTTTTTGGCGCACATAACGAATCACGTCACGACAGGTCCTGTCCGGAGGAAATCCGGTTCGCGACCCTCAGGGCGCGACCATCAGGGGAGGGCTCCATGCTGAGCTATTCGCTCGAAATCGTCGGCGTTTACGTCGGCCTCAATCTGCTTATCAACCTGTATCTCGCCTATCGCGTGTCGGCCGCGCGCTTGCGCAGCAATGTCATGACGGGCACTGGCGAGGACACCGGCCTCTACAACGCCAATCGCGCCCATATCACCAATGCCGAATATACGCCCATCGTGCTCGTCGGTCTGGTGGGCCTGCATCTTCTGTCCGGTTCGATCTATGTGATCCATGCCGTGGGCCTGTTTCTCACTGTCGGACGCATCCTTCATGCCCTCGGCCTGACAACCGCTGCCGACAAGTCATCACCGCCGCGCCTTATCGGCACGGTGCTGACATGGGCGGCGCAGCTCGTCGCCGGCCTCGGCTGCCTCTATTACGCGCTGACCTGAACAAGATTACGATCCGACATCCGGCGGTGCGGCGGTATCACATCTGAGCCCCAGCCTGTATAAAGGGCTGGGGTTTTTCTTTTTCCAAGCCCATATCCTTCAAGACCTGTCGCTCCCAACACAAAGAACCTTTTTGCTCATGTCCAAAGCCAACAGCCCCACCGCCACGTCAAGCAGCGTTCTGGACGATGCCGCCATGCTTGTTGAGCGAGCGATGAAAGCGGGCGCGGAAGCAGCCGAAGCCATTGTGCTGGAAGGACAATCGCTCGGCGTCTCCTGGCGGCTCGGCAAGCTCGAAGATGTGGAACGCTCGGAAGGGCGCGATGTGGGCTTGCGCGTTTTTATCGGCAAGCGGCAAGCGACCGTCTCGACCACCGATCTGTCGGAACGCTCGCTCGAACCGCTGATCGAACGCGTTGTGGCGATGGCGCGCATCGCGCCGGAAGACCCCTATGCGGGGCTTGCTGAAAAGGCGCTACTGGCGACGCAATTCCCCGATCTCGATATCGAGGATAGCGCGCATGTACCGAGCGCCGAAGAGCTTGGCCGCTCGGCGGCAAAGGCGGAAGACGCCGCGCTTGGCATCGAAGGCGTGACGAATTCGGGCGGCGCGGGCGCAAGCTGGGGACGTTCTGGCATTGCCCTTGTCACCAGCGAGGGCTTTTCGGGCTCTTATTCGGGCACAAGTTTTTCAGTCTCTTGCTCAGTGCTCGCGGGCGAAGGCACCGGCATGGAGCGCGACTACGATTACTCGACCACCCGCTATCTGGAGGACCTCGAAGCGGCCGACGTCATCGGTCGCTCGGCGGGCGAGCGGGCTGTGCGGCGCATGGGATCGCGCAAGGTCAAATCGCAGTCCGTGCCTGTCATCTATGACCCACGCGTTTCATCCGGACTGGTCGGACATTTTGCCGGCGCTATTTCGGGCGCCGCTATCGCACGCAAGACGAGCTTCCTGCAAAACGCGATGGGGCAGAATGTTTTCGCGCCGGGCATCGAAATCGTTGACGACCCGCACCGCCCGCGGGGTCTGCGCTCCAAACCCTTCGATGGCGAAGGCGTCGCCAATCGACGCATGAGCCTTATCGAAGACGGCAAGCTCACGACATGGTTGCTCGATACGTCGTCGGCCCGCCAGCTCGGCCTGACGACGACAGGCCATGCGGCGCGCGGCACCGGCGGCCCGCCGTCTCCTTCCACCACCAATCTCTATATGGCGGCAGGCAAGCTTTCGCCAGAAGAACTCATCGCCGATATCCAGTCCGGCTTCTATGTCACAGAAATGATCGGCATGGGCGTCAATGGCGTGACCGGCGACTATAGCCGCGGCGCGTCCGGCTTCTGGATCGAGAACGGCAAACTCAGCTTTCCGGTAAGTGAAATCACCATTGCAGGCAATCTGAAGGACATGTTCCTCAATCTCACGCCCGCCAATGATCTGAAGTTTCGGCAGGCTACCAATGCGCCCACCATTCGCGTCGAGAGCATGACCATTGCCGGCACCTGACGCACAGACCCAACATAGCGCAGACCGCGCGCTGCTGAACAACGCGGTCAGCGAAGCGGGCGTCATCGCCTTGAGCTACTATCAGAAAAAACTCAAGACATGGATGAAGGACGGCGACAGCATCGTCACCGAAGCCGACATCGCGGTAAACGAACACCTGCACAGGACGCTCGCCCAAGTGCGGCCTCACTATGGCTGGCTGTCGGAAGAAACAGAGGACGACGCCCATCGCCTGCAGCGGACGCGTGTCTGGGTGGTGGATCCCATCGACGGCACGCGCGCTTTCGCCAAGGGAAAACCACATTTCACCATATCCGTCGCGCTGGTCGAAGCCGGTCGCCCCGTGCTGGCGGCGCTGTTCAATCCCGCCACCGACGAGTTCTTCGAAGCTGAGATCGGACAAGGCGCGCTACTTTCGGGCAAACCGATAAAGGTTGGCCATCGTTGCGAGATCAAGGGCGCGCGCATGGCGGCCCACGGACCGATGTTCAAACATCCCGCCTGGCGCGAGCCCTGGCCGGAAATGGAAATTATCGAACGCAATTCAGTGGCTTACCGAATTGCATTGGTGGCCTGCGATGCGGCAGATGCGGCACTGGCGCTCAATACCAAAAATGACTGGGACCTTGCCGCTGCCGATCTCATCCTGCATGAGGCGGGCGGGCGCTTTACCAGCCATGACGGGAAAGTCCTTATTTATAATCGGGAGATACCACGCCATCGCAGCCTTCTGGCGGCTGGGCCCGAACTTTACGACGCGCTTTTTGCCCGGGTCGGTACGCTGAAACTGCCTGCATGATGGCTCAAGTTACCGGCATGTTAAGAGTATTCGGTGCTATAATACTTGCGGGGAGAGTATTGCGCGGACATTTCCGCAAACAGCAGACAGGCGAAAAATGACCAAGCAATTGCTCCATCTGGTTATTGGCGGCGAGTTGAAAGACATTGGCGGCACCGAGTTTCGCGACACCAGCGCGGTGGATATGGTCGGCGTGTTTCCTGACTATGAAAGCGCCCACAAGGCGTGGAAGGCCGCCGCACAACGGACTGTGGACAATGCGCATATGCGCTATTTCATTGTCCATCTGCACCGGCTGATGGACCCGACAAACGACGAAGACCACGGCGGAGACGACACAGACGCATGACACATCATCAGGGCAATCAGGCATCGGCATTGCGCTCGAAATTTGAGCGCACCCCCGGTGTTGCGCGGTCGATCCTGATGCTTTTTGCCTTTCTTGTCGCCGTCTATACTTGCGCGGCGGCGGGCGGGTACATCACCGCCTCCAGCGTCAATACCTGGTATGTCGATATCATCAAGCCGGACAGCACGCCTGAGGCATGGGTCTTCCCCATCGTCTGGAATGTCCTGTTTTTCCTTATGGGCCTTTCCGGCTGGCTGGTGTGGCGAGCAGCCGGCAGCGTGGATGCTGCGGGTGCCGCGTTGTCGATATTCGTCCTTCAGCTCATGCTCAACTTCTCCTGGAGCGTGATCTTCTTCGGCCTGCATGCGCTGGGTCTGGCTGTCATCTCAAACCTGGTGCTTGATGCCGCCGTGGCGCTCACCATCTATCTGTTCTGGCGGCATAGCCGGGGCGGCGCCCTGCTGCTTGTGCCCTATTTTCTCTGGAGCCTTTTTGCGACCTGGCTCAGCTTCGGGATATGGCGTCTGAATCCCTGAAAAAAGCTCCGCCGCCAAAGCAAAAAAGCCAATAGAAACCTGCATTTACCATCCGCCCCCCGGGGCCTGACGAGGTGGCGCGGAAAAAACCGGCGTGATATGGTCTCGCCGCATCACAGCGAGAGGTTGCAGTTGACCGAAACGACGTTACCGGGAACCGCCAGCGGGGCCAAAGACAAGCGTCCCGTGCAGTCGCACGGTCAGGCGGCGCAGCCTGTCGACCTCAAGACCTTCGACGTTCTCAAGCGGACAGTGCGCGACTATCTGCTTCCCAACTGGAAGCTGGTCGTGATCTCCCTTGTCGCCAGTTCCGTCGTCGCCGCCTCGACCGGCGTTCTGCCGCTGCTGATCAAGTTCGTGTTCGACGACGTGCTGCAGGACAAGAACCAGACCATGCTCATTCTTGTGGCATGCGCCACGGTGGCGGCGAGCGCCTTCAAGGGCGCGGCCTCCTATGGCACCAACATCACCAAGAATCTGATTGGCCAGAAGATCATCTCCGCTATTCAGGCGCGCATGTTCTCGCGCATCGTCAAGGCCGACCTTGCCTGGGTTTCCGGCACGCATTCGGGCCGCTTCATTTCGAGCTTCATGAACGACAGTTCGAGGGTGCGCGACGCGGTGACCATGTCCGTCATCGATTTCACGCAGAACCTTCTTACTGTTGTCGCCTTAATGGGATCGGTATTCTACCTCAACTGGAAGCTCGCGCTTCTGGCCACGTCCATCATTCCCATCGGCATTCTCTATATGCGCAAGCTCGGCAAGAAGACCCGCAAGGCCGGACGCCAGAGCCTTGAAGGGGCCGGCGACCTGTCCGCGCAAATCTCCGAGGCGCTGGGGGGTATTCGCGTCGTCAAGGCCTATGGGCAGGAAGATCGAGAGATCGCCCGCGTGGAGCAAACCATTCGCACCGTGTTGCATCACATGATGCGCGGCATCAAGGCGAAAGCCGCAGCGAGCCCGCTCACCGAAGCGCTGTCGGGTGTCGGGATTGGCGCCGTCATCTATTTCGGTGGCATGAGCGTCATTCAGGGGCCGCTCACATCGGGAGAACTCGTCGCCTTCATTTCCGCACTGATGCTGGCCTATCAGCCGCTCAAGGCGGTCGCCAATACGCAAACGATCATGCAGGAAGGCGTTGCGGCGGCGACGCGCGTTTTCCCCATTCTCGACATCGAACCGGAAATCATCGCCGACCCGGACGCCAGGTCGCTCGACCTCAAGGATGGCGCGGTAAAGTTCGACCATGTGAGCTTTGCCTATAGCGATGGCACGCGCGCGCTCGACGATGTGTCGATCAACATTCCCAAGGGAAACACGGTGGCGCTGGTCGGCCCCTCGGGCGGTGGCAAAAGCACGACGCTCAATCTCGTGCCGCGCTTCTATGATCCCACCGAAGGCGCGATCACGATCGACGGGCAGGACATTCGCGACGTGACCGTCGCATCGCTACGGCAGGCAAGTTCTCTCGTGACGCAGGACCCTTTCCTTTTCGACGACACGGTGCGCGCCAATATCGCTTATGGCCGCCCTGACGCCAGCGACAAGGAAATCGAGACAGCCGCGCGCAACGCCGCCGCTCATGACTTCATCATGGCGCTGCCCAGAGGCTATGACACATCGGTCGGCGAAGCAGGCTTCCGGCTTTCCGGCGGCCAGCGCCAGCGCATCGCCATTGCGCGCGCCATGCTGAAGAATGCGCCGATCCTTCTTCTCGACGAAGCCACCTCGGCGCTCGACACCGCATCGGAATTGCAGGTGCAGAATGCGCTTGCCGCACTCATGAAGGGCCGAACGACACTCGTCATCGCGCATCGGCTTTCGACCATCATGCATGCCGACCGCATCTATGTGATCGAGGGCGGCCGCGTGATCGAGGAGGGCACGCATCAGGAACTTGTGGCGCTGGGCGGGCTCTATGCCGAATTGTCGCGCACGCAATTCAACGACAATGAGGCTGCCGATGACGACATATCGGAAGATCTGAAATTGACGGGCAGCACTGCCCTTGGCAAAAATCTGGTGCCAGGCGAATGAGTTCTTCAAATATCGGCAAGCGTATCGTGCAGAGTGAAGCCTTCAAGACCACGATCGGTTTTGTCGTTGCCATGATGCTGAAATTCATTCGCTACACCTGCCGCTTCGAGATTCATCGGCTGGATATCGCGCAACGCTTCTGGACAAATGACGAGCCTTTCATCGGCGCGACATGGCATGGACAGAACTTCATCCTGCCGACCTTCTGGCACAATTGGCGCGAAATGCGGGTGCTGGCTTCACGCCACGGCGATGGCGAGATCGTTACCAAGATCATGCATTTTCTCGGCGTCGGCGTCATTCGCGGCTCGGGCGTGCCCAAGGGCGAGGAGCGCCGCCACAAATACAAGGGCAAGGGCGGTGCGGGCGCGCTGCGCGCCATGGTGCGCGCGCTTGGCGAAAATATCTCGATCGGCCTCACCGCCGATCTGCCGCCGGGACCGGCGCGGCGCGCGGGCGACGGCATCATCATGCTGGCGCGACTTTCAGGTTGCCCCATCATTCCCGTCGCCGCGACCACGCGCGCGCGCATCCAGTTGAACAACTGGGACAAGTTCACCATCAACCTGCCCTTCTCCAAGGGCGCCGTGGTTCTGGGCGAGCCGATCTATGTGCCGCGCGACGCCGATCCCGAAGCGCTGGAAGCCGCGCGGCTCGAAGTTGAAAACGCCTTGAATGCGGTCGCCGAAGAAGCCGACCGCATCGTCGGACGCCTCCCCCAACGCGCCACTGGCGCGGGAGAGCAAACAGGCTGATGATGACTGCAACAGACAGGTCGGCAGCACGGACAGGGTTGGGCCTTGCCGCCTATCGCATGGCGACACGGGCCATCGGTCCACTTGTGCCCTTTTTACTGTCGCAACGGCTGAAGCGCGGCAAGGAAGACGCTGCGCGTCTTGGCGAACGCGAAGGTATCGCGCGCATTCCGCGTCCCCATGGCCCGCTCGTCTGGCTTCACGCGGCAAGCGTTGGCGAAAGCCTTTCGATATTGCCGCTCATCCATCATTTGTTGGCCTCGCGCGACGACATGCACGTGCTCGTCACTACCGGCACGGTGACCTCGGCCGCGCTGATGGCCGAGCGCCTGCCGCCCCGCGCCATCCATCAATATGTGCCGCTCGATCACCCCGAGTATTGCGCGCGGTTTCTGCGTCACTGGCAACCAGACCTTGGTGTCTGGGTCGAAAGCGAATTCTGGCCGAACCTCATCATGGCGACCGACAGTTGTCACATTCCGCTGGCGCTTGTGAATGCCCGTATCACGCTCAAGAGCTTTGAGGGCTGGCAGCGGTTCCCCAGGACGATCAAGGGTCTCGTCTCGCGCTTTGCCGTTGTGTTCGCGCAGGATGAAGCCAGTGCAAAACGGCTGACGGCGCTTGGCGCGGGCCATGTCGAACGACCCGGCAATCTCAAACATGACGCCGATCCGCTGACGGCCAACCCGGACGACGTAGCAACGCTGGCGCGCGCCATCGGCGGGCGTCCCATCTGGATCGCCTCCAATACACATGGGGATGAAG
>JBAQNC010000098.1:0-1883 GCA_049303435.1 Parvibaculum sp. | reverse complement strand
CACCCGGCCCGCCGGGATGCGCTTCGTCCCGATATGAATCATTCCCCTGAGGAAAGTCCCCGTCGTCAGGACCACCCGCCGCGTCTTGAACCGCCGCCCGCCCTCGGTCACGACGCCCGCCACGGCGCCGTCCTCCACAATCAGGTCATTCACACCGCCCTCGATGACGGTGAGGTTCGGCTGGGCTTCGATGGCCGCCTGCATGGCGTTTCGAGAGAGTTTCCGGTCCGCCTGAGCCCGTGGGCCCCGAACCGCCGGACCCTTGCGCCGATTGAGAAGCCGGAACTGGATACCCGCCTCATCCGCCACCCGGCCCATCAGCCCGTCCAGCGCGTCGATCTCCCGGACCAGATGCCCCTTGCCGAGACCCCCTATCGCCGGATTGCAGGACATCTCGCCGATGGTCGAATACCGATGAGTGATCAAGGCCGTCATCGCCCCGGCGCGCGCCGCCGCAGACGCGGCTTCACAGCCGGCGTGTCCACCGCCGATTACGATCACATCAAAGTCAGGAGAACCCAATTTCGGTCCCTCGCATGCCCGGCAAATCGCCGTCCATTAAATTCGGCCAGAGCTTTAGTCCGACTAATCGCCTCGGTCAAAGCCTTTCAGAAACAAGCCGCCAGAAACGCAACCGGGAGTCGCATGCCCACCCCCGGACTCTGTTTCACGTGAAACATTATTTGCCGATACAGAAATCCCGGAACACCACATCTAGCAGGTCTTCGACATCCACACGGCCTGTGATCCGCCCCAGCGCCCGCATCGCGATCCGAAGGTCCTCTGCCACCAACGCCGGATCCAATCCACTCGTCAGACCCATCCGCGCCGCCTCCAGAGCCTCGACGCAATCAACCAGCCCCTCGCGATGACGGGCCCGTGTAATCACCGGATTTTCACTCGCTCCGAACAGCGCCCCGACCCTCTCGGTCAGCGCCGCCAAAAGCTCATCGACCCCGTCGCCCGTCAGCGCCGAGATCGCCAGAACCCCCTCACCGGCAAGCCCCACAGAAGCCCTGTCAGCCTTGTTCAAAATCCTGAGGTCTCCGGAACGCGCAAGATCGAAATCCCCCTCCAGACCCCCTCGGGAGTCCGGCGCAACCATGACGAGTCTCAAGTCGGCGTTTGAAGCTCTGGCGAGTCCCCGCCGGATGCCCTCTTTCTCCACCTGACCATGCGCCTCGCGAAGCCCGGCGGTATCCGCCAGCGTCACAGGCACCCCGCCAAGATCGAGCCGGACCTCCAATACGTCCCGCGTCGTCCCCGCCTCGTCGGAAACGATTGCCGCCTCGCGTCCCGCCAGCCGGTTCAGCAGGCTCGACTTGCCGACATTGGGCGGCCCGACGATGGCCACCTCCACACCGTCGCGCAATCGCTCGCCGCGATGCCCGTCATCAAGGTGGCTTTGAATCTCATTCGCAAGCGCCGTCAGTTCGGGGCCCAGACGAGCCAGAAGATCGTCAGGCAGATCCTCATCGGCAAAATCGATCTCCGCTTCCGCATAGGCCAGAAGCTTCAATAGCCGCCCCCGCCAGCCATCGTAGAGTTTCCCGAGCGCCCCCTCCATCTGGCGAAGCGCCTGCCGCCTCTGCCCTTCGGTCTCGGCATCGATCAGATCGGCCAGCCCCTCGACGGCGGTGAGATCGAGCTTCCCGTTTTCGAAGGCTCGCCGCGTAAATTCCCCCGGTTCCGCCGCCCGCACATGATCGAAACGCGACAGTGCGCCGAGGACGCCCGCCACCACCGCCCGACCGCCGTGAACATGAAACTCGACAACATCCTCGCCTGTGAAACTATTCGGCCCTTCAAAGAAAAGCACCAGCGCCTGATCGAGTTCGCTCCCGTTTGACGGATCAAACAGACGGCACAGCACGGCCCGCCGC
>JBAQNC010000097.1:0-2204 GCA_049303435.1 Parvibaculum sp. | reverse complement strand
GCGTGGTGTTGGTTATATGATCCGGGCCGCTTGAGGCTTTTGGCATTCAGTGCTGCCTGGCTGTGCCGGTATTTTATCGGTTCGGTGCTCACTTTTTGAGACGGTGATTATCCGATCGTTGTCGAGTATGCCGGGATGACATTTGACGTCGAGACCGCATGAGCGAAAGAATGATTGAAACGCACAACATGGGTGCACGTTCATGAGCGTAGGCATAAAGGCAACAGGCTATCTGAAACAAATTCTTGCGCATGATGAGGAAGTTGAGATGATCGTGCACCAGCATGTGCTGGTTCTGCTTGGCAAGACAATCCTTCCGCTTGTTCTGGCCCTTGCAATCATTGGTGGCGTTACCATCCTGAGGGAACAATTGATCCCTGACCTTGGTTCAACCATGGTGGCTTACGGTTATGCGCTGGCAGTACTCCCATTGCTGCTGATCTTCTGGCGCTATATCGCTTGGCGGAATCATAGTTATGTTATGACCAGTCGCCGTGTCATTCAGATCAAAGGTGTCTTCGATAAAGAGGTTGCCGATTCTGTTCTTGATAAGCTCAACGACGTGAAAACGGATCAAAGTCTTCTCGGACGTATTTTTGGCTATGGCGATATTGAGATCCTGACCGCCAGTGAGGCGGGTATCAACGCGCTTAAATTCATTTCAAAGCCCCTGGCATTTAAGCGCGCCATGCTTGACGCGCAGGAAGCATTTGCGCAGCGCGCTTAGTTGTTACTTTGGTAACAATTAAATGCTTCTGAACTGCTATTTTCCCGCTACTCAAAAAGGGGCATCAAATGGCCGTATCAGAAGAAATTCGTCAGCTTGTCGCCGCAGATGACTGCAAGGATTTTGACTTTGCGGAGCGGGGGTTTATCGCGACGCTCAAAGACCCGGTCATCAGGAAGGCCGACGGGACCGTTGCTTTCGATCTATCTTCTTACGGCTTTCTGGAGGGAGATGCGCCCGATGCTGCCAATCCGAGTCTTTGGCGTCAGGCGAAAATTCTTACAAAGCACGGACTTTTCAAGGTTGCCGACCGGATTTTCCAGGTACGTGGATTCGATGTCTCGACGGTCTCGTTCATTGATGCAGGCGCTGGCTGGATCGTTGTCGATCCTCTGACGACGGTCGAAGTCGCCCGCGCAGCCCTTGAGCTTGTCACCGAGCATCTAGGCGAGAAGCCTATTCTCGCCGTCATCTATTCCCACAGCCACGCAGATCATTATGGCGGCGTCTGTGGCGTGACGAGCCCCGCCGATGTTGCTGCAGGCAAGGTCAAGGTTATCGCGCCAGAGGGCTTCCTTGAGCATGCGGTCTCCGAAAACATCATTGCTGGTCCCGCTATGGGGCGGCGAGCGCGCTTTCAGTTTGGTTTCACCCTGCCGCGCGGGCCGGAGGGCGAAGTGACTTCGGGTCTCGGGCCGGGTGTCTCTCAAGGTTCTCTTTCGTTGATAGCGCCAACGCATACGATTTCCAAGACCGGACAGGAGATTACTGTTGGCGATGTCAGCATGGTATTTCAGCTGACGCCGGGGACCGAAGCGCCATCGGAAATGAATTTCTATCTGCCGCAGTTCCGTTCGGTCTTCATGGCGGAGAACGCCAACCTCACCATGCACAATTTGCTGCCTGCACGCGGCGCCCTGGTGCGCGACGCCAAGGCGTGGGCAGATTACCTCACAGAGTCGATCCGGCTTTTTGGCGACAAGAGCGACACGATGTTTGCCGCGCATGGTATTCCACGATTTGGCACGCAGGAAATCATCGATTTTCTTACCAATCATCGTGACGCCTACAAGTTTCTGCACGATCAGACAGTACGCTTGATGAATGCCGGGTTTACAGCCAGCGAGATTGCCGAAGTCCTGAAGCTTCCAGACGTGCTTGCCAAGCAATGGTTCAATCGCGGCTATTACGGCACGATGAGCCATAACGCCAAGGCGATCTATCAGCGTTATCTCGGTTGGTATGATGCTAATCCGGCAAATCTCAATCCTTTGCCACCGGAACCTGCCGCCGAGCGTTATGTCGAGGCGATGGGCGGGGCTGATGCTGTCATGGCGATGGCGACCAGGGCTGAAAAAGCGGGCGAGCTGCGCTGGGCAGCGACGCTACTCAATCATGTTGTCTTCGCCGATGATACAAACCAAACGGCGCGCAACCAACTTGCCGCAGTCTATACGCAGCTTGGTTTTGAGTCTGA
>JBAQNC010000096.1:0-20185 GCA_049303435.1 Parvibaculum sp. | reverse complement strand
GAAACGCATGTCGTGGTAAGCGCACGAGGCAAGCTCAATCGTGCGAAGCTCGCGAAGGAAGTGGCAGCCGAGTTCAACTGCACGGCACAGCCGGATGAAGGCGCGCTATCTTTCCTTTGTCCGCGCGGGGTTCTGCAGGCCGTCGCCACGCGTCTTCGTGAGGCGGGCGCGGACGCCGTGACGGTGACAAGTGCGGAGTATATTTTCCACGCACAGAACGCGCTGATGCATCGCCTGCGCAAGCGGTTGGGAAAGTAGGGCCCGCTTCCCTAAATTAGATAGCGTCATCGCCCGGCTTGACCGGGCGATCCACCTTTACGTCATCCAGGCAATGTGGATGCCTCAATCAAGTCGGGGCATGACGACTGTATTTGGGGAGCGTCCTTATTTTTTCCCCTCAACCTCCAGCCAATCGCAAAACGCCTTTACGACCGGATCGTCGCCGAGCTCCTCCGGCACGATCCAGCAATAGGCGCGCGACGGCAGCGCGGGACCTTTGATCGGCGCGACGAGCCTGCCGTTGGCGAGATCGTCGGCGATGATCGGCAGGGGCCCCAGTGCGACACCGAGCCCGTCGCTGGCCGCTTGTAACGCCAGATAGAAATGATCGAAACGCTGCCGCGCGGCTTTGTCCTCCACCTCCGAAGCGCCTGCCGCTTCGAGCCAGCGTGTCCAGGCTTGCTGGCGCGTGTCGGCATGGAGAAGTGTGGCGCGAGCGAGGTCGACGGGCTTCTTGAGTTTCAGGGAACGCGCGAGCTTCGGTGAACAGACGGGAATTTCCGTTTCGGCGAGAAAGGGTGCAGCTTTCATAGCCTTCGGTGTGGTCCGCATCTCGCGGCGAATGGCGATGTGGAAGGAGCCCTTGGCAAGGCGTGTCACCATCTCGTCCGAGGTCTGCAATTGTAGCTCGACGTTCGCGACCTGCGATTGAAAGAGCGAGAGGCGCGGCAGCAGCCAGCGCATGGCGAAGGTCGGCAGCGCATTGACAATGATGAGGCGTCGCTCGCGCGAGCGATCCTTGAGCCTGGCGGACGCGGTGGCAATGCTATCGAAGGCGGGCGTCAGCGCATCGCGGTAGGTGCGCCCGGCTTCCGTCAGTTGCAGGCGTTTGCCAAGCCGGTCGAAAAGCTGCGTGCCCGCCCAGTCTTCCAGCGCGCGGATATGGCGGCTCACCGCGCCATGCGTCACGCAAATCTCGTCGGCTGCCGCCGTGACGCTGCCGAGCCGCGCCGTCGCCTCGAAGGCGCGCAGTGTACCGAGCGGTGGAAAGGTCGGGCGCGAGTTGCTCATGCTTGTGATCATAGATCACAAGAGATCGGAAGAGAACTACCTTGTTATGCGAGTTTATGGGCGTCATCTTGTGACTATTCGAGAAAGGATTTCCCATGAGTTTCGCCCTTGCCGCTTCTATCGCGCTTGTTGCCTTCATCACCTCGGCCATTTCCGGCGTCTTCGGCATGTCGGGCGGCATGATCCTGATGGGCTATCTTGCCTTCGTTTTGCCGGTGAGCGCGGCCATGATGATGCATGGGGCGATACAGGCGACCGCGAATGGTTATCGCGCCTTTCTCAACCGCGACGCCATCGACTGGAAGCTCTTTGCGCGCTATACGGCCGGCGCGGCGGCGGGCATCGCGCTCTTTTCCGCCGTCGCCTTTGTGCCCAGCAAGGTGACCATGTATTTGCTGCTCGGGATCGTGCCTTTTGTGGCCGCCACCGTGCCGCAGAAATGGGCGCTCGACGTGACGAAGCGGGGGGCGGCGGAGACCTGCGGCTTTCTCGTGACGCTGCTCAACCTGACGGCGGGCGTAGCGGGCGCGCTTCTCGATGTATTCTTCGTGCGCACCCTGCTGACGCGCCATCAGGTCGTCGCCACCAAGGCGGTGACGCAGACGTTGAGCCATATCCTGAAGCTCGTCTATTTCGGCGTCATCGTTCAGGTCGTGACGGGCAACGGGTCAGGCTTGCATGAGGCAAGTCTCTTGTCCTGGTGGGTCTTTGCTGTGGCGATCCCGCTTTCGATGCTTGGCACGACGGCGGGCAAGAGACTGCTCGACCGCATGACCGACACGCATTTCCGCAAATGGTCGCAACGCATCACGCTCGGCATCGGTGCGGTGCTTCTGGCGCAGGGTGTGGCGTTGATGCTTGTCTAGATGCCGCGTTCGGCGCGAAACTTCGCGCGACCTTTCTCGCCGGATTTTTCAAACATTGGCAATATCTTTTCGATGACCCAGGGAAAGGCGCCCGCGAGTCGCGAGGTGATGCTGTCGCCATAAGGCACATAGGTTTCGAGCTTGCCGGTTTCCAGCGCCTTCATGCAGGCGTCGGCCACTTCGCCCGCCGTGAAGACCTTGCCGACGAAATTGAGAGCCGAACCGTCATGCGTCGCCTCATAGCGCAGCATGGGCGTATCGACCCCGCTGGGGAAAATGCCCATGATGCGGACGCCATGGGGCGCAAGTTCGGAACGAACGGAGGTCAGATAGCCGCGCAGCCCGAATTTTGACGCCGCATAGGAAGCGCTGCCCTTGAGCGCAATGATGCCGCCCATCGAAACGATGGAGAGGATGTCGCCGCTCTTGCGCGGCCGCATGACCCGCGCGGCAGAGCGCGTCAGCTGCATCGGCGCGATCAGGTTGATGTTGATGTGGCGGTCGAGAATGGGCGCGTCGAGATCGGCAATATCGCCGGGTTCGACATAGCCCGCATTATTGATCAGCAGATCGAGGTCGGCGAAGTCATTCTCGATCTTGTGGCAGAGTTCGGCGACGCCTTCGGTTGTTGAAAGGTCGATCCGCAGGCAGGTGGCGGGTTCGCCAAGGGTCCGGGCGACGGCCTCCATGCGTTCTTCATTGATGTCGGCAAGGATGAGGCGATAGCCACGGGCATCGAGCCGCGTGGCAATTTCCGAGGCGATGGCTCCGCCACCGCCTGTGATGAGAGCCGTCTTCATTACTCCGCCGCCACGCTTTGTGGCTTCACGCGCAGATAGGTGAAGTCGCCATCCTTGAGTTCCGGCCAGCCGAGTTGCTTGCGTAGCTTCGACATATGTTTGCGATAGGCGTCGATCTCGACATAGGTTGCGTGGCGATCGGAGGCGACGAAGTTGATGCCGCCGCTGAGGTCGGGCCGGTCGGAGGTGATGAGCCTGTTGATTGTCGCCGCTGCCGTGCCGCCTGTGGCGCGCGCCTCGATCGTCCGCACGATGAGGTCGGCCATTTCGTCGAACAGTTTATAGGCGCCGCCATTGGTTTCCATATAGCCGAGCGCATAGAGGTCCGGCGTCTCGCGCGAAAAGAGGTTCATATAGAGATCGGGCTTGCCGCCTTTCCAGCTGAAGAGCTTGAGGTCCACGTAAGGAATTTTCCACTTGTAGCCCGTGGCGCAGAGAATGAGGTCGATCTCTTCCGATGTACCATCGACAAAGTGAACCGTCTTGCCCTCAAAGCGTTCGACGTCGCGCTTGGCCTTGATGTCGCCATGGCTGAGGAAATGCAGCAACTGGTTGTTGAGGATCGGGTGCGTTTCGAAAAGCTTATGATCGGGCTTTTGCAGGCCCAGCCGCGTCACGTCACCGTTGAGGATACGCAGCATGACGCCGAAGACGCGCTGCGTCAGCCACATCGGCAGATGCGGGCCTTCATGGGCGAAGACGTCCGCGGGCTTGCCGAAGAGGTGCTTGGGCAGGAAGTGATAGCCGCGCCGCATGCTGATGAAGGCCTTGTCCGCGCTCTGTGCCGCATCGCAGGCGATGTCGCAACCCGAATTGCCGGCGCCGATGATAAGCACGCGCTTGCCCTTGAACTCGTCCATCGAACGATAGGTGTTCGCATGGCGCATCTCGCCGGTGAAAGTGCCGGGGTATTCCGGCATGGAAGGGTGCCAGTTGGTACCCGTGGCGCAGACGAGGGCGGCATATTTCTTGTGTTCGCCATTGGTGAGCGTCACATCCCAGCCGTCGGCGACTTTTTCGGCATGTTCGACGCCCAGATTGAAGTGGATGTGCGGGCGCAGGCCATAGGCGTCGGCGAAGCCCTGCATATAGCTGTGAATCTGCTTGTTCGACGGGTAGTCGGGATAATCCTCCGGCATGTCGTAGTCGATGTAATGCGACTGCGTTTTGGAGGAAATGAAATGCGCCGAATTATAGACGGGAGAACCCGGATTGGACTGATCCCACAAGCCGCCGACATCGCTGTGGCGCTCGTAGATGTCGAAAGGGACCTTGTGCGCGATAAGGCTGCGCGCCAACGCGAGACCGGCGGGACCGCCGCCTACCACGCAAACCGGACCTTTTGTCGGCGCCATTTCTCTCTCCAAAAATGAGTAACCCTCACATTTGTGAATGTGATAAACTTCAAACAATTTGGACGCAAGAAAAATTTCGCGAGTTGTTGCCATGCCAACGACCAAGGAAACGCCTTCATCCCTGCCGCCGCGCCGCCAGCCGACCCAAAAAAGGGCCAAGGAGCGCGTCGAGAAAATATTGACGACGGCAAGTGAGATGATTTCTGAAACGGGCAGCGATGCGGTGCGCATGACTGAACTGGCCGCCCGAGCGGGCATACCTATTGGCTCGCTCTATCAATACTTCCCCGACAAGGCGACGATCCTGCGGACATTGGCTGTGCGCTTCATGCAAGCGATGCGAGGGATGCTCGCCGAACTCGTGGGCAACATAAAGACGGCCGAAGACGCGCTCGCCAATGTCGATTTTGCAATCGATGGCTATTACGCGACGATCCTTGACGAGCCCGTCATTCGGGATGTCTGGTCCGGCACACAATCGGACAAGATGCTTCAGGCGCTCGACATTGAAGACAGCCGTGAGAACGGCAGGATCTTTTATGACGGACTGAAGCGCTTCGTGGACCCCGCCGAGCATGTCCGTTTCGAGGCGGCCTGTTTTCTCATCATGCAAATGGCAGGCGCCGCCACGCGTCTGGCCATCGCGGTGGAGCGCGACGAAGGCGACCTGTTGATGGTCGAATTCCGCCGTCTCGTGGGTGGCGAGCTTGAGGGCTTCATGGCCAGGGGCCCGAAAAGTTAAAGACCGGGCACCGGATATCGCGCCGTGAGCGCGCGTGTGCGTGCCGCAAGCGCGGCTTCCATTGCGGGATCGTCGCTGGCGCGCAAGGTTTCGACAATGATGGCGGCGATTTCGTCCATTTCATCAATGCCGATGCCACGCGCGGTCAGCGCCGGTGTGCCGATGCGCACGCCCGAGGGACGCATGGGCGGCAGCGGATCGTCGGGGATCACCTGCTTGTTGGTGGTGAGGTCGACCCGGTCGAGCGCGGCCTGCGCTCTGGCGCCATCGAGGTCGAAGCTCTGCATCGTGTCGATGACGATGAGATGATTATCCGTGCCGCCAGTGACAAGTTTCACCTGCCGCGAGGCAAGCGCGCCCGCGAGCGCCTTGGCATTGGCGAGCACCTGACGTGCATAGATGCGAAAGGCGGGCTGGGCGGCAAGCTTGAAGGTGGTGGCCGCCGCGGCCACCTGGTTCATATGCGGGCCGCCCTGAAGGCCCGGAAAGACGGAAGCGTCGATCCGCTTGGCGAATGGCTCCTTGCACAGAATGAGACCGCCACGCGGGCCGCGAAGCGATTTATGCGTGGTGGTGGTCATGACGTCGAACCCAGCGTCCAGCGGATTGCGCATGACATCGGCCGCGATGAGCCCGCCGATATGGCTGACGTCGGCCATGGTGAGCGCGCCCACCTCGTCGGCGACGCGCTTGAAATCGGCATAGTCATAGTCGCGCGGATAGGAGGAATAACCGCAGACGACCATCTTCGGCTTCGTCTCGCGGGCCACCTTGCGCAAGGCTTCAAAGTCGATGGAGCCGTCGCGCGGGTCGGTCTTGTAACGCACGAAATTGAAGAGGCGGCCCATATGGCTGACCGGCGCGCCATGCGTCAGATGTCCGCCGTGGGAGAGGTCCATGGCGAGGATCGTGTCGCCGGGTTCGAGCAGCCCCAGATAGACCGCCTGGTTCATGGGCGAGCCCGACAGCGGCTGCACATTGGCGTGTTCGGCGCGGAACAGCGCCTTGGCTCGGTTGCGCGCCAGCGTTTCGACGGCGTCGGTATATTCCTGCCCGCCATAGTAGCGCCGCCCCGGATAGCCCTCGGCATATTTATTCGTGAAGGCCGAACCCAGCAGCGTCAGCACTTCGGGGAAGGCGTAGTTTTCCGAAGGGATGAGTTCGAGGCCTGCGCGCTGGCGGGCTTCCTCGCCTTGCAAGGCGGCGAGCATTTCCGGGTCCGACGCGTCGAGCCGCGCTCTTTCGGGGGTGAATGTTCGGGTCATGTTGGGTCTCCAGCCTGTAAAAATGACAACGCCCGGCCAGCATTGAAATGCTGCCCAGGCGATCGGCTGAAAGACCAGTCTCCGCGCTCCCCGATGGTTGCCCATCTCACGTATCGCCAGTCGCGCGAAGGATATGTGACCGGTAACGGGGTGAAGATAGGGGCGGTGGGCTGAGGGAGGCAAGGTCCAAAATAAAAGGGCCGGTGTTTCCACCGGCCCCTCGTGTTTCTCAGGTAACTGAGGACAGCGCTTCTTAGAAGCCCATGTCGCCCATGCCACCCATGCCGCCCATGCCGCCGGGCATGCCGCCGCCCATGCCGCCGCCGCTGTTGTCCTTCTTCGGAGCTTCGGCGATCAGAGCTTCCGTCGTGATCAGGAGACCAGCAACCGAGGCTGCGTCCTGAAGGGCTGTACGCACGACCTTTGTGGGGTCGATGATGCCCTTGGCGACGAGATCGACATATTCTTCGTTCTGAGCGTCGAAGCCGTAATTGGGGACCTTCGAGTCCAGAACCTTCTGCACAACGATCGAACCTTCAACGCCCGCGTTTTCGACGATCTGACGGATCGGCGCTTCGAGAGCCTTGCGGATGATGTTGATGCCGGCCTGAATGTCCGGATTGTCGGAGGTGAGCTTGCCGACAGCCTTTGTCGCCATCAGAAGGGCCGTACCGCCACCGGGGACGATGCCTTCTTCGACAGCAGCGCGTGTGGCGTTGAGAGCGTCGTCAACGCGATCCTTGCGTTCCTTCACTTCGACTTCCGTCGAGCCACCGACCTTGATCACCGCAACGCCGCCGGCGAGCTTCGCCAGACGTTCCTGCAGCTTTTCCTTGTCGTAATCAGACGTCGTGTCCTCGATCTGACGCTTGATCTGGGCGACGCGGCCTTCGATGTCTTTCTTCTTGCCTGTGCCATCGATGATGGTCGTGTCTTCCTTCGTGATGCGAATACGCTTGGCCTTGCCGAGCATATCCGGGGTCACGTTTTCAAGCTTGATGCCGAGTTCTTCGGAGATCACCTGACCGCCTGTGAGGATGGCGATGTCTTCGAGCATCGCCTTGCGACGATCGCCAAAGCCCGGCGCCTTCACAGCGGCAACCTTGAGGCCGCCACGCAGCTTGTTGACGACGAGCGTGGCCAGAGCCTCGCCTTCGATGTCTTCGGCAATGATGAGGAGCGGACGCGAGGACTGCACAACGGCTTCCAGAATGGGGAGCAGCGGCTGCAGGTTGGTCAGCTTCTTTTCGTGGAGCAGGATGAAGGGCTCGTCGAGTTCCGTCACCATCTTGTCGGCGTTGGTGATGAAATAGGGCGACAGGTACCCGCGATCGAACTGCATGCCTTCGACGACTTCGAGTTCGCTATCGAGCGACTTGGCTTCTTCAACCGTGATGACGCCTTCGTTGCCGACCTTGGCCATGGCTTCGGCGATCATCTTGCCGATTTCGCTTTCGCCGTTGGCGGAGATCGTACCGACCTGGGCGATTTCCTCGTTCGACTTGACCTTCTTCGAACGCTTCGTCAGGTCATCGATGGCTGTGCGAACAGCCAGATCGACGCCGCGCTTCAGGTCCATCGGGTTGAGGCCAGCGGCCACAGCCTTAGAGCCTTCGCGCACGATCGCCTGTGCGAGGACGGTGGCGGTTGTCGTGCCGTCGCCGGCCGTATCATTGGTCTTGGAAGCAACTTCCTTGACCATCTGCGCGCCCATGTTCTCGAACCGATCTTCCAGTTCGATTTCCTTGGCGACCGTCACGCCGTCTTTCGTGATGCGCGGAGCGCCGAAGGACTTTTCAATGACGACGTTACGACCCTTCGGGCCGAGCGTCACCTTGACGGCATCGGCGAGGATGTCGACGCCGCGCACCATACGCTCGCGCGCTGTGCGACCAAATTTGACTTCTTTAGCCATGTGTTTCGTTCCTTATGAATTCTCGGGTCTGAAAAGCGTCGGGCCAGCAAAATGGCCCGCGAAATCCGGTGAGGATTTCCGAGCCTTGTTCAGCCTTTTTTCTTCTTGGCGCCTTCGACAACGCCCATGATGTCGGATTCTTTCATGATCAGCAGATCCTGACCGTCAATCTTGACTTCAGTGCCCGACCATTTTCCGAAAATCACCGTGTCGCCGACCTTGACGTCGAGGGCAACGATCTTGCCATCTTCGTTGCGGGCGCCGGAGCCGACGGCGACGATTTCGCCCTGCGAGGGCTTTTCCTGCGCGGTTTCGGGAATGATGATCCCACCGGCGGTCTTGGTTTCTTCCTCGAGGCGGCGCACGACAACGCGGTCATGCAGAGGACGGAATTTCATCTTGAGGTCTCCTGTTTCGAAAACCGCTTATATTTGCGGGAAACGTTTGATTGAGAACTTTGGCACTCGCCTGACGGGAGTGCTAACAGCTCGGTGAACAAATAGGCTCGCACCCCCGGACTGTCAAGGCGGCGCGGCAGAGTGTCACAAAATAATCACGGGAAAATCATGGATTTAGGCCGCAGGCAGCCCTTCAGCGTAAACCGCGTAGCGTGAGCCGCCCGATCCGCGTCAGCCGGTCGTGGAATTCGGCCTCATCGACCGCACCATATTCCGCTCCATGAGCGGCGGCGAGCAAAGTGTCGACAGCGACCTCTGGCGCGAGATCCGCGCTTTTCAGGTCGACTTCGCCGCGCTTGGCGGCATCGGTGAAGAGTTCGGCCAGCCGTCTGCGCAAATACCTGTCCACCGGGCCGAAGACGTCGTCGGGCAGGCGGCTCGTCGGGTCTGTGAGTTCGGAGGCATGCGGGCTTGACAGCACCCAGCGATAGATGAACCCGAGCTTGGCGTCGAGTACGGCCAGAACCTTGTCCTCGAAAGGCAGATCGAGCGCCAAGGCGGCGGTAATGTCCGCCTCGACCTGCGCCGCGAGCCGACGCGCCAGCGCCTCGAACAATTCGTCCTTGCTTTTGAAATAGATATAGAGCGTGCCCTTGGCCACATTGGCGGCCTGGGCGATATCCTCCATCGAGGTGCGGCGATAGCCATATTGGCGGAAGAGTTCCAGCGCGGAATCGAGAATAAGGGCTGGCTTGTCGCTGGTCCTTGTATCGGAAACGACGGGCGCGCCAGACGTTTTCGCCGCGCGCTTCTTGGCGCTCGTCGTTTTCTTCATCGCATCGATACGCAATATCGTCACCGGCTCAACCCTTCCTGTGCCTGCCATTCTATATAGCAGAAGCGAGGCAAAAGTCATGACCACCGGCGGAAGTGACGCAGCGCCGGGCGGGTGTTGCGGTTTCGATCTTGCGGACTAGGATGGCGGCCCATCGAATTTTGAAGGTTGCGCGGGGAGATATCTTACATGGCCGGTCGTTTCGTTAATGAAGATCTCGTCGGAAAGCCGGGCTCGCGCGCCGAACTGGCCACCCCGGCGCTGGTCCTTGATCTCGACGCCTTCGAACGCAACGTCGCCAAGATGGCCGATCATTGCAAACGCAATGGCCTCTCGCTCCGGCCCCATTCCAAGACGCATAAGTCGCTCGATATCGCCAGGGCCCAGCTTGCCGCAGGCGCTCTCGGTCAATGCTGCGCCAAACTGGGCGAGGCCGAGACGATGGGCGAGGGGGGCGTCGGAAGCCTGATCGTGACATCGCCCGTCGTGACGAAGCGCGGCATCGCCCGCGCCATGGCGTTGAACGCCAGGATTTCCGATCTCATGCTGACGGTGGATAATCTCGATAACGCGCACGCGCTCGCCGTCGCCGCCAAGGCCGCAGGCAAGCCGCTCAAGGTTCTCATCGATCTCGACCCCGGCCTTCACCGCACAGGCATTGCGCCGGGCGAGCCCGTCATGGCGCTGGCGAAACAAATCCACGCCGACGACAATCTCATCCTGCGCGGATTGCAGTGCTATGCCGGTCAGGTCATGCATATCGAGGATTTTGCCGAGCGCCGCGAAAAATCGCTGGTTGCCATGAAACTGTTGGGCGCGACGCGCGACGCATTCAGGGCGGAGGGCCTGCCTTGCGACATTTGTTCGGGCGGCGGCACGGGCAGCTTCGACATCGATCCCGAAGCCCATGTGCTGACCGAGTTGCAGGGCGGCTCCTATATCTTCATGGACAAGCAGTATAACGACGTGAAGGCAGGCAACGGCGCGTCTGTGCCTTTCGAAACATCGCTCTTTGTGCAGATGAGCGTCATTTCCAACAATACGCCAGGTCTCGTGACGACGGACGCAGGCTTCAAGGCCTTCTCGACCGATGCCGAAGCGCCCGTCCTGCTGTCCGGCGCGCCGGAAGGCTCGGCCTATTTCTTCTTCGGCGACGAGCAGGGCGGCATCGCGCTGCCCAAGGGCGAGAGCCTGGCCCTGGGCGCATCGCTCACCGCCATCACGCCGCATTGTGACCCGACCGTGAACCTCTACGACGCCTATCATGTGGTGCGCGGCGATACGTTGGTCGCCATCTGGCCGATCGAGGCGCGGGGGAAGAGCGCGTAAGGGTTGACGTTACCGCCCCAGTTCTTCATGCAGCCGCGCCCAGAGCGGGCGGCAATCGACAACGCAATTATCCCGCATGGCACGATCAATCGCCATCACCGTGAGGCCCGCCACCATCGCGTCATAGACATTGACGGGAAAGGGCTTGCCCTCGAGCAGATGAGCGGCAAGGTCGCGTCCCATCGCAGGGTCCATGCCTTCATGTGCGCCGGCTCCGGTCTCGACCTCGATGGTCTGCATGGGTTGAAGGCCAAGCGCGTCGCGCAGTTGCAGACGGTCGGTCACAAGATCGGCTTCGATCGCGCCCTTGGTGCCCGCCAGATACCAACGACGTTGCGGCAGGCCCGCATGGGTATTGGCGCTGAAGGAAAGGCGCACGTTGTTTTCATATTCGACGATGGCGACCTGATGGTCGGCGACATCGGCGTCCGAACCGAATGTCCGGTTCGACGTATTCCAGCCCGGTCGCCAGACGGTATAGGCATCTGTGCCATCGGCATATCGAGCGCCGGTGAGTTTGCCCTCGTTTTCATCCGTAAAGATCGTTCGCCCGCCAAAGCTCGCGACCTGCGCGGGCAGCGCGCCTGCCAGAAGCCGATAGATATCGAAGTCATGGCAGCATTTGTCGAGCAGGAACGAGCCGCCGAATTCTTCCCGGCGTCGCCAGTCGCGCATCAGGAATGCGCCATGTTCGGGATGAAGATGCTCATTGCCCTCCATGCTGACGAGCTGGCCGAGATGCCCTTGGGCGATGAGATCGGTCACCGCGCGCGTGATGGGCGAGGAACGGATCACGAGGCCGACCAGGATGCTGTCCTCGCCATGCTGGCGCAGCAGGCGCGCAAGCTCCCATGTCTCCTCTTCCGTTCGCACGACGGGCTTTTCGCTGAAGATGCGCACACCTGCCGCAAGCCCCGCCTTGATATGTTCAAGATGCAGGTGGTTGGGCGAGCCGATCATCAGCAGATCGGGTTTCGTCTCGGCAAGCATGGTCGTCACGTCGCCAAAGACGGGCCCGGTGGCGATGTTGCGCTTGGCAAGCGAGGGAAGGCCATAGGGTTCCGGGTCGACATAGCCGACCAGCCGCGCGCCGGGCGCGGCTGCGAGAAGATGGCGGATGACCACGGCGATACGTTGGCCGAGGCCGACAACTGCTATGGTCAATGGTCTGGACAAATGCCTGTTCCCTTGCCGAAAATCTCAGCGCATCAGCATCATCATCTTTTCGGCTTCCTCGCCCTTGAGCGTGTCGAAACCATGCACCTTGTAGAGATCATGGCCGTCGTTGGTGCTGAGCATGAGCCGCCGGACCTTGACGATGGCAGGGTCCGAGATGATTGTCTCGATCAACCATTTGCCAAGTCCCAGTCCGCGATGAACGGGCAGGATATAGACGTCGGAAAGCCACGCAAAACGGGTGCCATCGGTCAGGGTGCGGGCAAAGCCTGCCTGCTCGCCGTCGGGCGAATAGAGGCCATAGGCGCGCGAATTGAGGATACTCTCCCACAAATCGTCTTCCGGGACTTCGCTGGCCCAATAGGTTGCCCGCAACATGCGCAGGATGGCATCCTTGTCCAGCTTCGATTTATCCGTATTGATCTCAAATCCGTGACGCAACCAACTCATTTTACTCGTCCACTATTGTTGTTTGTCTTTTGTGGTGTTCAGGATCCCGCGCCAGCGCGCAAGGCATATTTCCAGGCTTCCTCGGCGAGGGGACGTACATTTTCAGACATGGTTTTCGCATGTTCGCTAGAGGCCGTACCGTCGCGGACGCGACCGGCAATGCCTTGCAGAATGCCAGCAAGGCGAAAGAAATTATAGGCGAAATAGAAGTCGAGATTGTCGATGCCCGAGCGTTTCGTCCGTTTGCAGTACATCTCGATATATTGCTCGAGCGTCGGGATGCCGAGCGACTTGAGATCGGCGGTGGCAATCGAACCCGTACCGCCGCCGGTGCCCTGACCCGGCATCACCCATTGCATGCAGCTATAGGTGAAATCGCCAAGCGGATGGCCGAGCGTCGAGAGCTCCCAGTCGAGCACGGCGATGACGCGCGGCTCGGTCGGATGAAGCACCGTATTGTCGAGGCGATAGTCGCCGTGCACGACGCTGACCGTATCGTCGGCCGGAATATTGTCGGGCAGCCATTCCATCAGCTTGTTCATCTCCGTGATGGTCTGGGTTTCCGACGCCACATATTGCTTGGACCAGCGCGACACCTGACGGGCGAAATAATTGCCCGGCTTGCCGAAATCGGCCAGCCCCGCCTTCTCGTAGTCGATGGTGTGGAGATGAGCCATCGTCTCGTTGAGCGAGTCATAGATCTTCCAGCGCGTGGCCGGGTCTTGCGAGGGCATCAGCGGTTCCCAGAGCACGCGACCGTCCACCATTTCCATGATGTAGAAGGCCGTGCCGATGACGCTGTCGTCCTCGCAGAGGCAATAGGTGCGCGGCGCGGCAAAGCCTGCGGCATGCAGCGCCGTTATGACCTTATATTCGCGATCGACCGCATGGGCCGACGGCAGCAGCTTTCCCGGCGGTTTGCGGCGCAGCACATATTTCCGCTTCGGCGTGACGAGCTGATAGGTCGGGTTCGACTGGCCGCCCTTGAACTGATTAACGGTGAGCGGGCCTTCGAAGCCTTCGACGTGAGCCGTCATATAGTCAAACAGCTTCTGCTCGTCAAAGCGGTGGCTTTCGGCGACTTCCTTGGTGCCGGAAAATTGTTCCTGCCTGCTTGGGTTTGCGTCCGTCGGCATATTCATACCTCCCCGTTCCTTGTTATATCCGTATGCGAATTTTATTATTCTTGTCAGACTGATCTTTTTTCGCGGGCCACCGCGCGCCAGCCGATGTCGCTGCGACAAAAACCTTCCGGCCAGTCGATGAGCGAAACAGCTTTGTAGGCGCGCGCCTGCGCATCGCCGACCGTCTTGCCGATGGCCGTCACATTGAGGACGCGCCCGCCATTGGCGAGGACTTCGCCATCTTCGAGCCGCGTACCGGCATGGAATATCTGCACGCCTTCCAGGCCGCACGCAGCCTCAAGGCCTGAGATCACTGTGCCTTTTTCATAATCGCCCGGATAGCCATTGGCCGCCATGACGACAGTCAGCGCCGCCTCGTCGCGCCATTCGAGCTGGATCTGATCAAGCGTGCCGTCATGGGCCGCGATCAATGCGGGTACGATGTCGGACTTGAGACGCATCATCATCACCTGCGTTTCCGGGTCGCCGAATCGCGCATTATATTCGATGAGCTCGGGGCCCTTGGCCGTCAGCATCAGGCCCGCAAAGAGCACGCCCTTGAACGGCGTGCCGCGCGACTTCATCGCCTCCATCGTCGGGTTGACGATTTCCTTCATCACGCGCTCGACAAGGGCTGGCGTCATCACCGGCGCGGGGGAGTAAGCGCCCATGCCGCCCGTATTCGGGCCCTGGTCATGGTCGAAGACGCGCTTGTGGTCCTGCGCGGCGACGAGCGGCAGGGCGGTCGTGCCGTCGCAAAGGGCAAAGAAGCTTGCCTCTTCGCCCTCGAGAAATTCCTCCACCACGACTTCCGCGCCCGCCGCGCCGAAGCGGCCTGAAAAAATCTCGTCGATGGCGGCATGCGCCTCGTCGAGCGTCATGGCGATGATGACGCCCTTGCCTGCGGCGAGACCATCGGCCTTCACGACAATGGGTGCGCCCATTTTGGACACATAGGCCTTTGCGCTTCCCGCATCGCCGAATCGGCCATAGCCAGCTGTCGGGATGTTGAACTCGGCGCAGAGGTCCTTGGTATAGCCCTTGGAGCCCTCAAGCTGGGCGGCGGCAGCACTCGGCCCGAAGGATTTGATTCCCTCCGCATCCAGCCGGTCCACCAGCCCGCCCACCAGCGGGTCTTCAGGGCCGATGACCACAAGGCCGATCTGGTTCCCGCGGCAGAAAGCGACGATGGCGTCGAAATCGGTGGGTTTCAGGGGCACACATTCGGCAATGGCCGCAATTCCGCCATTTCCCGGCGCGCAAAAGAGCTTGGAGACCAGCGGGCTTGCCGCAATTTTCCAGCTCAGCGCATGTTCGCGGCCGCCTGAGCCGATGACGAGGACGTTCATATCGCCAGTTGATCCTTTGCCGATGCGGCGGAATGGTGAGGCCCGATTTTGGCGGGCAGGTGAAAACTTGTAACATGCGCGACGAGGGAGGCAAGCCCGCCCGCCCATCTCAATCCGGTCCCGAATATATGCCTGAAACCGCCAAAGGCAGAGCCGCCCTATCCTCCGGCGAAGCGGCTGGAAATGCTCATGAATTCTCCGTCAGCGAGATTTCCTTCTCGCTCAAGCGAACGGTGGAGGAGACCTACGGCCATGTCCGGGTGCGCGGTGAAATTACCGGCTTCCGGGGTGTACATTCTTCCGGCCATAGCTATTTCGCATTAAAAGACGAAAAGGCCCGCCTCGAAGCGGTGATCTGGAAGGGCGTCTACAGCAAATTGCGCTTCAAGCCCGCCGAAGGGCTGGAAGTGATCGCCACCGGCAAGCTCACCACCTATCCCGGCAGTTCAAAATATCAGATCGTCATCGAACAGCTGGAGCCCGCCGGCGTCGGCGCGCTGATGGCGCTTCTGGAGGAGCGCAAGATGAAGCTCGCCGCCGAAGGTCTCTTTGCCGCCGAGCGCAAGAAGCCGCTGCCCTATCTGCCTGAAGTGATCGCCGTCATCACCAGCCCGACCGGCGCCGTCATCCGCGATATCCTGCATCGCCTGCATGACCGCTTTCCGCGTCATGTGCTGGTCTGGCCCGTGCGCGTGCAGGGCGATACGGCGGCTGCCGAAATCACCGCCGCCATCGAAGGCTTCAATGCGTTGAAACCCGGCGGCAAGATCCCCCGGCCCGATCTCATCATCGTCGCGCGCGGCGGCGGCTCGATCGAAGACCTCTGGGGCTTCAACGAAGAAAATGTCGTGCGCGCCGCTGCCGCCAGCGAAATCCCGCTGATTTCCGCCGTCGGCCACGAGACCGACACGACATTGATCGATTACGCCGCCGACCGTCGCGCGCCGACGCCGACAGCCGCCGCCGAAATGGCCGTGCCCGTGCGCGCCGATTGCATCGCTTCCGTGCGTGACCTTGAAAATCGGATGCTGCGCGCTGAAAACCGAATGCTCGATGCGCGCCGCAACGATTTGCGTTCGCTCGCCCGCGCGCTGCCGCGTTTGACGGATTTGATCGCCCTGCCGCGCCAGCGGTTCGACAACGCCAGCGAGCGCCTTGGCATGGCCTTGAAGCGCGCTGCTGAAATCAAGCGTGCGCGGCTCACAGGTGTCGAAGGCAAGCTCTCGACGCGCCTCATTCGGTTCCAGATTTCCGAAGGCAAGAAGAAGCTCGACGCCCTCGACAAACGTGGGCTTGCCGCCGAGCAGCGCCATCTTGGCGATCTCACCCGCCGTCTCGACAATATGGGAAAGCTTCTGCAATCCTATTCCTATCAGGGCGTGCTGGAACGCGGCTATGCCGTGGTGCGCGACGCTGATGGTAAACCCTTGCGCGGAAGCGCGGGGCGCAAGACCGGCGAGGCGCTGGAAATCGAATTTGCAGGCGACGACCGCCTCGGCGTTGTCGTGGCCGGCACGACGCCGCCTGCCGAGGCAGCGCCGAAGAAGAAATCCGGCGAGGCCAAGCAGGGCAGTTTGCTTTAGAAGAAAGACTGTCATGCGCGGGCTTGACCCGCGTATCCACGTCTTGGCCAAATCCTCGGTCGTCAAGACGTGGATGGCCGGATCAAGTCCGGTCATGACGTACGGTTTGATGCCTCCTCCCTGAACCGCTACACTGCATCCCATGAACAGAATTGACAAAATGAACAATGGCGGCGAAGCCGAACTCGTCTATAGCGACGGGGAGTTTCACGTCGTGCGCCCCGGTGCCTATGTGATCTGCGCTGTGACCGGCGCCAAGATCGAGCTTGATGATTTGCGCTACTGGAACGTCGATCTTCAGGAGGCCTATGCCACGCCTGAAGCCTCGCTGAAGCGGCATCAGGAAAAGCATCTGGTGAAATGACGAGGTTTCGAAGGTCAGCGCTGGTGGGGGCAGCGGGTCTGGGCGCGCTGCTGTTTTGCGTTTTGCCCGCGAGTGCTGCCATCACCCTCAAGGGCGATGTCGAACAGGGCGCGATTGTCGTCGGCAAGACAAGCCCCGAAGCCCGCGTCATGCTCGACGGTCGCAAGATCATGGTCTCGTCGAAAGGTTATTTCGCGATTGCCTTTGATCGCGATCATGGGCCCAAGGCGACGCTTGTCGTGAAAATGCCGGACGGCAAGAGCGAGACCGAGCATCTGAAAGTCGCGCGCCGCCACTGGCAGATCCAGAGCATTACCGGCGTGGCGCGCAAATATGTGACGCCGCCGCCAGAAGATCTCATCCGCATCAAGCGCGAGCGAGAGTTGAAGAAAGCCTCGCGGCCTTGCGACACGGACGCTGACTGGTTTGCGGAAAAATTCATCTGGCCCGCCAGCGGTCCCATCAGCGGCATTTTCGGTAGCCAGCGCATTTTCAATGGCGAGCCGCGCAACCCGCATTTCGGCGTCGACATCGCCGCGCCCGAAGGCGCGCCCATTGTCGCGCCTGCTGACGGCATTATCCGGCTGGCCGAGCCCGACATGTTCTATGAGGGCGGTCTCGTCTTTATCGATCACGGCCAGGGCGTATTCAGCCAGATGCTGCATATGTCCCAACTCTATGTGAAGACGGGTCAGCGCGTGCATCAGGGCGACCCGATCGGCAAGGTCGGCATGAAGGGCCGCGCCACCGGCCCGCATCTTCACTGGGGCATGTTGTGGTGCGGTACGCGTGTCGACGCGTCGCTCATGATACCGGGTGTGAGCGCAGAAGGTGCGCGACCGGGCATGAAGGTCGTGAGCGCAAAACCGGACTAGTCGGCCCAGCGATTATGCAGCCAGAACCAGTTTTCCGGCTTTTCGCGAATCCGCGCTTCCAGAAAATCATTGAGGAGTTGCGTGATGCGGATGGTTTCGCTGACCGGATCGGCGGTTGGGTCGGCCTCGATCTGCGGGTAGACCGTCACGCGAAAGGTGGCGCCTTCGAGTCGTTCGATGCAGGCGGGAAAAAGAACCGTACCAAGACGAATGGCGAGGCCCGCAGGCGCCGGTGTCGTCATTGACGGTATGCCGAAGAGCTTGACCTCGATCCCCTCCCTCATCTTCTGATCGAACAGCATGGCGACAAAGCCATTGTTACGCAGAATGGTGAGCAGGTCGCGCGTGCCCTTGCGGCCTTTCGGGATCTGGATCGAACCCGTCTTGCCCGACCGCATGTCGAGCATCCATTGATTGACGATAGGATTGTTCGCCGGGCGATAGACTTCGCCGCCCTTGAAACCTTCGCGGTTCATGGCGACTGGCAGAAGCTCGAAATTCCCGAAATGCCCGGAGAGCAGAAGCCCGCCCTTGCCCGTTGCCTTATGCGCCCTGAGCGCTTCCATGCCGACGACTTCGATGCGGTGGCTTTCTTCGGGCTTCCGGAAGGTGTCGATATGCGGATATTCGAAGGCCACGCGACCGAGATTGTCCCACATGGCAGTAACGATGCGTTCGACTTCGGCCTTTGAAAGTTCGGGCATGGCGCGCTGGATGCGTCGTCGCGCGCGCCGCGTGATGCCGAGACGCGGACCGATATGTCGACCGAGCCAGCCACCGATGGCCGAGGCGCGATCGAGGCTGAGCCGACCCACGATCCAGATACCGATGCTGAGAAGCATTGCCTCAAGGCGATATTTGAAGGTCATCTTTTTCATCAGGGACAGTTCTATCGCCGTGCCGGACGGCGCGCCAGAGCTATGGCGTCCCGGATGAGGGCGTCGAGGGCGGGCAGGTTGTCGATGAGCACCCGGATCGGTACGGTTTCGGACGCTTCACGCAGGCGCATCCGCGCGCTGCCTTCACCCGCCCCGAACAGTCGTACAAGGTCTTTTTCCGTGGTGACGAGCCGGGCCTGCAGGTCGCGCGCCTTGATGAGCAGCTTGCGAGCGTCCGCCTCGGTAAACATGTGATGGTCGGGAAAATTCTCGGTGCCAACCAGATCGGCATGAAGTTCGCGCAAGGTGGCGTGAAATTTTTCCGGACGACCGATGCCCGAATAGGCAAGCACCGGCACATTGTCGAGATCGGGCGCGTCTTTCGCCCTGAGAATACCGCGAAAGACCGGCAGCGCTGAATTGCCCGCCCGCGCGGCAAGTCCGTCCGCCGCATGGCCGCGTCCCACGATCATCACGGCATTGCTGCGCTTGAGCGCATCCGACATGCGTTCGCGCATGGGTCCTGCCGGGATGAGCCGTCCATTGCCGACGCCTGCCTGCGCATCGACGACGAGCAGGGAAAAATCCTTGATGAGCGACGGGTTCTGAAAACCATCATCCATGATGATGACGGAAGCGCCCGCGCGCGCTGCCGCCGCCGCGCCTTCGGCCCGGTCGACCGAAACCCATGCCGGGGCCAGCGCCGCAAGCAACAGGGGCTCGTCACCGACATGAGCGGCGGTGTCGCGCGTCAGGTCGACCTGCAAGGGGCCGTGTTCGCTGCCGCCGTAGCCGCGCGTGAGAAAATGCACGTTCTCGCCGGACTTGATCAGGCGATCGGCAAGGGTAAGCGCAATAGGGGTCTTGCCGGTGCCGCCCGCCGTCAGATTACCGATGCAGATGATGGGCACGGCAGCCTGTTCGGGGCGCCCGAAATAGTGGCGCATCCGTCCCACCGCGCCCCAGATATAGGCGATGGGCGCGAGCAGGCTCGGTATCAGCGACATCTGACCTGAACGAGGATGCTGCCAGAAGCGAGGTTCACGCATGGGTGACCGCCTCACTCTGGCGCGCTGGCGGCAGCAGAGCGAGAAGCGCCGCTGCGGTCGTCGATGTCGCCTTGCTGGAGGTGCTGACCAGACGCTCCGCTGCCGCCGCGCGGCGCTCGCATTCGGTCTTGTCGTCGAGAAGCGAACCGACGGCCTTCACAAGACTCGCGGCATCGTGGATGCGGATCAGCGTATCGGCGCGCGTGAAGGCGGCGAAGGCCTCGGCGAAATTGAAGTCGCTGGGCCCAGCAATGAGCGCCGCATGAAGACGCGCAGGCTCAAAGGGATTGTGCCCGCCGAGCGGCAGCAATGTACCGCCGATAAAAACGATGTCGCCGAGACGGTAGAAGATGCCAAGCTCGCCGAGCGTGTCAGCGAGATAGATATCCGTGTCCGGCGCAATTTCCTCGCCTTTTGATCTCTGGCTGACCTTGAAGCGTCGTGCCCGCAACTCGGTGGCGATCTCGTCCCCGCGCGCAGGGTGTCGCGGCACGATGATGGTGAGCAGCCGTTCGTGCTTCGCCGTGAGCGCGGCATGAACA
>JBAQNC010000095.1:0-14974 GCA_049303435.1 Parvibaculum sp. | reverse complement strand
CTTCGGTCATCGCCTCGGCGGGCGCATAGCTCAGTTGGTAGAGCAGCTGACTCTTAATCAGCGGGTCCAAGGTTCGAATCCTTGTGCGCCCACCAAATTTTTCCAGAGACGTCCGGAATAGATAGATGAGGCCGATGCGACGGCCTCAGCCTCGCGCCCTCTCGGGGATCAGAGAATCATGCCCTGCGGCCCCGCGTCAGCAAGGTGTTTATCCAGTTTCTTTCGGTTGACGATGCGGATGGAGCCGTAGTTCTGTTCGATCAGTCCGTTGTCGGACAATGATTTGAGGGCGAGGCCGAGGCCGTTGCGCGAGGCGCCGAGTTGTTCGGCGAGCGCTTGCTGGGTCAGGCTCACCCGGCCATCGCCATCCGAATAATAGAGCAGGGCCTTGGCGGTCTTGAGGGCGAGCGGCATGTTTCGTTCGTCGTTGAGCGCCTGAAAGGCCGATTCCAGGCGACGCCCGAGAAATTTGAACAGGTGATCGCGGAAGGCTGCTTCCTCGTCGAGCAGGCGCTTGAAAATGGGGCGGTCGACGACCAGCAGCTTCGTGTCGATTTCGGCGTCCGCGTCATAGTTCTTGGGTCTGCCGATGATCAGCGCGAACAAGCCGAAGAGATCCCCGTCGCCGAGATGAGCCAGCGTCGTGCGCTTGCCGTCGGCGCTGGTCTTGGACAGCCTGACGCGGCCCGACCGGATGATCGTGAGCGTGCGGGCGGTGTCGCCGTCGCGCTGGATCGCCTGTCTTGCTCGCACCGATTTGCGGATCGCCGCGTCGAACAGGAGTTGCCGGACGCCGGCGTCGAGGTCCATCAGAAAGTCGCTTTCGCGGCTGGAATGAAAAATCATGGCCGCCTCCAATAGCCCAATAGTGGGCAGTCTCATGGCGCAGAACGCGCTATGCAAATGGAAAATGCAGACCGCCCAGAGCGGACCATCATGGGAGGACGAAATGTCGGTATCGGAGCAGAAGACGAATGACCTCGATGCGCGCGGCCTTGAGGCGCTGGCCTATTCCACGGCGGTTCAGGCCTATCTCTTTGCCTTTCCGCTTTTCATTACCGAGAGGGAACGCCTGCGTCGCGAGAAGCTGACCGCGCCCGTTCCCTTCGAGCCGGCGGCGCCGATCAATCAGCTCGGTCACATGACGGCGCTCTCGTCTGCGAAGGGCGATCTGCCGTTCAGCCCGAATGTCGACACGGTCTACACGGGCGTTTCGCTTGATCTGACCAGGGAGCCGGTCATCCTCGACATGCCGGCGATCAAGGACCGCTATGCCGTGGTTCACGTCGTCAACGCCTATGTCGAAAACCAGCCTTATGACTATTCGCCGCTTACCAACGGTTGCGAGCAGACCTACATCGCCTTTGTCGGCCCGGACTGGAAGGGCAAATTGCCCGAGGGCGTGAAGGAGCGCCGCCTCGATACCAATCTCGCCGGCATCGCCATCCGCGTCGCGGCGAAGGATGAGGGCGATCTCGAAATCGTGCGTGGCTATCAGGCGCAAATGTCGCTCACACCCCTGTCGGAGTGGAAGGACGGCCCGAGCGGAAAACTGGCGACGCCGCCCGCGCCGCGTGTTCGCAACCGCTACGAAGGTGACTTCGCCTGGTTCAAGGAAGCCGCCGACCTTCTGGGAGAAAACCCGCCCCCTCCGGGGCACAAAACGGTCGCGACCACGCTCTGGCGGATCGGCATCACGCCCGGCCAGCCCTTTGACCCGGATACTCTCGATCCGGCGACGCGTCGCGGCATTCTGCGCGTGGAGCAGGACGGTCCGGCCATGATGGAATATCTGATCAAGAATCGCGGTCGGAAATTTCTCAACGGCTGGGATGCGGCGCGCTACTCGCGCGATTTCACGTCCGACTACGCAGCGCGCGCGGCCGCGGCATTGGTCGGGCTGATGGGCAACGATCCCGAGGAAGCGCTTTACCTCTATACCTATTACGATTCCAACGGCGACCTGCTGGACGGCTCGAAGCGCTATCGCATCCATGTCCCTGCTGACAAGGCGCCCGCAACGAGCGACATCGGCTTCTGGTCGATCACCATGTATGACGGGCGCAGCTTCATGTTCGTGGATAATCCGATCGACCGCTATTGCGTCAGCAGTCGCGATACGCTGGTGGCCAATGCCGATGGGTCGGTGGACATCTGGGTGCAGGCTGATGCGCCGGGCGGCGACAAGGACACGAACTGGTTGCCATCACCCAAGGGCGGGCCGTTTCGCGTCACCTTCCGCATCTATTCGCCGGCCCAGCAACTGGTGGATGAGTTTTTCGCGATGACGCTGGCCTTGCCGTCGCTCGAGCCTGTCGGTTCCTGAGGGGGAGGCGGGGCGATCGGTCATCGGTCGTTCTAGCTTGTCCAGAGATCCGTCAGTCTGTGGATGTTTTTTCTGATGTCCGATTTTTCGGCCCATTTGAAGCCGGAAGTTCTCATTGTCTCAGGGTAGGGGCGGTTCAGGATGTCTAGGGCTTCGTCAAGGGTGGTGAAGGTGTAGCCGCCTGGGCCGACATACTCATCAAGGTCGGGACGGACCTTTTGCATCAGAACGCCGCAACCGGAGGCTTGTGCCTCTGCGACGGCCATGGGCCAGCCTATGGTGGGAACTTGCGGATTTGCCGTGTAGATCAGCCACTCACATTGTTTGTAGACTGATGGCATTTCGTAGGGCTCGACGGTCGGGAAAATCTTTACCGGGTTTCCTTTCGAGACATTAAGGCTTTCGATCTGGCTGGTGAGATAGCCAATGGGGTAAAGCCGGAAATCTCTTGAAGGGCAACGGGAAGCCAGTTCAAGAAAAGACGCCATGTTTTTCTTGGGAATGCAGGCGCCCGTATTGATGATTGCCTTTCCGTTAGGGCTTTCGTCGTGAAACCTTTTGAGGTCCACGACCGGCCAGTCCGTCACGATTTTTGAATGGTGTACGCCAAGGCGTTCCAGGGTGTTCGCCAGAAAAGGGAATACCAGAATGCCGAGGCATCGATCCGTATTGAGGAATTTTACATAGTGTTTGATTTGCTCCGGGGTAGGCCCCAGAACATCAAACGAATGCGTTCTCAGCGTGAAAGGGCAGTCCGCTATCTGGCTGACGGCGAATAATCTGTCTGCCGTATGAAGATAGTGTCCGTGCACGATGTCCGGTTTGAAACGCTTGATTGAAGTTTCAAACTCGCCCTGATTTTGCGGGGCGCTGAAGGGATAGTGTTGACGATATTTCGCCTGTGACTGGCCGATCGTGAGGATTTCAATTTCGAAGTCGGAATGCAGGGCCCCGATTTCGCTGTCCTTATATGTCTGGGACAGCGTTGGATAGTTCACCAGCACATACAGAAGTCTTTGTTTCATGGGACGGAAATCCGACGATTCTTTCGATCTGCTTTCAGGCGGTCTGACTCAAGACCTATCGCGATCCAGGGCCCGTGTCGTCGAAACATTGCGACGGAGGTTACTACGGCCCGGCGGGGGACCTGCGTGTTGATTGGTCGGCGTGGTGGGGTGAGCATTTTCGAATAAGACTAATAAGCGAAAACGCCGGGTGGTCTGCGAGGGAGCCGCTGCGTCAGCGCTTTATACTTGTCTCCTGGAATTTTAGGGCTTCTCCTGCGGCAAATAACCGCTATCATTTCTTCAGGGAATGAGGAGGAGATGATTTTGAAAAATAGCAGCAAGGCCAGAGTTAAAGTGGTGATGCTCACGCTGGCGGTGGCGTGGATGGCTGTGATTTCGCTTTTTGTCGTGGCCGACAATACGTTTGCGAATGACGGCGCGCAGGTCGTTGCCTCAGCAGATGGTCATACGTTCTAGGACACAACAGATATTCACGAATGCAGGGCGCGCCGGATTTTTCGGCGCGCTTTTTCTTGTCCTGCCAGTCGTCGTTTAGCACGGGTGGCAAATTGGCGCAGAAATGCCTCGCGCCGGGGGATGCGCTCTTTCGCTTGTTGCAATCCGTTCTCAGTAGTGATTTACCTGCCAGTAAGTAGGGGTATTGAGGGAAGAGCGGCCAGTGGATAGCCCGATCGACAGTCAGGCGAAATGCCAGACGGAGAGCGCGACAAGCGCGGCGGAACCGGACACGAGCGGTCTTGTGCCGCTGGGTCTGGCGCGGCGTCATTTTGCCGGGCGCATCCAGCGGATTGAGGTGACCGATCTCAACTCCAGCCTGCTGCCCGAAGAGATCGAGCGTCGGCTCATCGAACTCGGTTTCGTGGAGGGCGCGGAAGTCTGCGTCCTGCATGAGGGCCTGTTCGGGCGGGACCCGATCGCCGTGCGAATCAATGATGCGACAGTCGCGCTAAGACGACGCGAGGCGATGGCCATTCTGGTTGGTTAGGGCTGGTTGGCCAGGGAAGATAAATGGAAGAAACAGAAGGTGTTCTAACGCCTCACATTGAGTTGACGCGTCAGGTGACGCCGCCGCCCCGTGCTGTGGCCGCGCCGCATGTGGCGCTGGTGGGCGTGCCCAATTGCGGCAAGACGGCGCTTTTCAATGCGCTGACGGGAAGCCGCCAGAAGGTCGGCAATTACGCTGGCGTGACGGTCGAGCGGAAGATGGGGCCCGCGAAGACGCCAGTGGGTGTCGTCGTCGATGTGGTCGATCTGCCCGGCACCTATTCACTGCGCGCGCGCAGCCCGGACGAGGAAGTGACGCGCGATGTCGTGCTGGGATTGAGGCCGGACGAGACGGCGCCCGATCTTCTGATGGCGGTGGTGGATTCCACAAATCTCAGAACGGGCATCCGGCTGGTGCTGGAATTGCGCAAGGTCGGGCGGCCGATCCTTCTCGTTCTCAGCATGATCGACATTGCGCGGCGGCGCGGCATCGATATCGACGTGGATGCGATGTCGGCGGAACTCGGCATGCCGGTCGTCACCGCCAATTCGGTGCGGCGCGGCGGGCTCGATGATTTCTGGCGGACATTCGACGAGATGCTGGCCAAGGGCATTCCGGCCCTGGGCGAGAACAGATGGTCGGTGCCGGGGGTGCGCGAGTTGCGCGCCGAACAACGCGAAGCCGATCGTATTATCGCGCGCGTCGTCAAACTGCCGGCAAAGCCCGATACGCTGAGCGCGCGCATCGACGATTTTCTGCTGCATCCCGTCGGCGGGCTGGTGTTCCTGCTGGTGCTGATGTTCGTCATGTTCCAGGCGGTGTTCAGCTGGGCGCAGCCCTTGATGGACATTATCGCGATGGGCTTCGACTGGCTCGGCGGCATGACGCAGGTGTTTCTGCCGGAGGGATTGCTGCAAAGCTTCATTGCCAACGGCATCATTTCCGGCGTCGGCAGCGTCATCATTTTCCTGCCGCAAATCCTGATCCTGTTTCTCTTTATCCTGCTGCTGGAGGATCTGGGATATATGGCGCGCGCGGCCTTCCTGATGGACCGCATCATGAGCGGGGCGGGGCTGCACGGACGCGCCTTCATTCCGCTGCTGTCGAGCTTCGCCTGCGCCATTCCCGGCATCATGGCCGCGCGCGTGATCGATAATCGCCGCGACCGGCTGACGACCATTCTCGTCGCGCCGCTGATGACGTGCTCGGCGCGCATTCCCGTTTATACGCTGATCATTTCAGCTTTCATCCCGGCGCGAGAGGTCTGGGGGATTTTCAACCTGCAAGGGCTCGTCATGTTCGGGCTTTATGTGGCGGGCATCGTCAGCGCGCTCGGGGTTTCCTTCGTTGCGAAGTTTCTCTTCTGGCGCGGGCATCCCTCGCCGCCCTTCATGCTCGACCTGCCGGATTACAAGATGCCGCAGCTGCGCAGCGTCGCCATCGGTCTGATGGTGCGGGCGCAGATGTTTCTCAAGCGCGCGGGCACCACCATCTTCTCGATGATGGTCTTGATCTGGGTGCTGTCGACATTTCCCGCGGCGCCCGCCAATGCGACCATGCCGGACATCTATTACAGCTTTGCCGCGATGATCGGTCGCTTCATCGAGCCGGTGCTCGCGCCGATCGGGTTCAACTGGCAGATCAGCGTGGCGCTGGTGCCGGGCATGGCGGCGCGCGAGGTGGCGGTGGCGGCGCTCGGCACGGTCTATGCCATTCAGGATGGCGGGGCGGGGACGGCTCAGCATATCGGACAGGTTCTGGCGCAGAACTGGAGTCTTGCGACCGCTCTGTCGCTTCTGGTCTGGTACATCTTTGCGCCGCAATGCGCCTCGACGCTGGCCGTGATCCGGCGCGAGACGGGCAGCTGGAAATGGATGTGGGTGACCTTCGGCTACATGCTGGGGCTCGCTTATGTCGCTTCATTCATCACGTATCATGTGGCGGTGATTCTCGGCGCCGGATAGATCCTCAGCTAATTGATTCCATTACTGATCGATTTTGCAGACCTCGCGGGGGAATCTGAACAAAGGCCGGATTTTGAACAAATTTTATAATATGGATCATAAATCCATGTTTTATTCGTGGACAAGTCTGGAACAGGTCGTGATTTCGCCTTGCTGACCTTGCGCCGACTTGTTGTGAGTTCACTCAATAATACATAGACTTTTCTCGCCTCGATTGATTGCAAGCTGCAATGAATGCGAGGGTTTAGTGAGTTTGCGTTCGAATGACTGATATTTGCGAAAAATGCGCCCTTCGTACAAAAGGGATTTGCGCCGTTCTCATCGGGACGCCGCCCGACGCGAAGGTGTTTGAAAATCGGGTTCAGGGAGCTGTTCCGGCCCGGCGCTATCTGCAGAAACAAGGCGATAAACATGGCCTGGCCAAGGTCATCAGATCTGGATGGGCCTCTTCGATCCATGTCATGTCGGATGGCAGGGTGACGGCTTCCGACGTGCTTGTGCCTGGCGACTTCATTGGCGAGGATTTTCTGTCGAAGGCTGCAGAGGTGCGTTCGATCCGCGCCATGACCGATGTCGAGTTTTGCGGTTTCGACGTGGATTTTCTCAAGGAGCTGATTTTCTCGCGACCGGATATCATGGAAGTCCTGATCGAGACCGGCGTCGAGGTCGCCCGTATGTTGCGCGAGCGCGTGCGCGATATGGGCGGGCGGGATGCCGAAGGGCGGATCGTCAGCCTGATGGTCGGGCTTTATGACAGGCTCCGCGAGCGGGGGCTTCTCACGGGAGAGCAGATGCCTTTCCCCTTGCGGCAACAGGATATTGCCGACGCCCTTGGTCTTTCGCCCGTTCACGTCAATCGCACCTTGCAGCAGTTGCGCAGGCTCGACGTGATTTCCCTTGAAGGACGTATGCTGCGCGTCGCCAATGTCGATCGCATGAGAGAGATGATCGCCTGAGGCCATCTATCCCGGAACGGAAATTTTTTCCTGAAGGCGCGCGCCCGCTTCCTTGACCAGCGCTTCGCCTTCGCCGCGCGTGTCGCTGCGAAAAAAGCCGGTGATGCGGCATGGCGCGCTGGCGCCTTGATGGGCGGCGCCATCATAGAGTTGCAGGGGAATGAATTGACCCCGCGAGATCATCTCATCCAGCGACATCATCAGGTCCGACAGTTTGCCTGTCGGGGAATAACTATACATGGTGCTGATGCGGCGGCGGTCCTCCATTCCTTCATGCAGCAGGATGAGATTGGTGCATGAATTGACCCGGAAATTGAGATCGAAGAAATAGATTTTTCCGGCGGTGTCGACGCACATATCCATGCCGACAATGCCGCGATAGCCGCGCGCCTGGGCGGCGAGACAGATTTCGTGGCCGATTTCGATGGCTTGCGCAGGTGCGGGCTTTTTCGGGTCGATCACACTTCCGCTCTGGTTCGCTATCGCTTCGAAAGTCTGTTCTGCGGCGCCGAAATAGCGCACATCATTGTCGAGAATAGAAAAATTCAGGCACCAGTTCGATGCGATGGAAATAGGCTCTTCGATGACGAGGCCCTTGAAGAAGGGCATTGACAGAAACCATTGCAACGCCGCATCGAAGCCTTGCCTGTCCTTGCAATAATGCACATCGCGACCGCCGCCATTAGCGCCGTCCAATGCGCCCTTGAAGAAAAGCGGAAAGGCGAAGCTGTCGGCTTGCAGATTGCGGGCTTCCTCGATGTTGAAAATCCGGCGCGGCGGCGCAAATGCCGACGGGCAAAGCGCGGCGAGGTTTCTTTTGTCGTTGAGATAATTGTAGATCTCGGCCGGGACCAGTGTTTTGTTCAGCTTACGAATTTCCGGCAGGTGCGGATAAATGCAGGCAAGGCGCTGGCCTGCCTCGGCCAGGCGTCGCGCAGCGGCGATAGCGCCTTGCCGGTCGTCATAGATGTCGAGCGCTGAAGGCGGCTCTATGCCAGCTTTTCGGAAAAAGTCGAAAGCGATTTCGCTCGCCACATTGCGATGGGCGCAGCCGGGCATGGCGCCGAGGCAGGAAAGCACGGTGCCGGAAATGGATTCCATCTGCCAGTCGTTATATAGAAGGGCAGGCATGTCTTCGCATTGGCTGATCGAGGCAAAGGCGGTGCGGGGCGGATAAAGCGCCGCCAGATGCGCGGAAGGTGTGATCGTCATTTGGAGCTTTCTGCAAACATATTGGACAAGGCCTTCGCCAGCACATGCGCATATTGCGGCGTCTTGCCATTTTGGCCGCCAGTGGGAGTCTTGTTTGCGTCCAGCAGAATCGCCTCTCCGTTGTTCATGACAAAGTCGAATTTGCCGAAGTCGATGCCGAGACGTTTTCTTTCAAGGCGGAGTTCGTCCGGCACTTCGTCGATATACTCAAACCGCACGAGATCGCCGCTCTTGACGATCGGCTGGCGGCCATAGAGCTTCATCACAACTTCTCGCTGGCCCAGAAAAATCCAGAGACGGAGAACATAGAGACCGTCTTCGATTTCGGGCGTGAATTTCTCGACGACGAGCGTCTTGTCCACCCAGACCCAGGCGGGCACGTCGCGGGCGCTATCGAGAACGGGATAGGTATCGAGCGGGAGCATGCGCCTGTCCATCCAGTTGTCGATGGTTGTTTGGCGACGATGTGCAATGGTTTCCAAATGCGGTTGCGTGAGGGGAAACTGGCGTCCGCCGAAGGCATTGTCGTCCGTCTTGACGAGAACGGCGCCGGAATAGTCGTCGTCAGCGCTGATCAGATTGTGGCTGACGTGTCGTTTTGAAATATCCAGCGCATGCCGGTTCCAGATCGGCATGTCGGGATCGAAGCCTGAAAGAATGTCAGGTGAAATCTTCGTGGAGTCGATATGAAGCATTGCAACGTCGGCCTTGACGGGAATGCAGGGCGTCAGAATGATCTTGTGGCCCTGCTCGTGCCACAGCTTGCACAATATGCGGGCCAGCGAATTGGGGGGAATCTTTTCGCCGTGTCCGACGATCAGCGCAAAATTGATCTTCATTATTATTCTTTATACAAACCGTTGATGGTTCATCGGGGCGGGTGCTCGGGACGAAACGGCAAGGTGGCGCCGGATTCTGTCGGCGTGAACAAGGGGTTTTCCGCCGCCGCCGGAGCGGATTGATGGAATTTGGGCAAATTTTATCGACAATTTAATATGAGTTAAGTGTTTGTTTAAGAAAAATCCCTATTTTGAATACATACAATCAAGTCTCCGCGATGCGAAAAAGCATCATTTGTCACTAGGTGGCACACGCAAGTGTCAAAACCATCGGAAAGACAATGACTTTATTCAAGTCCTTTTCACGCGATCAGAGAGGCGTGAGCGCGATCGAATATGCCCTTCTGGCCGGTCTCTGTTCGCTGGCATTCGCGACTGCGATGACGCAGTTGGAATCGAATTTGTCTGGCCGGATGGTTGTGGTCAATGGCACGATGGACCTCGATACGCTGACATCCGGCCTTGCGGGATCGAGCGGGTCGGGTTCTGGCGGGTCGTCGTCCTCCTCACCCGGCAATAGCCAGGGGAACGGGAACAGCTCCGGTCAGGGCAACAGCAATGACAACGGCAATAGCGGAAACGGCAACAACGACAACGACCACGACCACGACAACAACGGCAATAACGGGAACCATTACGGCAACGGAAACGGCAATAACGGGAACCATTACGGAAATGGCAATGGTAACGGTTATGGCAACGGCCATCACTAGCGCCCGCTGATTTTGCATCGCTCTATATTGCTCATGTTCGTGCTAGTTTTTGAAAGACGGCGCGTCGCGACAGGCGGATGATGAGCAAGGCATTTACCAAGGAAACGGATATGGAAGAGGAGGAGCCCGATACATTGGCTCCGCTTCCTGTTGGCGTGAAAAACTATATGACGCCAAGCGGTCATGCGCGGCTGCGCGACGAACTTTTGCGGCTGCGCCGTGTAGATCGCCCCAAGGTTGTCGAGACGGTGGCCTGGGCGGCGGGCAATGGTGATCGTTCGGAAAATGGCGACTATATCTATGGCAAGAAGAGACTGCGCGAGATCGACCGGCGTATCCGCTTTTTGACGAAGCGGCTGGAGATCGCCGAGATTGTCGATCCGGCGCGGCAGATCGATCGCGACAAGGTGTTTTTCGGGGCGACGGTGACTTACGTCCAGAAGGATGGGGGCGAGCGGACGATCCGGATTGTCGGCGTCGATGAAGCCGATATCGACCGTAACGAAGTCAGCTGGATTTCGCCTGTCGCGCGCGCCTTGCTGAAAGCGGAAGAGGGCGACGATGTCGATGTCCGCACACCCAATGGGATCGAGACCATCGAGGTTGTGAAAATTCTCTATCAGCCGGACTGAAGTTTGCCAGCGCCGGGGGCGTGCCTGATCCCGCCCGGAGGTTTGGGTACGCAATCGATGTTGAAGGCAATCGACATGCGCGATTCCTGACTGCGATTTACCTGAACCCCATGCGGCAGCCAGGAGGGGAACATCACAAGCAGGCCCTCGCTGCATCGATAGGCAAGGCGACGGGGCAGATAATTGACTTCCGGTCTTACCGGATATGTGAACATGCAGCGTTCGCCGACGGGGTCGTTAAATTCGATATTGCCGCTTTCCGGCGGGACCTTCACGTAGTAGCTGCCGGATAGAAATGAATTGGGGTGGATGTGGCTCGTATTATAGTCGCCCGGCCCGTTGCGGTTTGCCCACATGCCCTGAAAGACGAGATCGGCTTTCTGGAAATCGAGCCCCAGATAGTTGGCGCAGCCCACAGAAACATTTTCGATGATCTGACGTAACGGTTTGAAAGCTTCCAACCGGTGGAGGTTGGTGTCGCTGTGCCAGCCGCCCACATTGGAGCGGGTGATGGAACTGTTGGAGGCTTCAAGTTCCGCAAGGTCCTTGAGGAGTTGGGGGTTTAACGTCGCCGCATTGGTAATTTTCCGCAGCCAGATCTGTGTCGAAAACCTCTGCTCCGGCTTCAGCCCGAAAGTCTGTGCGTCGGCCGGATTGTCCGGTTCGGGCTGTGGCGAGGGATAGCCTGTGTTCCTCTCGGCGGAACCGGCGGGCCTGATGTCATTATGTGCGTCGAGTTTTGTCATGCCCATATCGTACCCATGTTATCGAAGCGGGCAATAGGGCCGAAACGCCGCACAGGGATCAGGAGCGATGCGCTTGCTTCGTACCGGGAAAATGCCCCTCCAGAGCCTGCCAGCTGGCGGCGGCGTGGGCTTTGATGTCTGCCGTCAATATGTTGTAGCTGGTCGGCTCCGGGCGGGTGTCGGCAGTGCGCTTCAACTGTTGGGCGAGTTCGGCGAGCTTCGTCGCGCCGAAATTGGCGCTGGTGCCGGCGATCTCATGGGCAATTTTCTTAACTCCCTCGTGGTTTCCCGTCCCGCAGATATCGGCGAGCCTTTTCATTTGGTCGCGGCTGTCATCGATGAATCCCTCGATCAGTGAATTGATCCTGTTTTCGCCGATGCGTTGCGAGAGGCTCTCCAACTCGCCGAAGTTCATGTCGCCAGCTTCAGCGGCGGGTTTTTCCGCATCGTCCGTGGGCAGGATCGGGCCGGGAGCCTCATTTTTCGCGTCCTGCGCATCGGTCCAGCGCGCGATGATCGACAGCAGGCGCGCGGAATTCATCGGCTTGCTGATGTAGTCGTTCATCCCCGCAGCAATGTAGCTTTCACGGTCGCCCGCCATGGCGTTTGCGGTCATTGCGATGATGGGAATAGCGCGTTTCTTCGGCGTTGAAGCTTCATCGCGGATATGTTCTGTCGCTTTAATGCCATCCATGACCGGCATTTCGACATCCATCAATATGGCGTCATAGTCGGTGGCTTCGAGAGACATGATGGCCGCGCGGCCATCGCCTGCGATGTCTACCTGATAGCCTGCCTTGGTGAGGATGGTCGAGGCGAGAAGCTGGTTGATGCGATTGTCTTCGACAAGGAGAATATGCCGATTTTCAACGGTGGATTTGAGAGGCTCGCGCAAGTGTGCATGCGCGCCCGGACGATCGCCGGCGCGGCGCGAAGGGAGCGGGGCATCCGAGGAAGTCGTGACAGACTTCCTGTCGCTTTTGGCCAAGGGAATTTCGAACCAGAATGTGCTGCCGACACCCAGCTTGCTTTCGACGCCGATTTTGCCGCCCATCAATTCGGTCAACTGACGGGAAATCGCAAGCCCGAGGCCAGTGCCGCCAAATCGGCGGGTGACGGTTGCATCGACCTGTGAGAATTTGGTGAAAAGTTTTGACAGATTTTCTTCGGACATGCCGTTGCCGGTGTCGCTGATGGCGAAGCGGAGGCGGTTGTCATTGGCGTCGGCGGTGAGTTTTGACGCCTTGATGTGGACATGCCCGGCTTCGGTAAACTTGAGCGCGTTGCCGATCAGATTGAGGAAAATCTGGCGTATTCGTGTCGGATCGCCGAGGAAGAAGCCTTCGGTTTCTGGCGTTGCTTCAAATTTCAATTCGATGTTCTTGGCCTTCGCTTGTGGCGACATGAGCTCTACGACACTTTCGATGAGCTTGAAAAGCGAGAAGGGTAAGGATTCAATTTCGACACGACCAGCTTCAAGCTTGGACAGGTCGAGAATGTCATTGAGCATGATGACCAGCGTGTCGGCTGACTCACGCACGGCGAGGGCGTATTTTTCCTGTTCATCATCGAGGTTCGTGTCGAGCAACAATTCCGTCATGCCGACAATGCCGTTCATGGGTGTGCGGATTTCATGGCTCATGCTTGCGAGGAATTCGGATTTTGCCTTGTTGGCGGATTCCGCTTCGTCGCGCGCCGTGGTGAGTTCTCTTGTCAGCTCGTCCAGCCGTTTGTAGCTCTTCTGCAGTTCGGCGAATTGCTCACTCAACTTGAGGCTGGCCTGCCTTTGTTCTGTGACGTCCTGGAATGTGCCGAAGATGTCGACGACGATGCCATCGGGGGATTTTTCGCTCTGGCCGTGCGAGACGACATGCCGTATCTCGCCATCGTTGCGCACGAGGCGCGCTTCAAACTCGAAGGCTTTCCCGAGGTTGAGCGCGTCGTCCACGATAGCTGACACGCGCTCCCGATCGTCGGGGTGATAGACAGCCATAGCCTGCTCAAGGCTGGGTATGTGAGACGAAGGTTTGCCGTGAATCTTGTAGACTTCCGGCGACCAGAACAGCGTGTTCGATATAACGTCGAGACGCCAATAGCCGACATGAGCCATTGATTCCGCCATCAGCAGCAAGCGGTGGCTTTCCTTGAGCGCGAGCGCGTTTTCAAGGATCTCGCGATCACCGGATTCTCTGAGCTTCAATTCGCGAACAACAGATGTGAATTCGACCGGCTCGCCGGTCACCGGATCCCGCGTGAAGGAAAAGCTGGCTTCGACCCAGACATAGGTGCCGTCTTTGCGTCGTGCGCGGTAGGAGCAGACAGGGTCGGCCTTGCCCGCCGCCATGTCTCGAACGGTTTGTTCGACGCGCGCGCGATCGTCTGGATGCATGAGTTGCAGCGCGCGGAGCTCAAGCATTTCTTCAGGCGTATACCCAAGCAGTTTGAATGACGCCGGGGATACATAACGCCTCACGCCGTCCGTGGTGCTGGTGACGATCATGTCGGTCGAATTGTCGGTGAAGAAACGCAGGCTGGATTCACTCTGGCGAAGCCGTATTGCAATGCGGGCGCGTTCGGCCAATGCGGCGACGATGGGTAATGTGGTGGCGGTGCAACTGGCGATGAACAACTGGAGCAGCCAGACGCGTTTGGCAAGTGGCATGTCATGGACCAGAGCGAATGGTCCATAGCCTGTGATGGTGAAGCTGATTGAAATAATGGCGATGATCGCGATCGCCGCTACGGCGCCGGCAAAGCCCAGGCGGAAGGCAACGATGATCAAGGGAGTGTAGACGAGGAAGAGAAATGGAATTTGGCTTTGTGCAAAGACGCCCGTGGCGCAGAGGGCGACCAATGTCAGGATCGCAACATATTCGATCGGCTTTGCCGACAGGATGCTGGTTGTGAAAAGCCGATTGCGGATAGCGAGGAACAGTGGCGCCACTGTGAGAATGCCGAATGCGTCGGCCATGAACCATCTTTCAAATACGGCGAGATAGGACGCGCCGACGAAAAAGTGCAGGGCGAGGCTGGCGATGATGGCTGACGACAGGGGCGCAACGAGGCAGCCCCAAAGTGCGAAGCGAAACAGCGATGTCCAGGACGTCAGGTCCGGCATGGGTTCGCTGCGGCGTCGCATCAAGGTGGATGCGACTATGATTTCGACACTATTGGCTGTCGCAAGCGACATTGAAAGCAGAACCGCGTCGCCGGTCAGAAAGTTGACCGCAGCATTGGTGACATAGGCTGTTGCGAGAAGGACGAGCCATTTTTTCCGGGCCGACGAAAGCAGGATGGCGATCATAGCGCCGTTGGCAAGCCAGATCGACGCCACGCGCCCGGACTCGCGCGTGAGCGTGATGCCCATCCAGGCCGAGATGCCAACAATGCAGACAACAGCGAAGATCGCTTGCGTCGAGGGAATTTTGATTGTCTGCAAGAGGCGCCAGGGTGCGCTCATAGAACAACTTTCTCCGAGCCTTGTCGCTGATAGGACAGGGCAGGATTTTGACGAGAGGTCGTCTTTAACTGTTCTATTTTTAGAGAATGAGCCTTAATCGTCGTTTAATGATG